>CAIQKQ010000263.1 GCA_903872425.1 uncultured Opitutia bacterium | reverse complement strand
ATTAAGGAGGACGGCACCATCGTGCTCGACACCATCCCAGTCACGCTCGCCGAGCTCGAGCAGCGCCTCGCCGCGCAGAAAGCACAGACGCCGGAATTTCCCGTCGTCGTGAAAGGTGCGGGCCTCACGCAATATCAGGGCGTGATGGATGTGCTCAGTGTCCTCGGCAACCTCGGCATCACGCAGGTTGGACTCGCGACGACTAAGGCTCCCGGCCAGTGACCCTCCAATCGCCATGAGCCAACACGACCAGGACGATGAGCACGACGGGCGCGGATTTTTCCAGCGCTTCTGGTGGCTCATGGTCGTGGGCGCGGTCGTGGCCGTCGTTGCCGGCGTAGTTATCCGCCAGCTCGCCACGCGCAAAGGCCCACCGCCGACCAAGGAGCAGGTGCTCACGATGGTCAATCTGCCTCCGCCCCCTCCGCCTCCGCCGCCTCCGCCGCCGCCCCCGCCACAGGTGCAGGAGGAAAAATTGCTTGAGCAAACACCGTTGGATGAAGAGCCGCCGCCCGATGCCGCGCCGCCTCCTGATGCCGGCGTGAGCACGGCCATCAAAGGCGAGGGTGGCCCTGATTTTGGCGTGCGGCAGGCCAGCGGCAGCGGCACGACTATTGGCAGCGTGGCCAAGCCCCGCAGCCCCTTCGGCTGGTATGCTGCGCAGGTGCAAGCGACCATCAGCGACGCGCTCCGCAAAAATTCCCTAACCCGCAACGCCAGCTTCCGCCTCGATGTGCGTGTTTGGGCCGATGTCGCCGGCCGCGTCACCCGCGCCACCCTCGGCGGCACGACGGGTGACCCCAAAGTGGACGCCGCCATTGCCCGGGAAATTCTCCCTGGCCTCCAACTCCAGTCGCCGCCACCCGCCGATATGCCGCAGCCGATGGTCATGCGCTTCACCGCCCGCCGGCCCAACTGAACCACCAAAAATTTCGCCAATGCAACTCCGCCTCCCATTGTCCCACCGAAAAATTTCCCCGCGTCCGTTCTTGCTCGCGCCGCTGCTCGCCGCCGCCGCGTGGTCCGCGCTCGCGGCTGACGCCCCGGCGGTCCGCTCGGCCAATGTCACCGTCAATCTCATCAATCGCATGGTCGAGCGCAATCTCCTCTCGGCCGCCGACGCTGCCGAGCTGATCCGCCAGGCCGAGGCCGACGCGGCCGCAGCGCAGCAGCAGGCCGCCGTCGCGCAGTCTGAGGCCATCAAACTCGCGGTTGCACAAGCGCTCGCCGCGCAGCAAGCCGGCGCGCCCGCTTCCGCTCCGGTGGCGGCCACGCCCGCGCCCGCGCCAGAGGGCACCGTGCGTGTGACCTACGTTCCCGAGATCGTGCGAACGCAAATTCGCGACCAGATCAAGGCCGAGGTCATGGCGCAGGCCCGCGAAGAGCGCTGGGCTGACCCGCGCAGCGTACCCGACTGGGTCGCGCGCCTGCGGCTCACGGGTGACGTGCGCGTACGGCACGAGGGGCTCTATTTCCCCTCGGGCAACGACAACACCGGCGCGTTCCCGAATTTCAATGCCATCAACACCGGCAATCCGTTCGACACGACCGGCACTGTATTTTCACCGCAGCTCAATGTGGATCAGGACCGCACTCGCGAGCGGCTTCGCTTCCGGCTCGCCGGCGAGGTTCAGCTCGACGACGGCTTTACCTCCGGCTTCCGCCTCGCGACTGGCGACAGCAGCTCGCCGGTTTCGGCCAACCAGTCCTTTGGCACGACCGGGGGCCAGTTCAGCAAATACGCCATCTGGCTCGACCGTGCGTTTCTCAAATACCAGAGCAGCGACGCGACCACTGGCTACACCGCGCTGTTTGGCCGCTTTGAGAATCCGTTTTTTTCGACTGAGCTGATGTGGGATGACGATCTTGGCTTCGATGGCTTCGCGGGGCAAGCGCGCCGCGATTTCTCCGGCGCGGTGACGGTGTTTGCCACGGCCGGCGCGTTCCCCGTGTTCAACACCGACCTCAACTTCGCCAGCATCCAGCCGGCAAAATTCAAAAGTACCGACAAGTGGCTCTATGCGGCACAAATTGGCGCGGATTGGAAGGCGACGAAAGACACGAGTCTCAAAGTCGGCCTCGCCTACTACGATTTCATGGGCATCGAGGGAAAATTGTCCTCACCGTTTACGCCACTCACGGCTGCCGACCAAGGCGACACAGATGGCACCCGGCCTTCATTCGCCCAAAAAGGCAACACCTACATGGCGCTCCGCAACATCACGCCGAGTGCTCTCAATGGCTTTGGCACCACTAACCAGTTCCAATATTTTGGCCTTGCCACGCCGTTTCAGGATCTCGCGCTCACAATGCGCCTCGACTTCAATCGTTACGCACCCGTACAGGTCTCGCTGACGGGCGACTTCATCAAGAATCTCGCCCTTGACCGTGCCGCCATCGCGACCAAGGCCGTCAACAACCTCGGTTCTGGGGGACCGGGCAAGTTCGTGGGTGGCGACACCGCATGGACACTCGGAGTGAAAATCGGCCACGCCGCTCTCGCCAAGCGCGGTGACTGGAGCGTCAGCCTCGGCTACCGTCACGTGGAGTCCGATGCGGTCGTAGACGGCTTCACGGACTCCGATTTCGGT
>CAIQKQ010000262.1 GCA_903872425.1 uncultured Opitutia bacterium | reverse complement strand
CTCCGATGTAGCTCATTTCCACCTTCGCTCGCAGCTCGCCGCGCGCGAGCAGGCCGGCGCGCTCGTCGCTGTAGCGATCGAGCCGGCCGCCCCATATGCGGCCGATGTAGCGCGCCAGCTCCGGATCGTCCGCGCCGGCACGCAGCGCGCCGAGCACATCCCAGCCCAGCGCGGTGAATAGGCAGGTGTAGACTTTCCCGTCCGCCGAGAGGCGTGCGCGGTGGCAGTCCGCACAAAACGGCTCCGTGACCGACGAGATCAGCCCGATCTCGCCGCGTCCGTCGCTGTAGCGGTAGCGCGCCGCCACTTCACCGCGATACGCCGGGCCGGCCGGCTCCAGCGGCCACTTCGCGCCCACACGCTCCACAATTTCGCGCGCAGGTACCACCTGTGCGGCCGACCAGTGGTTGGTATTGCCCACATCCATGAATTCGATAAACCGCAGCGTGTGCCGACGCGCGCGAGCGAACTCCGCCAGCGCCAAAATCTCACCGTCGTTCACGCCGCGTTGCACAACCATGTTGAGCTTTACCGGCAGCCCCGCCGCGCTTGCCGCTGCGATGCCGCGCAGCACGCGGTCGGTGGAGAAGCCGAGACCATTCATCTTGCCCGCCGTCGCGGGGTTGAGCGAGTCGAGCGAAACGTTGACGCGGTCGAGGCCGGCGGCGCGCAGCTCCGACGCGCGCTTTTCGAGTAGCCAGCCGTTGGTCGTCAGCGCCACATCGGGCACACGCAGCTCTTGTTTGAGCGCGCGCACCAGTTCCGGCACGTCGGCGCGCAGCAACGGCTCGCCGCCAGTGAGCCGGATTTTTTGCACACCCAGCGCAACAAACGCCCCCGCGATGCGCGTAATCTCGGGTAGAGTCATCATTTGCGGGTCTTTAAGGAACGCGTAACCCGGTCCAAACACCTCCGCTGGCATGCAGTAAGGGCAGCGGAAATTGCAGCGATCCGTGACCGAAATGCGCAGATCGCGCAGCGGGCGTTGGAATTGGTCGCGGAGGTCGCTCATGGTAGAAGCGGACAGAAGCACAGGCGGGCGGGAAAACCAACTCTCATGCAGCGGTCATTCTTGAGTTCATTTGTCGGTCGAAATGTCGTTCCAAACTCGATGACAGAGCGTGTTCCATTTCGTCAGTCGTGACGAGTGCGAGCTAAAGACGGCGTCCCAACGGAAAGAGTAAGGCGCGTCCGTTGGGTGCGGCGTTCCGGGTTGCCGAGGGTGGAGCGCATGTTTGCCGTCGCCTTCGGCTCGGTAGCCCCCAATGCGCTGGTTTGAGAGTAACCACTCCAAAGCGCGTTGAGGTCAACGCGCTCCACCTACGATCTCAAGGTCCCATACCCATCAAAACGAAAATGTGCGCTGGTCTCCATGCGCCGACCTGCCCATTTTATTCCGCCACCGCCCAATCCTTATGCTGCCGTCCCCCGCCGATGCCGAGCGCATCGTGCTCGAAAACATTTTCACTCTCCCTGCCGAGCATTGCCCGCTCGCAGCGGCGCACGGGCGTGTGCTGCGTGCGCCTATCGTGGCCGACCGCGAGCTGCCGCCATTTGACCGCGTGACGATGGACGGCTTTGCGCTGCGTTCCGCCGCGTGGGCCGCCGGTACGCGTCGCTTCCGCGTCACTGGCATGCAAGCCGCCGGAATGGGGCCACTCACCTTACGTGCCGACGACGAGTGCGTCGAGATCGCTACCGGCGCCGTGCTGCCCGCGGGGGCTGACTGCTTCGTGCCTTACGAAGAGACGGCGCGTGACGGGGAATTTGTCACCATCGCCAACGACGCCTCGCTCGCGCCCGGCCGTAGCGTGCACGCGCGCGGATCAGACGGCGCGAAGGGAGCGGTGCTCGTGGCGGCGGGCGTGCGTCTCACGGAGCGCGAGGTGGCGGTCGCGGCGGCGTGTGGCGACGCTCAATTGAGCGTGGGGATGCGGCCAAGCGTCGCGGTGGTGGCGACGGGCGACGAACTGGTCGAGGTGGACGCGCCTGCGGTCGAGCCGCACCAAATCCGCCGCTCCAACGATGTCGCATTGCGAGCTGCGTTGCTCGGCGGCGAGCTGGCGGCACGGGTGGAGTGTTTTCATCTGCGCGACGAGCGCACTGAGGTCGAGGCCGGGCTGCGGCGGATCGTGGCGGAGTTCGACGTGGTGCTGCTCACCGGCGGTGTGTCGAAGGGCAAGTTTGACTTTGTGCCGGCCGCGTTAGCGGCGCTGGGCGTAGAGAAAAAGATTGCGGGCGTGGCTCAGCGGCCGGGTAAACCGTTCTGGTTTGGCGTGACGCCGCGCCGCGCGCCGGTCTTCGCGCTACCGGGTAACCCGGTTTCGGCTAGCGTGTGCTACCGTCGCTATGTCGTGCCCGCGCTGGAGAAAATGCTCGGCGTCGAGCTCGCGTACCCCGACTGGGTGCCGCTGGCCAACACCACCCCCGGTCACCCGACGCTCACGCGCCTCAACGCCGTGCGGCTCATCGCGACGCCCGACGGCCGCCGCACGGCGCACGCTGTCGCGTGCAATACATCAGGCGACTTCGCCGAGCTGGTCGGCACCGATGGCTTTGTCGAGCTGCCCCCCGGAGCGACCGAGGTGACGGCGGGTACAGTGGCGCGGCTCTGGGCGTGGAAGTGAGCACTTAGTGGCAGGGTCGACCCTATGGAACGAGCTGCAGGCCGACGTTACGCGGTCATCCTGCCTGCCCTACGTCAGGGGTGATGGTTTTTTCTGCCAGAAACGCCCACAGCTCCGCCGCCCGTTTGGGACCGAGGCCCGGGGCTTCGGCGATTTCCTCCGCGCTGGCGGCGCGAAGTTTTTCCAGCGAGCCGAAATGTATCAGAAGCGCGGCACGGCGTTTCGGGCCAAGGCCGGGAAAGTTGTCGAGTACACTTTCGCGGATTTTGCGCGAGCGCAGGTCGGCGTTGTAATTGTTGGCGAAACGGTGCGCCTCGTCGCGTAGGCGCTGGAGAAGGCGTAAGCCGGGGTGCGTAAGCGGTAGGTTGATCGGCACACGTGCGTCGGGAAAGACAACCGTCTCCTTTTTTTTGGCGAGGCCGATAAGCGGTGGAGGGTTGAGGTCGAGTGCGAAGAACGCCTTGAGCGCCGCGCCCAGCTGGCCGCGGCCGCCATCGATCACAACTAGGTCGGGAAAAGGTTTCCGCTCGTCAGCGAGCCGACGGTAGCGGCGGCCCACGACCTCCTCCATCGCGCGGTAGTCGTCATTGCCGACGAAGCGCTTGATCTCGAAGCGGCGATACTGGGCCTTGTCGGGGCGGCCGTCGGTGAAGCGCACCATCGAGGCGACGACAAACGTGCCGCTGATGTGCGAGATGTCGAAGCACTCCATCGTGCGGGGCGGCGCAGGTAGGCCGAGCGCCTCCGCGAGCGCGCGCAACGCCTCCTCGTCGCGCGCGGGTCGTGTGGGGTCGCCGCGCTCGAAGCGGCGTGTCTTACGGAGCGTTTCCTCAAGGGCGAATACCACGTCCCGCAGCTCGGCGGCCTTCTCAAAGAATTGTTTTTCGGCGGCGGCGGTCATCTCGGCGCGGAGTGCGGCGAGCCACTCGCGGGACTTGCCCTCGAGAAATTCGCACGCAGCAGTCACGCGCGCGCGGTAGGATTCTGCTGTCACTGTATGCTCACCACCATAAATTTCCTCGCGCACATCGTCGTAAAGTTTCCAGGTGCCATCCGGGAGGTGCGTCGGTGTGGCATCGGCGAGGAGCACGCCGAATTGACGGCGCATCTGGGCGAGCGTCTTCCGTAGGAGGCCGCTATGCGCGAATGGTCCGAAATAGCGCGAGCGGTCCTCCTTACGAAAGCGCGTGAGGCGGAAACGCGGCAGTTCTTCGGCCTCGTCCACACGCACAAGGAGGAAACGTTTGTCGTCGGTGAAGTCGGTGTTGTAGCGCGGGCGCCACTGCTTGATGAGCTTGCCCTCGAGAAGTAGTGCCTCGGGCTCGGATTTTACCTGATGGATGTCGAAATCGGCGATCAGGCTGAGGAGCGCTCGGATTTTTGGCTGTGCGACGGCCCGCGCCCGGCCGCGCTGAAAATAGGAGGAGACGCGTTTCTTCAACGACTTCGCCTTACCGACGTAGATGATGCGGCCGAGGCGGTCCTTCATCAGGTAGACACCGGGGCTGTCGGGCAGGGCGCGAACCTTGGCCTTGAGATTGACGGGATCGTCGGCTGGCATTTTGCCGAGATTGCCTCAAGGTAGGCTATTACAACAAGCATGGTTTCCGCCCCCACCAACACCGCCGCTCGCGCCACGCCGCGTTTCGAGCTGCTCACGCTCGGCGACGAGTTGCTGCTCGGACTGACGGCCAATACCCATCTCGGCCATATCGGCGCCGAGCTGGCGCGGCATGGCGTGACGCTGGCCCGCAATGTCACCGTAGGTGACGCCGCCGACAGCATCGCGGCTGAGGTGAGCGCGAGCTGGGCGCGCGCCGACGTGGTGCTCATTACTGGCGGCCTTGGGCCGACGTGTGACGATCGCACGCGCGAGGCCGTGGCCAGCGTGCTCGGCGAGGAGCTGGTTTTCGACCCTGCCATTGAACACGCCATCGCAGAGCGGTTTGCGCGTTCCGGCCGGTTGATGACGCCCAACAACCGCAAGCAGGCGATGAAGTTTGCGCGCGGGGAAGCGCTGCCCAACGCCCACGGCACCGCGCCTGGCCTCTGGCTTGCGCGCGATCATAAGGTGTTAGTGATGCTGCCTGGCCCGCCGAACGAGTTGCAGCCGATGTTCGCCGGTCAGGTGCTGCCGAGGCTCGCCGCGCTTGGTCTTCTCGCGCTGCGTGAGACATATGTTCAGATTCGCACGGCGGGCATCGGCGAGTCGCTCTTGGAGACCAAGCTGCAGCCGCTCTTCGACCCCTACGGCGATGCGCTCGTCGTGGCCTTTTGCGCACACCTCGGCGCGGTGGATGTGCGCCTGAGTTCGCCCGACGGCCAGCTCGATCTCCCGCGGCTCAGGCAGTTGGCCGACGGCTGTGCCCGGCTACTCGGTGAGGACTTTGTATGCCACGGCCAAGACTCGCTCGCCAAAGTCGTCGGTGACCTCCTGCGGGGCCGGGACAAAAAGCTCGCCGTGGCCGAGGCTGCGACCGGCGGCCTGCTGGCGGCGGCGCTCAACGAGCAATGCGGCGCGTGCAAATTTTTTGCCGGTGGCGTCGTATGCTGTGCCAATGAGGCCAAGATTACGCTGCTCAACGTGCCCGAGTGCCTGCTGAAACAGCACGGCGCGGTAAGTGCTGAGTGTGCAGTCGCACTCGCGATGGGCGCGGCGGAAACTTTCGGCGCAGACTATGCTCTGGCAATCACCGGCAGCGCAACCGATGGCAGCGCAGCACCGTTGGCCGGCCGGCCGGCGCCAAGCGACGCAGACAAGCCGGCCACTTAGAGCGCGACGATAGTGACGGACAACGGTGGCACGGCCGCGGCCGCACTGGAGAATCCGGTGGGCGCGACCTTCCTCGCATTACACGCGCCTCACGGCACCTGGTCGAAACGAATTGCACACCCCGGCGCCCGCAGCGCGGCGCGGCAGCGAGCCGTGAATGCTGCGCTCGATTGGCTGCGCCGTGAGCTGCTGCGCCAACCGGCTAAATCATAGGACGTCGGTCGGACAGATGCGGACCTCAAGTGGAAGCGGCTGGACCGAGATAGCAGTGCTCACGCTCGTCGGCTGAGCTCAATTTTGCGGCAGCGGCTTGAAACTTTGCGGGCCTCCGACGGCCTTGATGCCAGCGGAGCTGCGATCGGGTGTTGGGTATTGAGCGGGTTTCCGTTCGCCGTTGGGGAGATCGCGCGCCAGCGGCGCGCGGGGTGGTGGCGTGTTGTGCCGCAGATGGTTCGCAGTGTAGACGACCCATGGGCTGAGCAATTCGTGTTGGCCGTCGTCGCTCACGAAGCCATTGAGCGTCAGGTCATACAGTCGCCAGGCCTCAAGGCCGTCGAAATGGAGCGTTACGCGGAGATGGTCAGTGGAGACAACGGCCGAGGTGATGGGCATGGGATGGTTGTCGTATTTGTCGGAGCCGTATTTTTCGTGGTAGTTGTAAAAATAGGTCTTCATCGCGTAGCTGGCGGGGTTGCTGGCGACAGCGGAGTTGACAGGGCGGGTAAAGGTCAGCTCGAAGCCATCCTCAGTCAGTTTCATGGCTGACACGTCCAGCGGCACGATGCCTTTCCAGGTCACACGCTGGAGGCCATCCTCGCCGGTCCAAGCCTCGTGAAACGTCTGGCCGACCCAGAGTCCACCGGCGGCGTCAAACGCGAGGCGGTTGTTGCCGCGATGGAGTTTGGGGTTGGCGGGATCGTTGAGAAAGGTCGCGACCGCGCCTTGGGTGACACCGTCCACGTCCTCCAGCATCACGCGCATGAGGTAGCGCTGGTTCATCTCGCCCAGAAAAGCCTGCCCAGTGAACGGCCCAAACTTGCCACTCGTTTCGTCCCACAGCGGCTGGGTAGGAGAGTTCGACATGTCGCCATAGGGGAACACCACGGCGGCGCGTGTGCGGAGCGCATCGAGTTCCTCGACTGGCGTGTTGATGGGGTCGCGCCCGCCTTGAAAATCTGCGCGCCACAGAAGGTCGGGTGCGTGGCCGTAGAAATGATCTTGCTCGATCCGGTAGAGCGCGCTTGCGCCGACCCAATCACCTTGGTTGTCAATCGAGAAGAGCCGCCCCTGCGGGTCGAGCCCGAGGCCGTTGGGCTCGCGCAGGCCCGTGGCGTAGGGGATAGTCTTGCCGTCGGGCGTGACCTGCATGATCCAGCCGCGATAGGGTACGGGCGAAGTCATGCGGCTCACTGCGCCAAGCGGATTGAAGAAACCGCGTACCTCAGTCGTGAGCGTCATGGGCCGCGCTTGGTTCGAGCCGGTACCCAGGCTGTAATATAAATTACCCCGGGCGTCTTTTACTGGGCCGAAGGCGAATTCGGAGTAATTGGTCGAAAGTCCGAACTGGTCTGACACAGTCCGGAACTGGTCGGCCTTGCCGTCGCCGTCGGTGTCGACGAGGCGCGTAAGCTCGGGCATCTGCATGACGAGCAGTTCTCGGTTGCTGAGCGGAAGCAGGCCGAGCGGGGTGTGCAGCCCCTCAGCGAAGGTCGTCCACTGTTTGGTCT
>CAIQKQ010000261.1 GCA_903872425.1 uncultured Opitutia bacterium | reverse complement strand
GATTCCCCGCTCCTTCGAGTCCTGCCGTGCGCACCAACGAAAAACGGGTGGTTTTGCTCAGGAAACACGGTTTCTTTGAGCAAACCACGGAGAATCGGTGAGCTTCAAAACCCGATCCACACCCGAAACTTTCCGATCTAGCCCGGTTTTGACCGGTCCAAAATCGCACCGAAACGCACCGTGACAATCTCCTCCATCCTGAAACATGGCCAAAAGCGTTGGCGCGTGGCTTACCGGGTGGACGGAAAGGAGCGCCGGAAGTTTTTCACAACCAAGGATAAGGCGGAGGCTTTCGGGAACGAGCTAGAGAAGGATGCGGACGGCACCGGGCCGAAGGTGCTGGCGTGCTCACCACAGCAGCGCGCCGCGATGCTTGAGGCGCTACGGCGCTCGGAGGCTGGCGGATATACCCTTTCCGATGCCTGCGCTGCCATAGAGGCAACCCGCGCCACGGCTGGCCCTTCCCTGCCATTGGGTAAGCTTCGGGAGCTGTTCATGGCGGCAAAGCGCGCGCAACGACTCCGCCCGAAGTCCCTGCTCTCCCTTGAGTCCTCAACCAATATTTTCTGCCGGGGTCGAGAGGCCACACCCGCGAACCTCATCCGGCCGGCTGACGTTCAAGCGGCCATCGCCGACCCAGCCCTCTCGGCGTGGCGTCACCGCTCGATGCTGATTAACCTATCGACGTGGTTCGGGTGGGCGGTGTCGCTGGGGCATCTGCGGGCCAACCCATGCGACGGCGTACCGCGCCCCGTGCTCGATGGCAAAACGCCGATCATCCACCGGGCGGCTGACGTGGTGCGAATTCTGCGCACCGCCGAGCGCACCGACCCCGAGATGGTTGGCTATGGGGCGATTGGCTACTTCGCTGGACTACGCCCCGAAAGTGAGATGGCGCGGCTTCCCGCTGACGGCATCCGTGAAGGTGTGATCCGCATCGGCAATTGGAACAAAACGCGACGGCGGCGGGATGTGACCATTTGCCCGGCGTTGGCGGCGTGGTTGGCGAAGTGGTCCGCGCTCAAGGTTACGCTCTGCCCCCCGGACGCTCCGCGCCGATGGCTCAAGGTGCGCCGGGCGGCCGGTTACACGGCGCGCGAGCATGACGTGATGCGTCACACCTTCGTCTCAGCCCACTACGTCTTGCACGGCGAGGCTTTGACCGTCGCGCAGGCTGGGCACTCAGCGCAGGAACTCCACGCGAGCTACCGAGATTTGATGTCGAAGGCCGAGGCGGAAGCGATCTTCGCGATCCTGCCCGACCCAACCGCCGATTACGCCGAGACGGCCGGGAAGCGTCTCGCGCACTGGCGGCGGTCGAACCCTGAGCACATGGCAGCGATGAACCGGAAGCGGTGGGGGAAATGAAAAGGCCCGCCGGGGTGCGCTGATCTTCGGGAAGCGTGACGGGCTCGGTGGTTGGAATTACACCAACACTTCAGGTGAACCTGACAGGGATTAAACCCATGTGTGGTGCATCCATCTTTCAGTTACACCTGTCAAGGATTCCTTGACAGCTAAACTACCGAGTAATCCTCGGCAGTTCACTTTTCCCGGTAGTATTTGACGTGGTGGGTTTTGTTGCCTCTGCGGCGGAGAATCGTACTCGTCTCAAAAAGCCCTTGTTCAACGGCCCGGTTCAAAACATCCGATGCCCGAACGCGGCTAATCCCCCACGCGGCGGCTAGCTCCTTGGTGCTGTGAAATCCCTTGGGAACCTCCTCCTCGCCGGCTGCCATGCGCTCTAGTAGCCGCTTCAGCTCGGCGTTCACAGCGGCAACCTCCATTCCGTTTCGCCGGCTGGCCATTCGTGGACGCGCAGGGCGGCTTTGTCGCCGCACACCTCGCCCCAGACGACGCCGTGCGACCAAGCGAGGGTAGCCCGTCGCCCGCTCGCGTAGCCCATCGCCGGGATGTCGGCTAGCGTCCCCGTCCCAAAGGCGGTCGGGTTGTCGGAGCGCCTGCCCTTCGCCATGCCGGCCCGGTGAGCGTGCGCGACAACGCAGTTGCCCCAAGTCTCGGCGCTGTCCCGCAGGTAGTTCTCGCCGTAAAGGTGGCCGTGACCCCAGACGAAGCCGCCAAGCCGATGCCAGCCGTTCGCGTGGACGGTGTACTCAACGAGCTTTGCGCCGTCCACCGCGTCCATCATCTGCCCCAGCGTCGCCGCAGCGGCCATGCTGATTATCTCGTTGTAGTGCTCGGCGAGCTTCACCAGGCGGTGTTCGTGGTTGCCGACGCAAAACACCGTGGGTTTGTACTCCCGCAAGAACTTTGAGCCGTGGGTGATGTCGGAGCCAATTGACTCGGTGCAATCGGAATCGCCTTTGATGGCTCCCGTGCGGAACGCGGTCGAGTCAAAGGCATCGCCTAGGTGGATTCGATGCTTCGGCTTCCAGGTGTCACGGAAGCGCAGGACGGCCCGCAGCGCGTCTTTGTTGGCAAAGGTGCCATGACTGCACCCGACCGCTATCACCCGCTCCCACGTCCTTACAACGGCCGGAAAAGCCGCAGGAACTCCGCTCGGGGTCGGGTGGTTGTCTCGTTGTCGTGGGCGCTTCGGTAGGTAACGGCCGGGATCTTCGTTTCCCGCGCCACTCCGTTTCGGATGTAGCCCGCGTGGAGAACTTCGACTTGTACCGCCGAGACTTGCATTTGCCATATGGTTCCTTGCTTGGGTTCGGTCATGGAAGGTGGGGCCAGCGTTTATCGGGGCAGCGCGGCAACCGTAGCCACGGCGTCTTTCGGTTGTCCGCTCCAGGGCAGAGGTCGCACGGGCGGCAGCACCGATCACCAGCCCCGAAGAAATCACACGCCCGACAAACCGCCTCCCGTTGCGCTACCTGCGCGGCCACTTCCTCAGCGGTCCGCCTCGGCGGCATTCGGTGGGTAATTGGGAAAGTCACGGCGCGCTTTTCAGGGCCAGAAGAGAAGG
>CAIQKQ010000260.1 GCA_903872425.1 uncultured Opitutia bacterium | reverse complement strand
GCATTGCCGGGATAGACGAGAACTTGGAAGGAGGGTTTTTCACTTAGCCGGTCAACGGGGTCGGCGGCGTCGCGGTCGGTCCGGTCGGCGACCATCGCGGCGCGGGCAACGACCTCTGCACCGGCGGAGAAGCCCATCACTCCCACGGCGTCGGCGTGCAGGCCCCACTCGGCAGCACGGCTGCGGACGAGGCGCACCGCGCGCTGCGCGTCGGCGGCCGACTCTTTCTCGACGGCGTAGGTCGAGCCAGGAGCCTTGGCGAGGCGGTATTTCAGCACGAAGGCGGCGATGCCGTGGTCGGCGAGCCACGCAGCGACGTTGTACCCTTCGGTGTCAATCGCGAGGTTGGTGTGCCCGCCGCCGGGCGCGACGATGATGGCCGCGCCGGTGGCTTTGTCTTTCGCCGGCAGATACGGTGTGAGCGTGGGCGTATGGATGTTGGTGACGCTGATGTAGTGGATGCCTTCCCAGAGTTTGTGGACGACCTGCTCCTTCTCGGCCTGCTTGCCTTCCGAGCCGGGCGCGACGCCGGACCAGAGCGCGATGGGGGCCGGATGTGCTGGCTCGGTGGCCGGGGAGCCGGAGACGATGGCGGGTGTGTCGGCGGCAGTGAGCTGCAGCGCGCCACACGCGCAGGTGAGAAGACAGAAAATGAGCGACAGAAGACGGTGTACTTTCATGGTAGGGGAGGGGTAACTTGGCCGGGTGCGGCACGTGCGACGAATCACGGGATCGTGACCGTCCGGGTACCGGCGATGCCGCTGGCCGTGAGTGGAGAGCCCGACAGCAAGGTCGCCGTGTAACTTTCCTGGGCCACCGTGCTGAACGTCCTCACGTATTGGGAGGAATTGGTTCCGACGAGGGAGGCGGAGGTGACGGAGCTGACGCCAAACTCGTTATAATACTGCTCCGCGCTGTGGGAGAGCTGGCGGAGATTGTTGGCCACGGCCCGGTCCTGGGTGGAGGCGCGAATCTTTTAGAAGGCGGGGACGGCGATCGCGGCCAGTAGGCCAATGATAACCACCACGATCATGATCTCGACCAAGGTGAAGCCTAGGGCTGCGGTGCGGCGGGTTGAGGCGGTGGTTTTCATGGGCGTTGGGGGCAATTGAAAAGTTCGGCCTGACGCAGGCGGGTCAGCGGGTTTTCGGCCGGCGGGAGGGGGCGGCTTTCTTTTTCGCTGCGGAAGGCTTGGCCTTCGCTTTGGCGGGCGGTGCGATTTTTTTTGCGGGCCGGGCCGACGGCTTGCGCGGTGCGGCCGGCGGGGCGAGCAAGGTCGGGACTGCGACCTCGCGGGCGTCGCGCCAGAGGCGCTCAAGCGCATAGTGCTCGCGTTGCGCGGGCGTGAGCAGATGCACCATGATCTGATAGGCGTCCACGACGGTCCAGCCGGAGCCGGGCTCGCCGCCGTCCGTGCCAGCGATAGGCGCACGGGCAGTGTCGAGCACACGTTCCGCCTCGATGCGGAGTGCGCGCAGATGCGGCTCGGAGCCGCCCGTGGCCAGCACCAGCCAGTCGGTGATGGTGGACTGCGCGGCCACGTGTAGCACGCACAGGTCCTCGGCCTTTTTGGCGTCGAGCGCGCGCACGATCTCGACGAGCAGCGCGGGCGGAGCGGGAACTTTGGTCGTGGGCGTGGCGGCGGAGCGCGGCGACGGCGCGGTTTTTTTCTTCGGCTGGGCGGGCATGGTCAGAGATAAAGACGCTTTTCCCGGAGATAAACAACTGCCTTCTGCGG
>CAIQKQ010000259.1 GCA_903872425.1 uncultured Opitutia bacterium | reverse complement strand
TATTGACAGTGGTTCCAGTTTCACGGGTTCCAACACCGCCTTGAACAACAATGGTAACAACGACGCCAACTGGGCCGCCGGAACCGCGGGACTTCTTGGGCTGAAGTTTGATGCCGACGATGGTGCTGGCACGAGTATCGTTTTCAGCTGGCTTATGGTCACTTTCAACAGCAACTCCACCCTGAGTGTGCATAGCTTCGCCTACGAGTCTTCCGGGGCTGCTATCTTGGCCGGCGACACCGGTGCCGGCTTTGTCGTCATCCCCGAGCCAGCTGAAACCACTGCCTTCGCCACCTTGCTTGCCGGTTCCGTCGTGCTCTACGCGAAGCGCCGCCGCACCAAACTCGCCACTTGAAAAGGAAGGGCGCGACCGCTGGGCGTTCCTTTTCCTTCACGCTACTTTCGCGGCGGGTCCAGCGGCCTCCTGCCCGTTTCCCAGCCGCTGTCACTCGACAGCGGCTTTTTGCTTTGCCCGGCACGGCATGTGCGACAGGCTCTCACCTATGCCCGATTCCTTCCGCCGCACTAAGATCATCTTTACCCTCGGCCCCGCCACCGAGAGCGAGGAGATGCTCGAGAAGCTCTTCCGCGCTGGCGCCGATGTCGTCCGCCTCAATATGGCGCACGCTTCGCACGATTGGACTCGCGCCGTCATTCGCCGTATCCGCGCCGTCTCGGCCCGTGTCGGTCGCGATGTCGCCGTGATGATGGACATCAAGGGGCCGGAGATCCGCACCGGCGACCTCGCCGCACCCATCGAGCTGAAACCAGGCGAAATCTTCGACTTCACCGTCAAGCCCGGTGCGGCGCGCGAGATCTCCGAAGAAGTCCGCTCCGTGGATGTCAACTACCAGGGTCTCGTCAACGACGTTCACGTTGGCGATACCGTGCTCGTGGACAATGGCCTGCTGCGCCTCGAGGTCCTAGAAAAACACGACGCCCACATTCGCTGCCGTGTGCTCATCCCTGGACAGCTCTCCTCCCGCCGTCACATCAACCTGCCCGGAGTGAAGGTGAACCTCCCCGCGTTCACGGCAAAGGATCGCGCGGACGCCACGGTGGGGCTGGAGGCAGGAATTGATTTTCTTGCGCTCTCCTTCGTGCGCGAGGCGGCGGACATTGAGCAGCTCCGCGAGTTTTTGGCCGAAAAAAAATCTAAGTGCCGCATCATAGCTAAGATCGAGGATCAGACCGCCATCGACAATCTCGACGAGATCATCCAGGCGACTGATGCACTCATGGTCGCACGCGGCGACCTCGGCATTGAGTGCCCATTCGAAGAGTTGCCTGTCATCCAACACCGCGCGGTTCGCGCGTGCATCGCTCAAGGCCGCCCTGTCATCGTCGCCACGCACATGCTCGAGAGCATGATCACCCAGCCTGTGCCGACCCGCGCCGAGCTGACCGACGTAGCCAATGCCGTTTATGAGCAGGCCGACTGCGTGATGCTCTCTGGCGAGACTACGGTAGGCCGCTACCCGCTGGAATGCGTTCAAATGCTCGACAAAGTCTCCCGCCGCATCGAACGCGAGGAGGCGCCCGAACTGCGCGAGCCGGCCGTGTTCACTGGCGATCGGATGAAGGTGCTCCATTCCGCCGTTGTGCTAGCCAACCAGCTTCCGCGCTCACGGCTGCTCGCGTTCACCCGTCACGGCTTCGTTGCACAAGGCCTCGCCGCGTTGCGCCCGGTGCACTCGCCCATTCTCGCATTTACGCCTTCACCAGAGATTTTGCGTCAGCTCCGTCTACTGCGCGCAGTGGTACCGTACCTGATGCCCTTCGCCTCTGAGCCCAACGCTACCATCGAGAATGCCATCGGTGTACTCCGCCGCGAGGGTGCTGTCGCTGCGGGTGACAAGCTAGTCGTCGCTACTGACGTGGTTGCACAAGACCGCATTGTGGACAGCGTGCAGCTGCGAACGGTGTGGTGAAAAGCGTTGTCTCGTTAGTCATTCAGCTCTCGCGGTAGGTGCAGCGTGAATTCCGCGCCGCCGCTTTCGGCGTTGCGCACCTCGGCCTTACCGTTGTGGGCTTCAGTGATGGCGCGCACGAGACTTAAACCGAGGCCAAGACCGCGTTGCGTGCGGCTTGCATCGCCTCGGTAGAGCCGCCGCCAGATGGCTTCGCGCTCCGTGGGGGGTACGCCGGGGCCGGTATCGGTGACAGTGATGACGACCGCATCGCGCTCGACGGCAGTGCGCAGCCTAACCGCGCCACCGACAGGCGTGTATTTAAGCGCGTTGTCGAGAAGGTTGTTGACGGCTTGGCCGAGGCGGATGGCGTCGACCGTACACACGGCGGACGCGGGTTGGTCGAGGGTGATGGAGATTTGTTTCTCCTCGGCGACCTCGTGGTAAAGGTCGGCGGCGCGTTCTACGAGAGAGCGGATATTGAGGCGCTCCCGGTTGAGTTTCAGTACACCGGCCTCCGCGGCGGAGATATCTAGCAGTGCTTCCAGCAAGTGGAGCAGGCGGTCGGATTCGTCCACACAGCCCGCGAGGGCTGCACGTGCTTCGGCCGGATCGCCCCGGTCGCCGAGGGCGAGCTCGGCCGCGCCGCGTAGGCGTGTGAGCGGGGTGCGCAGGTCGTGCGCGAGGTTGTCGAGCGTTTCCCGAAGCACTCGGACATGGGAGGCGTTTTTGTCTAAAAGATTGTTAAGTTGCGCGACGAGCTGGGCGAGTTCTCCCTTGCCGGCAGGGCCGGGTACGCGGGCGGCGAGATCACCGGTGGCTAGAATGCGGCGCGCAGTATCGGACACGAGGCGCAGCGGTCGAGTCGCGCGCCATGCGAGCAGAGTGCCAACTGCAAATGCCAGCAACAACGCGCCCGCTCCAGTCGTCGCAAACGCCTGTCGCAATGGTGCAAGCAGCACGGGCTTACTGTCAGTAAGTCGGCCGACTTGGAGTTTCCAGCCGGTCGGCCAGGTGTAGGCGGCGATGGAGTAGTCGCGCAGCGCGGTTTGTGGGATGCGAACGGTCTGCACCTGCTGATTAAGTGTCAGCGGACCAAGGGGCACGGCTTTCACCTGGGTCTCGACCCAGTCGTCGGGCAGCTTTTGGAAGGCAATCACGCCGTCGGGCGCGGTGAGGCGTACGAATGCGTCGCGCATCTCGGGAGCGGGATTGTTTTGTACACGGGCGATAACATCGCCAGGCGATCGGTCGAAGGCTGCGGCGAGCACCCGCGTCTGCTTCTCCAATGCCGCGAGTTCGCGCGCGTCGAGCGACTGGGCGAGCATCCAGTAGAGTACACCGAAGAGCAACCCACTGCCGAGGGCGAAGAGCAGAGCGTATTGTAGCGCCAGCCGCAGCGCGAGGGACTGGCGCAGTCGCTCATGCATGGGGGCGGAAAATGTAGCCTACGCCACGCACGGTCTCAAGGCGGGTGTGGTCAGGGTCGATTTTGGCGCGGAGACGGGAGACGACCACGTCTACCACGTTGGTCTGCGGGTCGAAGCTGTAGTCCCAGACGTGCTCAAGTAGCATGGTCTTGCTTACCGGCCGCCCAACGTGACGAAGCAGGAATGCCAGCAAGGTGAACTCTCGCGGCTGTAAGCTAACCGCCCGGCCGGCGCAGGTCACCTCGCGCGTGACGAGATCGAGCGTGACATCGCCAGCCGTGAGACGTGTGGCCTCGGGCGACTGATTGGCGCGGCGAATGAGCGCTTGCACCCTGGCGGCTAATTCTGAAAACGCAAACGGTTTGGTAAGGTAGTCGTCGCCGCCCGCTTGAAGCCCTTTGATACGGTCGTCCACAGAGCTCTTCGCGCTGAGGAAAAGCACTGGCACCGGGCAGCGCGCGGCGCGGAGTCGTTTCACTAGGCTGATACCGTCGAGCTGCGGCAGCATGATATCCACAATAGCTGTGTCATAGGCAGTGCTGGTGGCGAGGGCGAGGCCGGTGTCGCCGTCCGGCGCGTGGTCAACGGCGAAGCCCTCCTGCCTCAGGCCCTTAACCACGAAGGAGGCGATCTTGGCGTCGTCTTCGACCACGAGCACACGCATGAATAATAGGTTGGCGGAGTTTGGGCAAAGAGGAAATACGAATGTGTGGGAAAAGCCGAGTGCAGATGAAGCGGTTTAACCCCAAGAAGTGGAAAGCGCGTTGAGGTCAACGCGCTCCACCGCGGCACAGACGGACTTTCGATTGTATGCGGACGCCTCAGAGAGGTGTCCTGACGTCATGATTTTCCGCCTGAGCCGGTCTCGTCCACAATAGCGTAGCGTGTGCCGCTACGATTCCAGATGCGGAGCAGCGTTTTCTTTGTGTCAGTTTTTTCGGTGAGTTTTACAGCGTCGTCCGCGCCACTGACGGTCTGGCGATTTATTTCCTGGATGACATCACCGGGCTTTAGTCCCACAGCGGCAGCGGCAGAGTTCGGATCAACCTGCGTAACGACGGCACCACGCACGTTCGCCGGGACATTAAATTCACGGCGGTAACGTGTATCAAGGTCAGCCACGCCGACGCCGTTGAGTGTGCCATCGTCCTTGGCGTCGGTATTAATGGCAGCACTGTCGGCGTTGTTGTTGCGCAAACCACGCGCACCCGCGCGGGCCAGCTCCTTGTCGCCGGTACGGTCGCCGATTTTCAAGTCAAGTTGCTTGGTCAGACCCTCACGCACGACCTCGACCGTAGCCTTGGTTTCGGGCGCAAGGCTGCCGACGGCGAGCTTAAGGTGGCGCGAGTCGGTTACGGGTTTGCCATTGAGGCTGACAATGACATCACCGTTTTTCAGGCCGGCCTTAGCGGCCGGGCTGCCGGGCATGACCTCGGCCACAAGTGCGCCGTCGTTACGCTTGAGTTGGAAACCCTCGGCGAGTGCCGGCGTAACGTCCTGTAAGTTCACGCCGAGGTAGCCGCGTACGACTTTGCCGGTGGCAACGAGTTGTTCCATGATGTTGCGCGCAAGGTTGGACGGGATAGCGAAGCCAATGCCTTGTGAGCCGCCACTGCGGCTAAGGATGGCAGTGTTAATGCCTACGAGGCGGCCCTGCGTGTCCACCAGCGCGCCGCCGGAATTGCCCGGGTTGATCGCCGCATCGGTCTGAATGAAATCTTCGTAGTCGAGGCCGAGCGTGGCACGGCCAAGTGCGCTCACCATGCCGCCGGTTACGGTCTGGCCGATGCCGAAGGGATTCCCCACTGCGAGCACACGGTCACCAACCTCAAGACGTTCGCTATCTGAAAACGTAATCGCGGGCAGATTCTTCGCGTCAATTTTCACGACGGCAATCTCAGAAGCTGGATCGGTACCGACAAGCTTGGCGGTGAACTCGCGGCCGTCATTGAGGGTAACTTTGATGACGTCGGCCCCGTTGACTACATGGTGGTTGGTGAGCACGTAGCCATCGGCGCTTACGATCACGCCGGAGCCGAGCCCCTCTTGCGGTGGCTGTTGCACTTGGAGCTGGCCATTGAGCTGGTTAAACTGATCACCGAAGAGTTGGCGGAACGCCGGGTTATCAAATAGCTGAGGGAGGTTGGTAGCCGGGACGCTTTTGGCCCGCTCGGTCACGAGCACTTTCACGACGCTCGGCGCAACACGTTTGACGACGGGCGCGAAACTCGCGGTCGATTCTGAGGCGGACGGCGAAAGCGGATGGTCGTCAAGCTTGACGGCGACTGCCGCGCGGGCATCGCCGCCAGCCGAGACGAGCGACCAAAGCAAAGCTCCTGCACAAACCGCCCCGGCAAAGGACCAGAGCGCACGACGCAAGAGTGATGAAGGAGCGGAAGGATGAACGGTCTGCATGGTAGGAGTGGGTTGAGGTTTGGTGTCAGCGAACGATCGGGCATATAGATATGCCATGCGCCCACTCTATCACCTCACTCTAACCCACGCCTTGCAGGAATCTTACAAAATGGTAAGGCTGACAATGTGTCGTGAAGCCAACGAGGTTTACGAGGAAACATCCTTGGTTCATCAGTCGAGCATTTGCCGCCAGATGGAGTTATTCCCCAGGCACGCCCTCCTCAATCCTGTATTCGTTGAGCTTATTGCGAAGAGTGCGGATTGAGATGCCAAGCAGCTCGGCGGCCTTGGTCCGGTTGCCCTGCGAGGCGACCAAAGTGTCGAGGATGGCTTTTTTTTCAATCTCACTCAACGGCAGTGGTACGGCAACTGCGGCAGGCGGTGGCACCGGAGGTTGCGGGCCAACTCGGCGGAGGCCTTTTGGGTGTCGTTGGCCCCACTAGCACCGATCGCCTTTCTTGAACTCGGCCGCACTCTTCGCGAGCTCGGAAGTCCCAAGCTCGCCATCGCCCGCTTTTATAGTGTACTACAAACCGCCATTCGTTTCTCCGAAGGCGATGCCGACAGCTACCGCCGGCTCGCCCTCACCGCGCAGTTTGAGATCGCCGACACTCACCTCGCGACTGGCAACTACGAAGAGGCTGTGAGGTTTTTTAACCGGCTTAATCTCCTTGATCTATCCGAGGCAGACCGCGCTCGTGCCCGTTTTAAGTCGGCCCTCGCCCGTGTCAAAGCGGGCGACCGTCCCGCCGCCGTTCTCGTCCTCCAGGCTTTCATTGCCGAAACACCTGACGACCCCAATAGTCCCGAAGCACGATTTCTTCTGGCCACCGTCCTAGGCGAAATCGGGCGCTCCGAGGAAGCATTGCAAGTCACTCTTGCCCTACTCCGACACGAGCACGGTCATGCCACAGAGGACGCCACGCGCTGGCGTACATGGCAGCAACGCACCGGCAATCAACTCGCCAACGAATTCTATGGCCGGGGCGATTTTGCTAGTGCGCTCCTTCTCTACCGAGCGCTCGTACCGCTCGACGCCGCGCCCGGTTGGTCCCTCCCCGTGCTCTACCAAGTAGGCCTCTGCCAGGAACGTCTGCTACAGACCTACGACGCCCTAGCCACCTATCGCGAGATCACCAAGCGCATTGATGAAAAACCTGGCGATTTCGGCGATCTGGCTAGCATGGTCGCATGGCGTGTTCAACAGCTCACATGGTTGGAACAAACTCAAGCCGACCTCGGCACGCTCCTTATTTTCGCGCCGCCAACTGTTGCCACAGCTGCCCCGTGAGTGTACTGCTTTTCGTCGCGTGCAGCGGCGATTTTAGTGGATGGCGGGGTTAGTATTCAGGAGGTGGCACTTGCTGTCAGTGAGCGTTCTGACTCGCGATTGTGAGGGCCGTGTCCATGCCTGTTCAAAGTGACTTCTTTATCTTCAGCATATCGCGGACGGCTAGCACCCTCGCCGACTGGGCTACTGCACCTCGGTCACGCTCGGACGTTTTGGGTTGCTGCACAACGTGCCCGTGCGGCCGGTGGCTCGCTACGGCTTCGCATCGACGATCTAGATGCCACGCGCTTCCGTCTCGATTTTGTGGACACGATGCTCGCCGACTTGCGCTGGCTAGGCCTGAAGTGGGACGATCCGCCAGTCGCCCAGAGCACTCGGCTTTCATGCTACCGAACCGCGCTGGAAAAGCTGCATGCAGCGGGCTTAATATTTCCTTGTACGCGTTCACGGCGCGATGTGCTCGATGCGGCCAGCGCCCCGCACGAGGGTGGCCTAGAAGATGAGCCGATCTATCCCCTGGCGTTCCGACCGCCGGTTGGCGCGGTCGTGCCGCCGCTAGGTGACATCATCTCGGTCAACTGGCGCTTCCGCGTACCTGACGACGAGCAGATCGTGTTTCGTGATGGCCGCGTTGGGCTGCAGTGCGCGACAGCTGGTCGCGACTTAGGCGACTTCCTTGTATGGCGCAAGGATGGCGTACCGAGCTACCAACTTGCGTGTGCCGTAGACGACGCGGAGATGGACATTACTGAGGTCGTGCGTGGTGACGACCTCATGCGCTCGACGTTTCGTCAAATTTTGCTACTGCGCGCGCTCGCCGCCGAGCCCCCAGCCTACTGGCATTGCCCGCTGATGCTTGACGAGCATGGCACACGCCTCGCCAAACGCCACGACTCGCTCAGCCTGCACGCGCTGCGCGAACGCGGTGTTAAGCCTGAGGAAATCTTGGCAACATTTTCCACTGAAAATTTATCGATTTAGCGGGAGACACTTTAATGTACAATCGTCGGATGACCCGAGGAGAATTGGAAAACGGGAGCCCGCCTAATCCTCAGTCTCTCACTCGGTCGCCATCCACGCGCGAACGCGTGTAGCAAGCCAAGTGATAAACGCCGGGTGCTCATTTAGACAGGGAATATGTGCGAAGCTCAATCCGCCGGCGGCAAGGAAGGTTTCGCAGCCAGCTAGCCGAATCTCCTCCAAAGTCTCGAGGCAGTCGACAGTGAAAGCCGGCGTGATGACGAGAATGTTTTTGCGGCCTTCTTTGGCTAGGCGCACAAATTCGAGGTCCGTGTATGGTGTGAGCCACGGCTCGCCAACAAGGCGAGACTGATAAGAGATGGAGTACTTTGCCGGATCGAGGCCAGCGAGTTTGGCGAAGGCCTTGGTAGTGCGGACAGTTTGCGCACGGTAACAGGTGGCGTGCGCAGGCGAGCAAATGTCGCAGCAGTTGGGCAGTGTGAGGCAGTGCGCGCCTGAGGAGTCGGCTTTTTTCATATGGCGCTCGGGTAGGCCGTGATAGCTGAAGAGCAGGTGGTCATACGGTTGCGCGAGAAACGGCCGTGCACTCTCGACAAGCGCGGAGATGTAACCGGGTTCATCGTAAAATGGCTGCACTACCTCAAAACGTAGTGGCAGCGCGAGGCGGCGTGTCTCGGCGAACACCTTGGCCACGGCTGTCTCGTAGCTCGACATCGCATAGTGCGGGTATTGGGGAAACAGTAGTACGTCGGTTATGCCCGCGGCCACGATGAGCGGCAGCACCTCAGCGATAGCGGGCTGGCCGTAGTTCATGGCGAGGAACACTAGCGCGTCGTCGGCCGCGAGCGCGGTGGCGAGCTTTTGCTGCACACGGCGTGAGGTGGCGACAAGTGGTGAACCGTCATCCGTCCAGACCTTGGAGTAGGCATGAGCGGATTTTTTTACTCGCAGCGGAATGATGAGACCATTGACAAGTGCTGAGCGCCACGGCTGACCGGGACGGTCGATCACACGCGGGTCGCTGAGGAACTCGCGCAGATAGCGGCGGACATCGGGGACTTCAGGCGACTCGGGCGAACCAAGATTAAGGAGGAGGATAGCGCGTTGGGACATCCTTGATTGGGTTAGGAAATTAGGAGCATTGTCAACTGGCGGCGTCGGCAGAACGTCAAACTATGGTTAAGTCGGATGCCAACTAACCATTGAGTGAGCGCAAGCAAACCAGTGGCACCGTCTATGTGTTCCATTCTAGGATTATTGGCTTACGGCGTAATTCCTTTGGTTCGGCCTAGGGCTTGCGCGCCGCAGTGCTCCGCCGTCGACAGTTTTTCGTCCGGAGGAAGTTTCGGCACGCCATCGGCACCCACCGACGGCATCGCCATCTTTGCGGCCACCGGAAACACATCCGCACCTTCCCTTTCAGCAAGACTAACTTGAAGTTGGCTCGAGCAGTTTATCAAATTATAATAAACTGAAAGTGCAGGTTATATATCCCTAAGACGACGACTGCAATAAATACAGACTTAAAAACTTAGACAACCACCGCTGAAAATCTATTTAGAATCTTCCGCTAGCTGTGTAGCAGCGGCTTCCCATGCGGTGTTCGCGGCGGCGAGTTGGTCCACGATGGCGCTCAACTCAAGGTTAAGATGGTGAAATCTGCCCTTGTCCGCGTAAGTTTCCGGCGCTTCGAGCGCGGCGGTGATCTCGCCCTGCTTGGCCTCCAACTCGGCGACGCGTTGCTCCAATTTACCGACCTCGATGCGAAGCTTACGTAGCGCAGCGGAGCTGGCGGTGGGTTTACTCGCAGGTGGGGTCACTATCCCGATTGGTTTGTGACCAAATTTCTCGGCACCTCCCACTTGAGACTGTTTCGGTCTCGCATCGGTAAAGCCGGCAGTCAGCGCAGCGCGCTCGTTCGTCGCACGGGATTTTTCAAGATAGTAGTCGTAGTTGCCTGCGTAGGCTGTGAGTCGCCCGCTGTGGACGTGCAACACAGTCTGTGCAAGGGCGCGGATAAAGTATACGTCGTGACTGATAAAAATTAACGTACCTTCGAATTTTTGTAGCGCACCTACCAGCGCGTCGATCGAGGCGATATCGAGGTGCGTCGTAGGCTCATCCATTAGCAGGAGATTCGGCGGCTTTACGAGCAGGCGGGCGAGCGCGAGGCGCGACTTCTCACCGCCGGAGAGCACGGAGACTTTTTTGTGGACGTCGTCCTTGCGAAAGAGAAACGCGCCAAGGATCGCCCGCCCCTGCTGCTCGGTGAGCTGGTTTTCATTCGTCCGTAGCTCCATGACGTTTTCAAATACTGTCCCGTCGGCGTGGAGATTATCGAGCCGGTTCTGGGCGAAGTAGCCAGTGACAACGTTACTGCCGAGCTCGCACTTACCGCCCTGAATGGGGACGACGCCAGCAAGAATTTTGAGCAGCGTGGACTTGCCCGCGCCGTTGGGGCCGACGAGTACGATGCGTTGGCCGCGCTCGGCGGTGAAGTTCAGGTCGCGATAGACGACATGGTTGCCATACGCCTGTTGCACATGCTCGAGTTCGACTACTTTCAGGCCAGAGCGTGGAGGTTGCGGAAATTTAAAATGGATGCGCTTCAACTCGTCCTGCGGTTCCTCGACAGCCACGGCCTCCAGGCGCTCGATCTGTTTTTCCTTCGATTTTGCACGCGAAGCCATCGAGGCTTTCGCGCCAAAGCGGTCTACGAATTTCTGAAGATGTGCGATTTCGCGTTGCTGATTTTTGTATGAGGCGGCCTGCTGCTCCTTACGCGCCTCACGCTCAGCGAGGTAGTCGTCATAGTTGCCCGTGTAGCGGTTGAGCCGACAAGCACGCAGCTCAAGGATACCGGTGCAGAGAGCGTTGAGAAACGCACGGTCGTGCGAGATAACGACGAGGCCGCCGGGGTAGCGAGTGAGGTAGTCCTGAAACCACAGCAACGCTTCAAGGTCGAGATGGTTCGTCGGCTCGTCGAGCAAAAGCAGAGCCGGTTCAGCAACAAGCAGGCGGGCGAGATGTGCACGCATCACCCAGCCACCCGAAAAAGTTTTCGCCTGCTTGTCGGCGTCGCCTTCGCGGAAACCAAGGCCAGCAAGGATTTTTTTGGCCCGGGGCTCTAGCGTGTAGTCAATGTCATAGTCGTCGTCGGTTTCGGGGAGAAGTTTTTTGCCGCTGGTGGCGATATGGAGGATAGTTTCGTCGCCGGCGGGTGCACTCTCCTGCGGGAGGAAGCCAAAATCTGCCCCGCGTTCCCACTCAATGGTACCCTCGTCTTGCGCCTCCTCGCCGAGGATGAGATTAAAGAGCGTGGATTTCCCCGCGCCATTGGGCCCGACTAGGCCAAAGCGGTCGGTCCGCGCGATGAACAGTGACACCTCGGCGAAAAGCTCGCGGGTACCGTAGGACTTGGAAACATCGGCGATGGTCAGCATGGAACCGGCCATTGAGTCACCCACACGGGTCGTGGTCAATGCTTGCGGCGAAGCGTTCCGACATTTTGTGCCGGCAAATTGCTCGCCGGTGCTTAGTCCTCAACTGCGAGCTAGCTCGCAGCCTATGGACAATCACAAAAGTCTAGTGCCGTCATAATCGGGCAAGGGCGACCTGCGTCTCAGACGATGGACGGCAAAAAACCACCGATTGACATGCTTAGTGTGAGAGACGACGCAAACTAAGCGCGAAAGACAGTTCATCCATATTCGATCGTTATTTCGGCCGAACGAGCAGGAGAGTGCGGTCGTCGGCACGGGGCGCAAGCGGAGCGAATTGGGCCAACGCACGGTCCACTTCATCAGGCAGTTCTGATAACAGACGGTCGCGGTGCTGACGAAGCACACCGGCAAGACGTTCCCAACCAAACTCAGTGTCAGTAGCATCCGCTGTCTCGGTTATACCATCAGTGTAAAGCGCGAGCAAATCGCCGGGACCCAATCGGATCGTACCTTCCTCCAATGTCGCGTCAAAAATCGGGCCGGCATCAAGGCCGAGCGCAAGGCCACCAGCCCGCAACAACTCGGTCCCGTTTTGCGTCGCCTCGATCGGGGTGTCGGCCCGAAAAAGTAAGGCGGCCTCATGACCGACTCGTACATAGCGGAGTTGGTCGGTGTCGCGGTCGAGGATGCCGTAAAACATTGTGATGAACATTCCTCCTGGCATGTCGCTGTATAGCGCCTGGTTGACTCGGCGGACAACGGCGGCGGGGCTTGGCTCGCCGACTGCGCAAAGGCGCAAGGTGGCGCGGCACGCCGCCATCATCAGTGCCGCACCGGGACCATGGCCGGCGACGTCGGCGATAACAAAGCCCCACTGCCGCGGGGCCACCGGTAACACGTCGTAATAATCGCCACCGATGTGCGCTGAAGCCTGCGCGAGCGCGGCAATTTCTACCTCACCGACACCCGGAAAAACATGCGGCCGCAGATGATGTTGCACCTCGCCCGCTAGGCGCAGGTCGCGTTCCTGTTGCTCGCGCTCGCGCGCCTCGGCAGTCTTGCGCGCAGTAATGTCGGTGATAAGGCCCTCGTGGTGGGTCACGTTGCCTTCGCGATCGAGGCGTACGACCGTGTGATCGTCCACCCAACGGGTCGAGCCGTCGGCGCAGACGAGGCGATATTCTTGGTTGTACTCGCCGTGGCCGGCGGCGGCATGCGCCGCCATTTCAGCCTTCACTCGTGCGCGGTCAGCAGGGTGTGTGATGCCTTGGAATGAGAACCGGCGGCCGATAAAATCTTCTGGGGCGTAACCGAATTGCCGAATACTGGCCGACACAAACTCGACCGGCCACGATGGCCCGGCTTTCCATAAAATCGCGACCGATGGCGAGCGGTTGACGATACGCTCCAGTTCCTCGCTGCGGCGGAGCGTGTCGTGCAGCACCGCCTCAGTCTGCTTGCGCGCGGTGATGTCCTCAAGCATGGCAAATAAGTGGGTAATGCGCCCGGTCGAACTGCGAAGCACGGCCATGGTGAGGCTGCCCCATACGGCGTGGCCCTGGCTGTGACGGTAGCGTTTCTCCATCGTGAAGCTGTTACGCTCGCCGCGATGGAGTGAGGCAGTCAGCTCGTCCTGCCGCGCCCGGTCGTCGGGGTGGGTGGCGAGACGTAGGTTATTGGCATCGCTCGCCTCGGCGGGCGTGAGACCGAGGATTTCACAGAAACGTTGGTTCGGATGGTAGATGTCACGCGATCCGTCGTGTCCGAGTTCGACCCAACTGATGCCGATGGGGGCGTGGTCAAAGAAAAGTCTGAGCTGTTCAGATATTTGCAGAGCCTTGGCCTCGGCGGCAGCGCGCGAGCTCTCGGCGCGTTTGATGCGGGTGATGTCAGTGCGCAGCGCGAGGTGAAACTGCGGCCGGCCGTCGGGTCCCGGTAGCGGCACGATCGTGCTCTCAACCCAGTAGGGGCTTCCCGCCTTGTTGCGGTTGCAGAGCGTACCGTGCCAAATTTCACCGGCGTTGATCATGCGCCACATCTCCGCGAAGAACTCCGGCGGGTGCAGGCCCGATTTGACCACCCGGTGGGTTTGCCCGATCAGCTCCTCACGCGTGTAGCCAGAAGTCCGGCAGAATAGGTCGTTTGCATAGACGATGATGCCTTGAGCGTCAGTGATGGCGGTCAACGCGTGCTCGTCTATTCCGCGCTTCAGCCAAGCGAGAAGTTGCTGGTCGTCGAAGCCGACGGAGCGCGGAGTGGGCAACGGTTCTTGCATGGAAAAAATGGTAAAGAAGAATATGGAGCGAAGGAGTGGCCGACGCCAGCGAAGAATGAACCGTGGGATGACGCTCCTTCGGCCTCACAGTCTACCCTTTCACTGCGCCTGCTGTCATACCGGCAACGAGGTGCTGTTGCAGAAAAATATATACTACGAGGATCGGCAATGTCACTAGTACGAGCCCGGCGAACAGCATCCCTTGGTCGCTCTGATATTGCGCGGTAACGGCGAGGTTGGCCAGCCCAAGCGGGAGGGTGCGCGCCGTACCTGCCGGGTCTCCACTAAGGAGTATGAACGCAAAAAAATATTCCTTCCACACGCCGATGAACTGAAACACCGCGACTGTCACCAGCCCCGGTCGCGCCAGCGGCAACATCACTCGCCAGAACGCGCCAGCCTCAGTACAGCCGTCCACCACTGCCGCCTCATAGAGCGATCGAGGTAGCGTCTTAAAAAACCCCGCGAGAATAAAGATCGCAAACGGCAGGCCGTTGGCTGTGTAGACTAAGATCAGCCCGACGCGGGAATTGAGCAGCCCCAGGGCGCGGAGCTCGAAAAATAGCGGCACCATCGCCAATTGTGTCGGCAGCATCAACCCTGCGAGAAACAACCAAAAGATCGCGCGCCCCCACCGATGCGCGAACCGCGCCAACGCATATGCCACCATCGCACCGAGCAGTGTAATAAGCACGACCGAAGTGAGCGTTACAACGACGCTATTGAGGAAATAATCGCCAAAGCGCGCTTCAGTCCACGCGCGCCCATAATTCTCGGTGTGCCACGCCCCTGCGGCTGGCAACGCGAAGGCATCAGCAAAAATTTCTTGATCGGACTTCAGAGACGAATACGCAACCCACCCCATCGGAAACACCACCCAGAGCGCGTAACCCACGAGGATGGAGAACAAGCATGCACGGGAGATCTTTATGGATGTTCTCATCTTTCCACTGTCTCCCGCCGTAGCGCGCGTATCACGGTCGCACTTCCAACCAGCACCAGCCCGAACATCACCACCGCTACCGCAGTCGCGCGACCGATTTGGAAATCCTGAAACATCGTCGAGACCATCAGTGTACCGAGCGTGTGCGTCCCGCTCGCCGGAGCTTGGGACGTCAGTAGCCATACTAACTCGAACGCATTCAGACCGCCGATCACCAACAACACCGCCGACACCACCAGTACCTCGCGGATTAATGGCAGCGTAATCGTGAAAAACTGTCGCGCCTTCGACGCGCCCTCTAGCTCTGCCGCTTCATACAGCTCTGCCGGGATGCCCTGCATAGCCGCGAGGTAGAGCACCAAGTTGAAACCGCACGCCATCCATAGATATATTGGTATTAACGCGCCGTAAAGATGGTCCTGCGAGAGCCATGCGTAGCCCTCAAATCCCGTGAAACCCAGCCGCACCAAAGCCGCGTTCACCAGTCCGGAATGCGGGTTGTAGGCATTCAACCACAGCAGTGCCGCCGCGATACCGCCGAGCATATTAGGGAAAAGCAGTACTACGCGGAAAACTTTCGCGCCCCACACGCCACGATGTATCATCGTCGCAAATAACAGTGCCGTCGGTACCACGACCAATGCCGGCACGAGCATGAGGTAGAGGTTGTTCTTGAGCGCGAGCCAAAATGTATCGCTCTCCAGCAGCAGCCACTTGAAGTTGAACAACCCCACCCAGGTCCGCGCGCCAAGCCCGTCCCAGTGAGTGAACGCCCAGGCCAGCGCCGCCAAGCCCGGCAGCACTACCAACGTGCCATAGAGCGTCAGAGCTGGAGCGACGAAGCCCAGTGCGAATCCAGCACGCAGCGGCCCGAGATGGGGCGCATCGCCGCTGGTTGGGTTGAAGTCGGACGAAGTACCCCCTGGCCGACGTCGATGACCTCGGCCGCTAAAACTTAGCCAGCCCACTAGTCCCACTGCCACCATGACCAGTATGCCTGCGGCCAACGCGTGCTTCACCTCTACCCGGTTCGGTTCTGCTACCCGCGCTCGTTCCGTTGAGGCTGCCGCTTCCAGCCGCTCTGCGAACTCTCGCGGGGTGATCCTTCCCGTTGTGAGCAACTGGCTACCATCAATCAACGCCTGCCGAATGGCCGGCGGCTGCAGCATCGTCTGCGGCATATTGAACGCCGCCTTAGCCTGGGCGATCATATTCACGGTGTCCTGCATGATCGGTGAAAACACCCCCGCCGGCACGCCACGCACAGCAACCGGTGAGTCTACGCTCCGCACAAACGCCACAGCCCTCGCGCGCGAGGTAAGAAACCGGAGAAAATCTACTGTCAGCCGCTCACGCTCCGCATTGCCCGTGGCGAAAACAAAAAAGCAGTCGCTCCCCGTCTGTATCGTTGTTGGGTCGGCTGCGCCGTCGGGAGATACGGGAAAATTCATAGCGCCCAACTCAAAGCCAGCGGGAATTTTACCCCGCATCTCATTGACGAACCATGAGCCGCTAACAGTCATCACCGCGTGCCCGGCGAGAAATGCCTGCTGCGCACCTGTGTGAGTCTCGCCCTCCCAACCTGGTGCGGTCTCCTCCCGCATGAGGCGTTGGAGTAATGCCGCCGCGCGCACATAACGATGGTCAAGACGTGCGCCGACGGCCGCAGGGTCGTTCAGCGCGCGCCAGGCGTCATCGCCGAGCAGGTTATGGCTCGCCGCACGCAGAAATGCGTCTGGATAAAGCCAGCGTGTACCCGGAAGACTGAGTGGCACCAGACCGGCTGCACGGATTTTTTCGCCAAGCTCAAAAAATTCGTCCCAAGTGCGTGGCACCGTCCAGCCATGGACACGGAATAGTGCCTTATTATAAAATATCGTCCAGCACGCATAGGCGAACGGGAGCCCGTAGGTCCTTCCGTTTTCGCGCCACGCGTCGGTTGCGCCCGGCAAAAACGTGTCGCCCCAATGCGCGTCACCCTCCCAGTTTGTCCCCGCGAGGTCGGCCGTCAGATCGCGCACTTTGCCTGCGCGGATAAGCACCGGCCAGAGTAGATCTGACGTGAGTGTCGCGTCGGGCAGATGGCCGTCAATTACCCGAATGCGCACCTTGTCGGCGATGCGCGGGTCGCCATAGAGATTGACTATGACGCCGGGCCGCAGCGCTTCAAACAAACGCGCCGTCTCCAGATAAAATGCAGTCCCGTAACCACCACTGAACACGGGGATGTCGAGTGTCACCGCAGCACCTTGCGCGGCGACGGTCCACATCAATATAAAAAACAGGAAAATCTGTCGCCCTCGCAGACCGAGGCCAGCTGCCACCGCGAATAGTTGAACCGGCAGCGACAGCTTCATAGTCAGTAGGCCGCCTCGTTCGGAAACGGCACTAACCACGCGGTGCGCACGATGAGCTGCACGTCGAGCAAAAGTGTCCAGTGCGTGACATAGTAAAGGTCCCAATAAACGCGGCGGTGGAGTTTTTCCGAGTCGGTGATCTCCCCGCGGTAGCCGCGCACCTGTGCTAGACCGGTGATGCCGGGTTTCACCAGTGCGCGGCCGCGGTAGGCGCGCGCGATCCGGCTGAACTCGTCATCATGCTGTGGCAGATGCGGGCGCGGGCCGACGACACTCATGTCACCGATGAGGACATTAAGAAACTGGGGGATTTCATCCAGACTCGCCCGGCGTAGAAAGCGGCCAAAGGGATAGACGCGCGGGTCGCCGGCCGTGGCCTGTCGCGTCTCATGGGTGGCATCGGAGCTTGGGACATACATTGAACGGAACTTGAACATGCCGAACTCACGGCGATTTTGCCCACCGCGTGGCCGCACAAAAAACAACGGCCCAGGTGATTGGAAGCGCTGCACCAGCCAGACCAGCATGGCCAGCGGCGGCAGTAACAGTAGCACGACTGGTAACGCGACGACCAGATCAAGCACACGCTTGGCGGTGCGGTTAACCGGGTCCTCCAAGGGCTCGGACTGAAAAGTGAGAAAATGCTGTCCACC
>CAIQKQ010000258.1 GCA_903872425.1 uncultured Opitutia bacterium | reverse complement strand
GGCGAAGAGGGCATTGAAGCCGTTGTTGGCCTCACTCACGTCGCAGTCGTAGGCGCCCAACGCCCGTTCGACGAGGAGCCGCATGGACTTGGAATCATCCACGGTCAGAATTTTTGGGCGCATAGCGGTGAACGATGGATGGCTGCAAATTGAAGATCGTCGGTCGGGTTTAGCCCAGACGCGACACACGGTGGACGTTCTTTTCCGGCGCGGCCAGTTTGTCAGCCAAATAGATCATGTAGTTGGAGCTCTTGGCCCGTTCGTGGAGTCTGGCCTTGGTGGCTTGCACCACGAAACCTGTTTGCGTCAGTTGTCGTTCAATCAACGGGTCGCTGCAGGCCGACCAGATCGCCACCCGGCCGCCGGGCTGCAGAGCGCGGGAGATCAGCCGCAGTCCCGCCTCGCGGTAGAGCGCGTGGTTTTCGTTCTTCACCATCGCGGTGGTGCCGTTGTCAATATCGAGCACGATGACATCGTAGGGCGCGCGGGCCGCTCGCTTGAGCACGCGCGTCACATCTTCGGCGAAGACGGTGACGCGGGCATCGGCGAGCGCCTGACCGTTAAGCCCGGCCAAATGTGTGCGGTTCCACGTCACGATCTCGGGTAGTAGCTCGGCGACATGCACCACCGACTTTGGCCCGACGCTTTGCAGTACACTCTGCAACGTGAAACCTAGCCCCAGACCGCCAATCAGCACGCGGATGGCCGCCCCAGCGGGCGGATGGCGCTCACACCCGAGCTCACCCAGTCGGATCTCGGAGGCGGCGACCGAGGAATGCATCAACTGCTGTCCGTTGACCCGGATGCAGTAGCTGCCATCGTGCTCCACCAACGTGAGGCGGGCACCGTTGGGCGTTTTTATCTCGGCGAGTATGATGTTGGGTTTCAAATAAAGGGTGAGAAGAACTCGTTTCTGACGCGTCAATTAAGGACGGATCGCGGGATAGGTTGAGCGGGATGCGAGTGTCTAACCCATGACCGGCGCGTCAAATCTAACCAAGCTTTGTGCGGTGCTTAAAGGGCCTTTAAGCTGGAATCAACCATACGCCCCACGCTTATTCGCCGCTCGAACCGCCCGAAATGACTCGCGGAGTGTCGTCACTAGGTGTCTGCCAAGGGATTTGTCTTTTGTCATCAACGTCTGAAACATCACTTCCATGGCACGCTCCTCTCCAGCCCAGACCGAACTCGCTCAAGAACGTCTTCCTCGGGCCGCGCTCAACCGCGAAAACTTACGCCAGACCTTTGCACTCGCTCGCTACATCCGCCCTTACCGGATGCGGTTTTTCTCCGGGCTCACGACGTTGTTTATCAGCGCCACGCTTGGGCTAGCGTTTCCGCTGCTCGCGGGCACGCTCATTGACGCGGCACTGCATCCTGGTGTTGCGACCGTGCCTATGCTCGGCGCGCTCAGCCTCAACCAGGTCGCGCTCCTACTGGCGGTGTCGGTCACCATGCAGGCGCTCGCGTCGTTCAACAGCGCGCTTTCCTTTAACCGCGTCGGCCAGAGCGCACTCGCCGATTTGCGCCGCGATTGCTACGGACGGCTCATCTCGCTGCCCATGGCGTTTTTCGCCCAGCGCCGCGTCGGCGAACTCACCAGCCGCATTTCGACCGACGTCGCCCAGATCGAGGGTGCGTTGATTGACGCGCTACCGCAGATCTGCCGACAGACCGTCTTCCTGCTCGGCGGCATTACGATGATCGCGCTTACCTCGGGGCGGCTGACGGCAGTGATGCTGGGTACGCTGCCGCTGCTCATCGCGGCGGCGGTGTTTTTCGGGCGGCGGCTTCGGGGTTTCGCACGCGAGACGCAGGACCAGCTCGCGGCGACAAATACGATTGTGGAGGAAACATTACAGGCCATCGCGAGCGTGAAGGCCTTCGCCAACGAGTCCTTTGAGCTCGGCCGCTACGAGCGCGCCAACGCCCGTGTGCTGGCTGCCGCGCTCAGCGCGGCCCGCTGGCGCGCAGTGTTTGTGGCGTTCTTCATCGTCGCGCTCTTCGGCGGCATCGTGATCGTGCTGTGGTTTGGCGCGGGGCTGCTCCAGAGTGGCGGCATCAGTCCGGGGCAGCTCACGCGCTTCGTGCTCTACACGACCTTTGTCGCCGGCGCGATGGGGCAGGCGGCGGAGCTGTTCAGCCAGATCTAGAAAACCGTCGGCGCGACCCAGCGCGTGCGCGAGCTGCTGCGCGAGC
>CAIQKQ010000257.1 GCA_903872425.1 uncultured Opitutia bacterium | reverse complement strand
CCGCTTCGACAAACCCGCCCTCACCTACTGGCTGATGCGCGACGGCTACGCGCTGCTCGGAGTAGGTGAGGCGGGCGCGCGGCTGCCGGCCAAGCTCTCCGCACTCGCGCTCGTGTTACTGACTTGGCGCACGGGCCGGCGCTGGTTTGGTGAGAGCACGGGCCTCCTGGCGGGCTTCGCACTGGCGACATGCTTGCAGGTGCTCATCCACGGCAGGCTCGCGGTGGCCGACATGCCAATGGTCGCGTGTGTCGCGCTGGTGCAAGTGGGGCTGGTCGAGCTACTCACGGCCGCCGAGGGCGTTGCCGTTCGCGGTTGGTGGTGGGCGACGTGGCTAGTGCTAGGCTTGGGCCTGCTCGCCAAGGGGCCCATCGTGCTCGCTGTGCCAGCGCTCAGCCTGTTGTTGTTTCGCGGCGTACTGTGGCGGCGACCGTTGCCCTGGGCCCGGCTCGGCGCCGGACGTGGGCTGCTGGTCGCGTTGCTGCTGCTCGCGGCATGGGGTGTGCCCGCATTGGTCGTCACACACGGCCGCTTCTGGCAAGTCGGTATCGGAGAGCATGTCGTGCAGCGCGGTTTGGAACAGTTCAACGGCCGCGGTTACACCCCGTGGTTCTACCTCGGCACGGCCGCCGTGAGCCTCTTTCCGTGGATCGTTTTTGCCGGCGCGGCGTGGGCTGGGGCGCGGCGCAACTGGTGTGAGCGCACCGCGTGGTTGGTAGCGTGGCTGGCCGCGCCATATCTGATTTTTACCTGCTACGCGACGCAACTCCCTCACTATGTATTGCCCGCTTTCCCGGCGTTTTTTCTGCTGCTCAGCCTCGGGGCGGGCACGCTCGCGCCGTGGGCGCGACGCTTCGGAGAGACGCTCCTCGCCGTTGTTGCCGGGCTGGCGCTCGTCGGCGGCGCGCTCGTGCTCGCGTCGGCGGCCGATCTCCCCGCTGGCGCGGAACCGCTGGCGGAGATGTTTGCCGGTGCTCTTGCGCTGGTGTTTGCCCTGGCCACGCTCGCATGCGCCGCGCTCCGGCGGCACTGGCCGGTGCTTGTCGCCGCGCTGCTCGGCGCGGGCGGGGGGACATTCTTTCTCGCCGAGGGGATGCGCGCCGCGAATCTCGCGGTCAACGCGAGCGCTGGCTGGCGGAACTTGCCGGCGACAACGCGCTTCATCGGCTATGGTTTCGGTGAGCCGAGCCTCGTCTTTTATAGCGGACGCCACTGGACTATGACCGATACCCCCGAGGCGCTCACCGCCGAGCTCGCTAAGCCAGGCCCTCTCGTCGTGTTAACGCTGATACAAGAGGCCGATCCGCTGAAATTTTTCATCGGCGAACTCCATTGGAGCAAAGCGCCGCACCCGCCGACACTACCTCACGGCCACGAAACCGAGCACACCGGTTTCAACCCCGGCCGCACCCGCTGGCAAGTCGTCCGCGAATGGCGGCGGGAGTAAGGCGGTGGCTTCCGCGCACACGACACCTCGTAGTTGGCAAGCGGCCCTAGTTCCTTCACGCTGCGCCGCTGCTATGCCCTCATCCTACGACCAGCTCGTCGCCCAACTCAAACGCGCCCACACCCTCGGCACCGTCGCCGATCTCCTCGGCTGGGACGAGCAGGTTCACCTGCCGCCCGACAGTGCCGACGTGCGCGCCATGCAACACGCCGTCATGGCCCAGACCCAGCATGTCGCGGCGGCCGACCCGTTTATCGGTCAGCTGCTCGGCGAGCTGGAAGCTAACGAGCCGTGTTCGGCAGTCGCGCCCACCCCCGCCGATCAGGCCGTCGTCCTTCGCCACGCACGACGCGATTACGACCGCGCGACGAAGCTCCCCGCCGACTTCGTCGCCGAAAAGGCCGCGCACTCCAGCCGCGCCTTTCATGCGTGGGCCGACGCCAAACAACGCGCCGACTTCTCGACCTACGCACCCTTCCTTGAAAAGCACCTCGCTCTCGCCCGCCGCGAGGCCGAACTACTTGGCTGGGGCGACCGCCCTTACGACTACGCCATTGACCGCCACGACCCTGGACTCACGGCTGCATCAATCACCGCTCTTTTCACAGAGCTAAAACGCGGCCTGCTGCCTCTAGTCACAGCCATCCGCGCCTCAAAGGTGCAGGCCGACCCTCACCTGTTCCGCGCCTTCCCTGTCGAGTCGCAACGCGTTTTTCTCCGCGAAGTCACGGAACGCCTCGGCTTTAACTACCGGCGCGGGCGCATTGACGTGTCGCTCCACCCGTTCTGCTCTGGCACCGGTGCCGACATCCGCATGACCACGCGCTTCGACGTCGACAACCCACTCGACTCACTCTTCAGCTCTATCCACGAGACCGGTCACGGAATGTATGAGCAAGGCCTGCCACTCGCGCACCTTGGCACCGCGCTTGGCCAGGCCGTTGGGATGGCTGTCCATGAGTCGCAAAGTCGCCTCTGGGAAAACCAGGTCGCGCGCGGACGAGCGTTCTGGAGATTTTTCGAGCCGCGGCTCCGCGCGCTATTCCCCGCGCAGCTCGCCGCCATTTCGTCCGACGCACTCTACCTGGCCGTCAACGCCGTCGAACCAACGCTCATCCGCGTGGACGCCGACGAAGTCCACTACAACCTCCACATCCTGTTGCGCTTCGAGCTGGAGCAGCAACTTTTCTCCGGCGCGCTCGTCGTGCGTGACCTGCCCGCCGCATGGAACGCGCTCTGCGCGGAAATGCTCGGCCAGACGCCAAAAACCGACCGCGAGGGCGTGCTGCAGGACGTGCATTGGAGCAGCGGTGGGTTTGGCTATTTTCCGAGCTACTGTCTTGGCAACATGATGGCCGCGCAGCTCTGGTCCGCCGTGCGCCGCGCACTACCCGGACTGGAGGAGGATTTCGCGCGTGGCGATTTTTCGCCCCTGCTCGGCTGGCTGCGAGATAACATCCACGCCCACGGCCGCCGTTTCGACACGCTGGAGCTGGTACGCCGCGTGACCGGAGCGGAGCTCTCACCACAACCATTGCTCGCCTATTTGCGCGAACGCTACGGCGGACTGTATCTGAAATGAGCCGCCAAAAGTAGGAACACATCTATGCTGGTTTGAACACCCTGGCTTGTTTCCCTCCTTTCTAGGTTCCAGCCTAGAGCTAGCTGACGCCATGACCCTGATTGACACTCATCTTCACCTCGCATCTTACGCAAAGAACGGCACGCTCGACGTAACGCTCGGCCGCGCGCACGACGCTGGCGTCAGCGCCATGATCACCGTCGGCACATCCAGCGAGGACTGGTTGCTCTACCGCGACCTCGCCGCCACATATCGCGGCACCGTGCATTTTTCCGTCGGCCTGCACCCGTGTTCCGTCGACGAGAACTGGGAAAGCGAAATCGCGCAGTTGGAGGCATTCTGG
>CAIQKQ010000256.1 GCA_903872425.1 uncultured Opitutia bacterium | reverse complement strand
TGGACAACCACCGCACGAACCTCATGCGAAAGCTCAATCTTCACGACGTCGCCAGCCTCACCCGTTACGCGCTGGAGGTCGGCCTTACCGAACGCAAGCAGCCGCTGTGATTGCGGCAGCGTGAGACAAATAGCTTGTTCGTTTTCAAGCGCTCCCTGCGGCCCATAGCGCGGGTAAACAGGCCGCCTACCCCATCGACGTCAGCCGGTCGGCAAGCACATCGATCAGGAGCGGATGCGCGGCCAGCGGCTCCGTCATCTGTGTGCGGAGGTCGGGGCGCTCAGACTCGGCAGCACGGCAGATTTGGGCGAGATCGCCGTCGGGACCGGCATGGCGGCCGGGCGAGAGAAATTGCAATGCGACCACAACCTCGCCGGCATCAAACGGCGGCGCCCGCAACGCCGCCGCGAGTAGTGGCTCGTTGAAATCATACGCCGCGCCGTCGCGTCGCTCCATCGAAGCCGCGCCAACCACCGCCACGCTGTCACCCAGTTCCACGCGCAACTGCGCCGCGAGGTGGTCGCGCACGGCCGTGACTTCACGCATCGGCGAACCATGATCCACCAGTAGCACCTTCGGCTGTAGCCAGCCGGCTGCCGCAGCCGTCGCGAGTGTGTGGTCGGCGAGCATCTGGGCCATGCGACCGTCGGCCGGCGCGGCTGGATCCACCAGACACGGCGCAATCTTAGCGCGCGACGCGGGCAATGTTTCCCGCAACCGCCGCACGAGGGCCGGAACCTGCTTGGTCACGGCGGCGTTGGGCCCGAAAAACAGCGGTAGCAGCACCGCCTCGCCGTCAGACTGCATGGCCCAAAATTCCCGCAATGCCGGCTCCAACAGCTGTGCGGGCATGCCACCGAGCGCGGCGGCCGGGGCTTGGTCGGAATGCAACAGCGACACCGCGCGCACCGCGCGGTGAGTGCGCAACGCCAGCGCTGCTGCCACCCGCCGCAGGCTGATGGTGGAATCCGCGCGCAGCGAGCCGTTGTCAAAGAGGAAGCAGACGGAGTGCGGGGAAGAATTCACGCGGCGGCCGGAGGAAAAGGGCTTGCCCACCCAATGCGATCGCCCAATAACGTCAACCACGCGCCTACTCTCACCACCATGAAGCTCACCTCGAAAACTCTCTGCCTCGCCTCACTTGCCCTCGCCACTTTCCTTGCCGGCTGCAACCATACCCCTGTACGCCCGCCCACGCCCGATCAAACGATTGATCCCAACGCTCCTGCCCGGCGGGGGCCTGGTGCAACGATTGTCACCCCGCCGCCTTTCGGTGGCGGCCCACAGCAACGCCCTGACACGAGCAACGAGGCCGGGGACCGTGCCAGCCTGCAGGCGCAGACGATTTATTTTGGGTACGATAGCTCGGCCATTCCTCGGGCAGAGTACACGAAGCTGCAAGCCGTGCAAAAATATTTAGCCGCAAACCCGACAGTCCGGCTGTTACTCGAAGGCAATTGCGACTGGCGCGGCACAGCCGAATACAATCTCGGCCTCGGCGACCGCCGTGCGACAGCGGCGAAACAATACCTCGAGAAACTCGGTGTGCCAGCCACCCGGCTAGAGACGCTTTCCAAAGGCAGCATCGGCGCGCCAGAGAAGGCGACTGAGGAGCAAATGTCCAAAGATCGCCGTGTGGAGTTTGTCGTGTTGCGTGCGGACGCGGCTCCCGCCCCGTTGGGGCTGTAAGCTTTTAGTTGGCCCCGACCGGCGGGGCAGACGCCTTACTCGCCGACGATTGGTTCAGCCACTCCGGCAACTGCCCGACCAGCTCGCGTGGACTGAATGGCTTAGTGATATAGTCACGCGCGCCAAGACCGAGCCCGTGTGCCCGTGCGTCCTTCGTTGCCCAAGCCGTGAGCAGCACGATGGGGATGCGCGCCGTCGCGGGCTCGCGCCGCAGGATTTCGCAGACACCGAAGCCGTCAATGTCCGGCAGCATCAGATCGAGCAACAAGAGGTCGGGCCGCCGGTCGCGCACGGATGCGAGTGCGGCGCGGCCGCTGGCGGCGGACGCCACGTCGCAGCCAGCACGGGTAAGAAGGAAACGCACGAGATCGGTTACATCCCGCTCGTCATCCACGCAGAGAACATAAGGACGCATTGCTAGGAATATCGCACCACCGCGTCACGATAGTGTGACACGAGGGCAACAACGCGGCAACAACGCCGACCCGCACCACGCTTGAATCTTTTGCAAAACCAGCCATCTGTTGCCTTTCGCGTCCACGCCATGACCACTTACGTCTACGAAACCATCCCGCTCATCCCCGGCGTCGTGCCTGAGCGTTTCGAACTGCGTCAGGCAATGGGCGATGCGCCGCTCACCCGCCACCCCGCAACGGGCGAACCAGTGCGCCGCATCATCACTGGCGGCTACGGGTTCATCGGCACCGGCGACCGAAAATCGCCGCCACCCGCCGCCGCCTCCTCGCATTGCTGCGGGGCACAGTGCGGCTGCGGTGCGGTAAACTGACGCATGCTACTTTTCAACCAACCAAAACCTCATTCCAATGCTTAACCTTTCCGCGCCTGACTTCACCCAGCACCCGCCACGCAGCCCGCGAGTCCGCCTCGGCGGCTATGTCCACTTGCCGCGCCT
>CAIQKQ010000255.1 GCA_903872425.1 uncultured Opitutia bacterium | reverse complement strand
GTCGTAGATGGCAATGATCGTGCCCCCGCCCGCTCCATGCTGCGCGCCGTCGGCTTTACCGACGAGGATTTCAAGAAGCCCCAGATCGCCGTCGCTTCCTCCGCCAGCAATATGACGCCGTGCAACGTCCACCTAGGCGACCTGAGCGAACACGCGCAAAAAGGCATCAACGCCGCCGGCGGGAAAGCCGTTTATTTTAATACTATCACGGTCACCGACGGCATCAGCATGGGTACGCAGGGCATGCGCTACTCCCTCGTCTCCCGTGATGTCATCGCCGACTCCATCGAAACCGCCGTCGCTGCCGAGGGCTTCGATGGCCTCGTCGCCATCGGCGGCTGCGACAAAAACATGCCGGGTTGCATGATGGCCATCGCCCGCCTCAACCGGCCCGCCGTCTTCATCTACGGCGGCAGCATCCTGCCCGGCTTCGCCGCCTCCGACTGCGATAAACAAAAGCCCCTCGACATCGTCTCCGTCTTCGAAGCCGTCGGTAAGCACGCCAAGGGCGAACTCACCGACGCCGGCCTGCGCGACGTCGAAGCCAGCGCCATTCCTGGGCCCGGCTCCTGCGGCGGCATGTACACCGCCAATACCATGGCGACCGCCATCGAAGCCCTCGGCATGAGCCTGCCCAACAGCAGCGCTCAACTCGCTGTCGGCAAAGAAAAACGCGAAGACTGCGAACGCGCCGGCGCCGCCGTCATGGCCATGCTCCAAAAAGGCATCAAGCCCCGCGATATCCTGACCCGTAAAGCCTTCGAGAATTCCATTACCGTCTGTCTCGCCCTCGGCGGTTCCACCAACCTCATCCTTCACCTTTTGGCCATTGCCCACTGCGCCGAAGTGCCGCTCACCCTCCAAGATTTTAAGACCATCGGCGACCGCGTCCCACTTCTCGCCGACGTTAAACCCTTTGGAAAATACGGCATGGCCCACCTCATCCGCATCGGCGGCATCCGCCCGATGATGAAGATTCTCCTGGATCGCGGCCTGCTTCACGGCGATTGCCTCACGGTCTCCGGCGAAACCGTCGCTGAATCCCTCAAAGACGTTAAGCCCTACCCGTCCTATCCCGATCAACAGGACGTCATTCGCCCCTGGGACCAACCCATTAAGGCCGACACCCACCTTCGCGTCCTGCACGGCAATCTCGCCCCCGGCGGTGCCGTCGGCAAAATCACCGGCAAAGAAGGCCTCTATTTCAAAGGCCCCGCCAAAGTCTACGAAAGCGAAGAGGATGCGCTCCAAGGCGTCCTCCGCGGCGACGTGGTCAAAGGCGATGTCGTCGTCATCCGCAACGAAGGCCCCGTCGGCGGCCCAGGCATGCGCGAGATGCTCTCCCCCACCAGCGCCATCGCCGGCCGTGGCCTCATTAAAGACGTCGCCCTCATCACCGACGGACGCTTCTCAGGCGGCTCGCACGGCTTCGACGTCGGCCACATCACGCCCGAAGCCGCCAGAGGCGGCCCCATCGGCATCGTGAAAAATGGCGACGTCATCGAAATCGACGCCGTCAAAAACACGATGAGCCTACTCATTCCCGAAGTCGACTACGCCGCGCGGATGAAGGCGTTCAAACCCCTCCCGCCGAAAGAAACCCGCGGCGTCCTCGCCAAATACGCGAAGCTCGTCAGCACCGCCTCCGAGGGCGCGGTGACGGACAAAAATCTGTAGGAGCGTGCTTGCACGCTATTCGGCCCCAATGCCCAGTTGCCTGATCATTGCCGGTCCGAACGGAGCAGGATAAACCACCTTTGCACGCGAGTATTTACCACCTGAGGGCGTCATGTTCAATTTCGTGAACGCCAATCAGTCTTTGTGGCACCTCGGATAAGCCTAAACTGTGATTCAGGGAAGCTCCGCCGCGATCAAGACGTCGGCCACACTAACGTACGCTCGCTGGTGAAGCGCAGCGGCTTGCCACTGATCGGATCGGTGAACGCGAGGGACTTGGCCAAGAGTTGCAGAGGGCGGTGGTAGTCGTCGGTGTTTTCCGGTTGGTGCACGGGATAAATCTGGTCGTGGCAGATCGGGATACCGAGCGCCGCGCAATGCGCCCGGAGCTGGTGTTTGCGGCCGGTGACCGGCGTGAGCCCGTAGCGCGCCCACGCGCCGCGCGTCTCTAGCAATGCGATACGCGTCTCCGCGTTGGGCACGCCGGCTACTTCGCGCACTTGCATGAATCGCTCCGGGTTTTCCTCGAGCCGACTGCGGTACACGAGCGGCAACGCTAACTCGGGTCGCGCGGGCGCAATCGCTTCGTAGTGTTTCTCAATCGCGTGCTCCAAAAAGAGATTTTGGTAACGCCCGCGCGTCGCGGCTTGCACGGTGAAGACAACGAGGCCGGCCGTCTCGCGGTCGATGCGATGGATCGGAGAGAGAGCGGCGAGACCGAGCTTGCGCTTGAGACGCACGAGCAAGGTTTCTTGCACGTAGCGGCCCGAGGGGATGACTGGCAAAAAGTGCGGTTTGTCGGCGACGACGAGAAACTCGTTTTGAAAGAGCACGACCTCGTCGAAGGGAATCCGAGGTTCCGCCGCGAGCGCCCGGTAATAATAAATGCGCGCGCCCGAACGATAGGGTCGGCTCGCGTCTACCGCCGTGCCGAGTTCGTCCACGACATCACCCGCGGCCATGCGCTCGGCCCAGATCACGGGCGCGACGCCCGGAAACCGCGCGACGAGAAACTCCGCCACCGTCGCCCACGTCCCCGTCGGCAAGACGACACAACTCGGGCTCACACCGTCGCGCATCGGCAGCGACGCGCGCTCCGCCGCGGGGGCGGACGGAGAGTAAGAGTGCGGTGTTGGCGAAGGCGTTTCCAAAGGAGCACGCGTTATCCCGCACACCTCCGCGCAACGCGAGCGTAGTTGTAAGTTCAGCTTGGTCACTCTTCAACAACGAGCCCAGCTGGATCGCCGGCTCGATGCAGTTAAAAAAAATCCCGATGCCAGTCGCCCTTGGTCGGGGATTCGCGCCGCATTACACCGCCACTGATGGCAGCGCCGGTGTGTTCCCCAGCGCTAAATCTAAGTCGACTCGAAGCGCGACCCTAGACTAGTCTCAACTCTCACCGCTTCCTCTGCACGGCGCTCCGATGAAAACGTTATTTTCTGCTCTGGTTTTATTTTCGGCTCTTCTCGCTCAGGCGGCACCCAGCCTCGAAGAAACCTTCGCCTCGCAAGGCCGGCTCATCCTCGCCCCCTTCGCGTCCGCGCCCTTCCCCCACCCTGAGCGCGCGGCGGGCCACACCTACCAGGGCCGGCACTTCCCTGCCAAAGACCACTACGCCGACAACACCGTAGCACTTTTTATTCCGCACGGTTTTCGCCCCAGCACTTCGCTCGACTTTGTCATTCATTTCCACGGCTGGACCAACACCGTAGCCAGCACGCTCCGCACGTTTCAACTCGTCGAACAAATCGTCGCCAGCAACAAGAACGCGATTCTCGTCATTCCCGAAGGCCCGTACAACGCCCCCGATTCTTTCGGCGGCAAACTCGAAGACGCCGACGGTTTCAAACGCTTTATGGCTGAGGTCATCGCCACGCTCCGCACCCGCGCCGACTTCAAAACCCAAGACTTCGCTGTGGGCCGGATCATTCTCTCTGCCCATAGCGGCGGCTATCGCGTGATCGCCGGCATCCTCGATCGCGGGGGCCTCGAGAAAAACGCCGACGAGGTCTGGCTCTTCGACGCGCTCTATGGTCACACCGACTCCTTCCTCGCGTGGGCTGAGCACACGCACGGTCGCCTACTCAACATCTACACCGATCACGGCGGCACGAAGGAGGAGTCCGAAAAACTCCAAGCCCGTCTCATCGCGCGCGGCACGCCGACGCTCTTCGCCGAGGAAAAGGCCCTGCAGGCCGACGCGCTCCGCGACAGCCGCTTTGTTTTTATCCACACCGATCTCGCCCACGCCCAAGTCGCGGACGCGCGCCAACAGTTCGCCCTCTTTCTTAAAACCAGCGTCTTGGCCGATCGCTAAGCGGCGCGCCTAATTCTACTCGTACCCGCGCGACTCAAGCGCTTTCCTCTGCTGACTTTTCCCTTTCCCTCTTCATGTCCACCTGGTCCCGCTTTAAATCGCTTTATTATCACAACGCCGATCTCGGTCTCGCGCTCGACATCAGCCGCATCCCGTTCCCCGGCGATTTTCTCGCCGCCAAAGACGCCGCTATTCAACAGGCCTTCGCCGACATGGCTGCCTTGGAAAAGGGCGCCATCGCCAATCCCGATGAGAACCGTATGGTCGGCCACTACTGGCTTCGTGCGCCCCAACTCGCGCCCACGCCCGCCCTCGCCGCCGAGATTTCCGCCACGCTCGCCGCGATCAAAGACTTTGCCGCACAAGTGCACTCCGGAGCCATCGCCGGTCCTAAGGGCAAATTCAAAAACCTCCTCGTGATCGGCATCGGCGGCTCGGCCCTAGGCCCCCAACTCGTCCAACACGCCCTCGGCTCGCCCCGCAAAGACAAACTCGCCGTCGCCTTCTTCGACAACACCGACCCCGACGGCATCGACTACGTGCTCGATGGTCTCCGCGGCCAACTCGCCAAAACCCTGGTCGTCGTCATCTCCAAATCCGGCGGCACCGCCGAAACCCGCAATGGCCAACTCGAAGCCGCCGCCGCTTTCCAAGCCGCGGGCCTCGATTTCACCAAACAATTCGTCGCCGTCACCGGCGCCGGCTCGAAGCTCGAGCAGACCGCACTCGCCCAAAACTGGCTCGCCCGATTCCCCATGTGGGACTGGGTCGGTGGCCGTACATCTGAACTCTCCGCCGTCGGCCTCCTCCCCGCCGCGCTCCAAGGCCTAGACATCCAAGCCCTGCTCGATGGCGCCGCCGCAATGGACGTCGTCACGCGCCACACCACCGTCACCCAAAACCCCGCCGCGCTCCTCGCTATCATGTGGCTCTATGCCACCGATGGGCGCGGTACCAAAGACATGGTGGTACTCCCGTACAAGGATCGCCTACTCCTGTTCTCCCGTTACCTCCAGCAACTTGTCATGGAGTCACTCGGCAAGGAACACGACCTCAAGGGCAACGTCGTTAACCAAGGCATTGCCGTTTACGGCAACAAAGGCTCGACCGATCAGCACGCCTACGTCCAGCAACTCCGCGACGGCGTGAATAACTTCTTCGTCACCTTTATCGAAGTCCTCAAAGATCGCGACGCGAAGACCGCTCTCGAAGTTGAACCCGGCATCACCGCCGGCGATTTCCTCCAAGGCTTCTATCTCGGTACCCGCGACGCCCTCAGCGAAAAAGATCGTCACTCCGTCACCATCACGTTGCCCGACGTTTCCCCGCGCTCGCTTGGCATGTTAATCGCCCTCTACGAACGCGTCGTCGGCTTCTACGCCTCACTCGTCGGGATCAACGCCTACCACCAACCCGGCGTCGAAGCTGGCAAGAAAGCGGCCGGAGCTGTAATCGCGCTAAAACTCAAACTCACCGCCGCGCTCAAGGCCGACCCCGCAGCTCAGTACAACGCCGAGCAACTCGCCGCTCAAGTCGGCCAGCCAGAGGCCGCCGAACTCGCATTTAAGATCCTCGAACACCTCGCCGCCAACAAAGGCAGCGGCGTAAAAAAGCGCGCCAAGTCCCCGTGGTTCAAATCTACTTATCGAGCCGCCTAATCCGCGACGCATTGCGTCCGCTTTCACCCCACTCTTCATGAACCGCCTTCTGCTCGTTCTCAGCCTGCTTGCTTTCACTGTGAGTGGCTCGTTAGGCGCGCTGTACTGGCAAGCCCTTGAAACACGCCGCGAACTCACCGCTCGCACTGTTGCCCTCGACGGCCAGCTTTCCGCCTCGCGCGAATTAGCCTCTTCGTTTCAGAAACAAGCCGTAACCGCCGGCGCTCAAGTCGAAATCACTAAGGCCCAACTCGCCACCGCTGAATCTCGCACCGCGCAACTTACCTCCGACCTCGTCGCCTCTCGCGCTGCCCTCGCCGCCCGAGAAGCCGCCGAGCGCACGCTCCGCGATGAACTTAGCTCGTTACAACGGGACCTCACCGACACTCGAGCCAAAGCGATTCCGCCCGCCCAAGTCGAAGCTTACAAAAACACCATCGCTGAACTTGAGCGCCAGCTCGCTACGGCGAAAAATGGCGCTGCATTACCCACCGCCGCCGGGGCGTCCACCGCAGTCTTCTCCAGCCGCGCCGGCCGCGTCTCCGCCAATGTCATGAGCATCGGCCCAGAAAATTCCTTTGTAGTGCTCAATTACGGCTCCATCCGTGGCGCAAGCGTGAACCAACGTTTTTCTGTCCGCAATGGCACCGAATTACTCGCCATAATCCGAATTAGCGACGTGCGGTCTCAATTTTCCATCGCTCAAGTGGAACCTGATTCTCTGCGCGGCGTCTTGCACAAAGGCGATTTGGCCGTATTAACTCCTTAACTCACTAACGATGCACTCCCTCAAGAAACCGCTCCTGTTCCTTCTGCTCGCCACTTTTGGCGTCCTCCTCAGTGGCTGCGAAACCCGCCGCCAGAAAGACACCGCGATTCCATGGAGCCGACCCGCCGGCTGGGAAGGCCAAATCCCAGGCATGGGCCAACAGACCGGCCGTTAAGCCCCCCACTCAATTCCCTCTCGCCAAATCCGGCCTCGCGCCGGATTTTTTCTGTGTACGCATGAACGAGCCCGTCGCCAACCCTTCGCTGATACCCTCGCCCGGCACGCTGTACGTCGTGGCCACGCCCATCGGTAACCTCGCCGATCTGACAGAGCGAGCCCGCGCCATCCTCGGCGCCGTCGATCTCGTCGCGTGTGAAGACACCCGCACCACCGGCGGACTGCTCACGCGCTTCGGTCTGCATCGCCCGCTCGTCTCCTACCACGATCACAACGAAACCGAGGCTGCTGAGTTCATAGCTGCGAAAATCGCCGCCGGACAATCCGTCGCCCTAGTGAGCGACGCTGGTACACCCGCCATCAGCGATCCAGGCTTCCGTCTCGTCCGCGCCTGCCGCCGACGCGGCTTGCCTGTCATACCAATCCCCGGCGCCTGCGCAGTGGCCGCTGTCCTCAGCGCCAGCGGCCTACCCACCAACGGCTTTCTCTTCGCCGGCTTCCTTATCGCCAAAACCTCCGCGCGCACCGCATTTCTGGAAAAATATCGCGACTTCGAATTCACCCTCGCGCTCTACGAAAGCTGCCACCGCATCGATAAGTTTGCCGAAGAAATTGTGGCGAAACTTGGACCCGAGCGCGTCATCTGCATCGCCCGTGAAGTCACTAAGCTACACGAAACATGGCTCGTCGGCCGCGCCGGCGAGGTTCGCGACCGCCTGCTCAAGGGCAGCCTCAAAGGTGAGTTTGTCGTCCTGATCGCTCCTGCCGATTTCGTCCTGTGAACGCCTCTCCCGCAGGCCCTGTCGCCGTCATTGATATAGGGTCAAACTCGATCAAAATTCTCGTCGCTTACCGCGCCGCGAGCGGCGCCCTGGAAACCCTGCATTATCGCACGATCGACGCTCGCATCAGCGCCGGCATCAGCCGGAATGAACCACGTCTTAGCGAAGAAGGTATGGCCCGCGGAATCGACGCCATCACCTCGCTCCTCGCC
>CAIQKQ010000254.1 GCA_903872425.1 uncultured Opitutia bacterium | reverse complement strand
TGTTATCTCGGTCAGGAAGTGATGGCACGCTTGCGGACGGGAAGAATTCGCCGCCGCCTCGCGCGCGTCTCCGGCTCTGGCAAGCCGCCGCCGCGGGACACAGACTTGATACAAACGGGCAAGAAGGTCGGCGAGTTGCGCTCGACGGTCGCTCACGATGCGGGCGGCTGGCACGGTCTCGCGTTGCTCACGTTGTACCAGCTTGATCCTGCCCTACCGCTGTCGCTGGCACCGGACGCGGCAACCGAGGTCTCTTTACTCGACCGGCCGGATTAGCGCGTGCCGACGAAGATACGCGTGAAGTTTGCCACGTAGTTCGACATCCAGCCATGCAGCCACAGAAAATGTGCCGCTCCGGCAACCGCCAGCATCGGGCCAAACGGTACCTGCACCCCAAGTCCGATCTCGACGGGTTGGCCCTCGGCCGACTCGGCTGGAGGCGCGAGCACAGATTTTTTACCCGAAATTTTTTGCCAGAGCCACGCGAGCAAAACCCACCCGGTACCCACGACGGCGCCGCCGAAAACCGCGAACACTGCTCCCTGCCAGCCGGTGAAGGCGCCAATGGCTCCCACAAGCTTCACATCGCCGAACCCCATAGCCTCTTTTTTCAGCGCCGCCTCCGCCAGCACGGCGATCCACACGACTAGGCCCGCGCCAATAAGCATCCCCAGTATCGCGTCTCCACCTGAAAGGAGGTTGGCCAGCAACGGCCGGTCACTGATAGTAGCGTAGTCGTGAAGCGCGGGGACAAAAGTGGCCAACATCACGCCGACCAGCCCCAGCCCGATGGTGAAACGGTCGGGAATGATGAAATGGTCGAGGTCGATGAATGTCGCCGCAACCAAAGCGCTCACAAAGACGAAACCGCACGCGGCCTTTGCCGGCGGGAACAAGAGCCAACACGAGAGAAACAGACCTCCCGTCAGCGCCTCGACGAAAACGTAACGAAACGAATAGGGCCGGCCGCAGCAGCGCGCCTTGCCGCGCAGGATGAACCAGCTTAGGATCGGAATATTGTCGAACCACGCGATTGGGTTCCCACACGCGCAATGTGAGCCGGGCGTAACGATGGATTTCTCTGCCGGAATGCGGTAAATGCAGACGTTGAGAAAGCTTCCGACCATCGCGCCGAACATGAACGCCAAGGTCGGAAAAAACCAGGGGAAGGCAGCGTTGACAGCGGCGAGTTGGGAAAGCATAGCGCCCAGCTATTCGGCAGACTGCCGAGAACAAAGTCAAACGCGCGCACCGGCCAAAGGTGGCGGCTGGCACTGAAACGACGCGACCGACGACGAAAAACTTGCTGACACGCTGGCTTAGAAATTGCTAATTTCACCAGCATGAACCGCATCCTTCGCCTCGTCCCAATCGTCGGCCTCGCTCTCCTGTTTCCCGTGCTCGCCCACGCCCATCCTGGCCACGAAGGCCACGACCTGACTTGGGATTTCGACGGCGGTTTTGCCCATCCCCTGACGGGCTGGGATCACCTGCTCACCATGATCGCGGTTGGGCTGTGGGCAGCGCAGCTGGGCGCACGCGCGCGCTGGCTCGTGCCGTCGGCGTTTGTCAGCGTGATGGCGCTGGCCGCCATCTTCGGGCACTTCTTTGGCACGATTCCCGGCACGGAGCAGGGCATCGCGGCCTCGATTCTCACTCTTGGGCTGCTGATTGCGACGACCGCGCGGCTGCCCGTCGCGGCTAGCGTGGCGCTGGTCGGCGTCTTCGCCATTTTTCACGGCGTGGCCCATGGCGCAGAAATGTCAACCACGGCGGGCGGGTTCAGCTACGGCGCGGGCTTTGTCGCTGCCACGGCGCTGTTGCACGGCGTCGGCTTGGGCCTCGGATTCGCCCTAAAAGGGCAGCCGACCATCGCGCGGTTCGCCGGCGGGGGCATCGCGGCGGCTGGCGTGGTGCTGTTCGCCGCATAAGCGGGTTCGGTTTTGGGGCTGTAGTTCGCCACTGGCATCACAGGATGAGCCCGTGAAAACGCCCGACCAAATCTACGACGAATTCGAGGCCCGTCAGGCAACGAAGAAGCGGAAAGCGCACCTAGAGGGGTTGAATTTATTTTGGCGGATACTGACAGACGGATTCCGGTCATTTTTCATCAGCTACGCCGTGCCTACTGGGATAATTTCACTGCTCCCTTTCGACGGCGCTAACCGCAAGCACTCTTTGATCATCGCAGCTATTGTCATTGTTTTCACTTTTATAGTAGGTCCGGAAGTAAGAAAGCTCCAGGCGCTGGAAGCGCTGATCGAAGCTCTGGAAAAGAAAATACCGAACGCTGATTCCGGCGTCGGCTAAAAAAATTCAGAGCTTGCGCGGGTCGCAGGCGAGCTTCGGAAAAATTTGGGCCAAAATCTTCCGCGCGTCGCGCAGGCCTTGGCGCAGTTTTACGCTGTCGGACGCGACCAGCTTCAGGCTCCAGCCGCCCCGGCGCAACGCGCTCACACCGACCCACAGGCCATCGCCATGCAGCGCGTGCAGGGGCGCGCGCCATGACTCGTCGGTTTCGGTTGAAATCAGGATGGCGTTGGCGAAGCACGCGGCCGGGCCGGAGCCGGCGAGCGCGGCCAAGGCGCGCAGTTCCACGCCTGTCTGCTCGAAGCGTTCGCGCAGCACCAGCTCGCCGCCGAGCCGCACTTCGGTGACGAGGCAGAGTTTTTCCCATTCCCACGCCTCGCCGTGCGCGACGCGGCCAGGCATGAGTTGGTCTGTAAAAAACATCGCGCCACCCGGCTCCAACTCGACCGTCGTGGTCTGCCGGTAACTACAGCCGCGATGCGGCACGAGTGGCTCGGGCATGACCTCAAGCCAGCCGCCCGCCGCGACCGTAAAATGCTGGCGGCACTCGGCGGCACCGTTTCGCATTTTGAAAACGCGGCTCGCGCTCGGCGTGGTGACGAGCAGCGATGCATCAGCGCCCACAGCGATGGACGATTCCAGTCGGTCGCCCGCGAGGATGCCGGCGGTGGGGTTTACGACCTGCACGAGCAGCGTGCGGGCGTCGGCGTCCCAATAAGGTTTGCTGAGACATTGCTAGGAACTAGGAACGAAAGCCGCCCACCTTAAGCAGGTTGTACGCCATCTGAGCCGCCATTTTAATGTTTTCGACCCACGTTCGCACTCACTCAGTCCATTTCACTGGATGCAAAATGCCACTTGGCCCAAATTTTGGGCACAAAAAAGCCGGGCGCTGTTGCCAGCGCCCGGCCGAAGTGTGGTCCGGTTAAGATTGGGTATACACCCGATCAGAACGTGAACACGCCCTGCAGACCAAAGAAGTTGGTGCTGCCGGCGGCGTTCGACATGTGCGAGAACTCACCGCGGACGGTGAAGTGGTCGCTGACCTTGTAGGCCGGGGCGATCGTATATTGCGTGGCGCTGATGCCCGCAACACCAGCGTCGTCCGTGTTGTAACCAACACGGAAGGCGGTGGAGATCTGCTTGTCCCAAGCGTAGTTCAGGGTGCCGAGCCATTGCGAGGACGACTTGCCGCTGTCCTGCGAGTTGGTGGAGTGCACGAACTCGAGAGCCCCGACGAGGTCGGCGCTGATCGTGTAGCTCGCCCAAACATCGTACAGTGAGATGGACTTCGCGCTCGCACCATCGTAATCGCCAGCCCTGCCCTTGTCCTGGTAGCCATAGGCCACAAACAGGGTGAGGTCCTGGATGCCCTTGTAGGTCAGGGATACGTCAAGAGCCTTCGTGTTGGTGAACTCGCCGTCTTTGTCTTGGATGGCAAACACGTTACCATGCGTGTTATACAGCGAGTCAACCAACGCGATGTTGGCGGACCAGCTCTTCTCGGCGTAGTCGAGGCGGATACCGGTGTTGTCGTTGGCGGGGATGAGGGTGTTCTGACCGTTGCCATAGGTGATGGCGCTCATA
>CAIQKQ010000253.1 GCA_903872425.1 uncultured Opitutia bacterium | reverse complement strand
TGAACTGGAGAAGAAATACCCCGTCGCCTGCTTTGAACTTGGTCAAATGCGGCCAGACTGGGACGAGCGCGTATGGGCTCCGTGCAGAACGGCCAAGCTACCCGAACCGGAATCGCGTTGTCTTTCCCACTTCCGATGACCAACTCTCGGGTCGCAACGCAACCGTTAGCAATCGTCTAACAATTGCCAACCACGCCCATCCGCCTCCTTCCCATGAAAAAATATCTCGTCGAATTCATCGGTACTTTCTTCCTCGTCTTCACCGTCGGCATGGCGGTGCAGTCCGGCTCGCCGCTCGCGCCGCTTGCCATTGGCGCGTCGCTCATGGTGATGATTTTCGCCGGCGGCCACGTCTCCGGTGGACATTTCAACCCGGCCGTCACGCTCGCAGTCTATCTGCGCGGCAAGTGCGAAGCTCGCGACGTGTCTCCTTACTGGGCAGCGCAGTTCACCGCCGGGCTCGTGGCCGGACTGCTCGTCAAATGGCTGGGCCAATCCATGGTTCTCGCCCATGTCGGCACGGCTGTACACCCATTGGTACCTTCGGTCATCGTAGAATTTTTATTCACCTTCGCCCTCGCGTGGGTGGTGCTCAATGTCGCCACCGCCAAGGGTACGGCGGGCAACTCGTTTTATGGCCTCGCCATCGGCATGACAGTGATGACCGGCGCCGTAGCAGTCGGCGGTGTATCTGGCGGGGCGTTTAATCCAGCCGTCGGCATCGGCGTGGTTACGATGGGGCTAGAGTCGGCGAAACAGTGTGGGGTATATTTCTTGAGCGACTTTGCCGGCGCGGCGACCGCGGCGCTGGCCTTCAAGTGGGTGAATGAGACGGAATAATCTCCCGCTCATATACGACATCGTAATAATTTTTTCCCTCGGCGGAGACCGGAAACCGTTGCTTCGCCAGCTCGCGAAAACCGCGCGCGGTAAGAAAGGCATCCAAGTCTGCCAGCCGGCAGCAACCCTTGTAGGACTCGAAGTCAGGTGCCTCAGCTTTGATAAACCGCAGACCGGCGAGCAATGGTTCGGCACCTTGCAGCACCAGCAGTTCGCTACCCTGCGTGTCCATCACGAGCGTGTCGTAACGTGTGGCGTCCACCCCCTCCTCGCGCAACAGCGTGGGTAGCGTAACGGTTCGCAGCATGACCGCACGCGCGTAGCTCACACCCGGCCAGACCGCCCGGTGCTCGTGCAGCGGCAAAATAGATGACGACTGGCCGTTGTTGCTCGACACGTTAAACTGGCACTCCGCGCCGTCCTCATGGGTAACGAGCCGTTGGATGGCGCGCTGGTTGGGGTAGCCAATGAGATTTTTTTGCAGGGTGGCAAATACCTCGGGGATCGGCTCGACCCAGAGCACGGGCAGACGGAAACGCCAGTATAGGTCGCGCTCCTGCCCGGTGTTGGCCCCGACATGGATCACACCGCGCGCCCGAGCGAGAAAACGATCCACCGGCTTGGGTCCTTTGAGTACCAGGCGCAGTTGTCGAAGCGTGCGTTTAAGAACGGTGAACACAGAGGGAATATGCTCGCGAAAATGTGACGGCGCAAATGACGGAATTAGACCGAGGTTTTTCGTGTTACCGCTCCACTGGTCTTTTCTATCGGTCGAGAAACCATACTCATCGCCTCATTCCGCCACCGCGATGCAACCGGCTGGTGGGCTTCACCGCCGCGGCCGTGACCTCGGCCAGCGCCTTCTCGTCAAACAGCGCCGAATAAATATAGGGGAAACCTTCGATCTTTTTTCGCTCCACCGTAACGCCCATGTAGCGCTCGATGCTTCGCGCGTCGCGCACGTCTTCCTCGGTCACCAGCGTAAAGGCATCGCCGGTCGTGTTGGCCCGGCCTGTACGTCCGATGCGGTGGACATAGTCTTCAGCATTTTCCGGCACGTCGTAGTTGATCACATGGGAGATGCCAGCGATGTCGAGACCGCGCGCAGCGATGTCAGTTGCGCAGAGCACCTCATATTTGCCGCTTTTAAAGCCGGCGAGCGCCTCGATGCGTTCTCGTTGGTTGCGGTCCGAGTGCATGACGCCAACGGTGTGGCCGCCGCGCTCCAAACGTTGCGCAATGCGATCGGCCCCCATGCGTGTGCGCGTGAAAATCAACACGCTCTTGAACTCCGTCTGCTCCAGCAGCAGTTGGAGCAGATCAAATTTTTGCGATGCCACCACCGGATAAAACGCGTGCGACACGGTCTCCGCCGGCGAACGCACACGGCCAATCTCGACTTTCACGGGGTCCTTGAGTGCCCACGCCGCCAACGAGGCGAGTTCTGGCGGCAACGTGGCGGTGAAGAACAGGGTCTGCCGGGTCTTCGGCGTCTGCTGCACGATGCGTTTCACGTCGGGCAGGAAACCCATGTCGAGCATCCGGTCCACTTCGTCGAGCACAAGGATGTCAATGTCCTTGAGCGAGCAGTTGCCCCGCTCGAGATGGTCGAGCAGCCGGCCGGGCGTGGCGGCGAGAATGTCCATGCCGCGGCGCAGATCGTCCTCCTGCTTTCCGTAACCCACGCCACCATAAACGATGGTCACGCGTAGGTCGGTGAACTTGGCAAATTTTTGAAACGCCTCCTCGACTTGCAGCGCCAGCTCGCGCGTCGGCTCAAGGATGAGGCAGCGCAACGGGCCGTGCGTGCCGAGCCGCTGGATGATCGGAAGAGCAAACGCCGCCGTCTTACCCGTACCGGTCTGGGCCGAACCGATCACGTCGCCGCCGCGCAACACGACGGGAATGGCCTGCGCTTGGATTGGCGTCGGGGTAACGTAGCCCATCTCCTGTACGCCAAACGCGAGCGCGTCACTCAAGCCGAGCGCAGTAAACGCCGTGTCCATTTTCGGTATGTCCACGGGCGTGGCTGGTTTGATGTCGGCCGTGCGCGGATGGTCGAAAGTTTTGTCAATTATCGGCCGCTCACGCTTCTCCCCAAATCCACCTCGACTGCCGGGACCACCGGGCCGGCCACCACCGCGCGAACCGAGCGGGCCGCCCCGCCCCGCCCCACCATCCGGGCCGCCACCAAAACCACCCCGTCCGCCTTCACGTGGCGCATGGGAACCGCGTCCGTCACGACGACCGTGGCTTACCTCGGAGCCCGACGTGCCGCCGTCGTGGCGGGCCCGCGGCTCGCGCGGAGGACGTAGCTCATGGGTGCGACCGTCCGCCCCAGCCGGACGGGGCTCACGCGGGACGCGGGGCTCGGAGGTACGCCCATGGCCGCGGTCGGAGCGCACCTCGGCGCGACGAAGCGTGGGATGAGTCTGGTCGTGGGAAGCAGGTTTACCGCCCGGAGCTGTGGCGGATTTCGGAGCAGGAGCGGAGGCGGGCGCAATCGTCGCGCGCAGCTTCGCCAGAAATTTCTTGAGCATAAACGGTTGTTAAGATGGCTACGCTTTCGCCTTTTTCCTGCCTTGGCAACCACCGAACACAGTACGGCGACCAACCTCCTGTTTCTCTCGCCGTTTTGCATAAAACGGACGAAGCCAAGAAATTCTGGCAATGTTCGCTCCAGTCAGCACCCAAAAAGTCCGGCATCGCTTCGGGGAAGGGAATCAGGGCACTAATGAGTGCGATAAAAAGCCCCCCGAGCCCGCATATCCTTCATGTCATCCGAGAGACAGATTTAATTGCGGATGTATACTTAAACTGAAGTGCAGAAAATAGCCCTGCTTTACACCGCTTCGTCGTAGAGCCGTTGGTAGGTTTGGGCGGCGGTGGCCCAACTGAAGTCCTTCGCCATCCCGCGCGCCTGCGCCGCCGCAAGACGGCTCGGCTCGGCATGGAGGCGGAGGGCGCGTTCCAGGCCGTCACGCAGTCCGTCGGCGGTCGGCGGGAACATCAGGCCGGTGCCTTCGGCGGGATTTTCGGTGAGGTCGGTCACGGTGTCGACCAAACCACCGACGCGACTCACGAGCGGGATTGTACCATACGCCTGCGAATACATTTGGTTCAGACCACACGGTTCGAACTTGGAGGGCATCAGGAAAAAATCACTCCCCGCCTCGACGAGGTGGCTCATCGACTCGTCTAGACGCACGGTAACTGCAATGCGATCAGGTGCGCTGGCCGCGAGTTCTTGCACCGCCGCCACTAGACGCGGATCGCCCGACCCGAGCAGGATGAGGCGTGCGCGGGCGGTACGGAAAAATTCCGCATTGGCGAGCACCAGGTCGACACCTTTCTGCTCCGTGATCCGGCAGACCATCCCAAATACCGGTCCCGTGAACGATGGGTCGAGGCCGTGGCGTCGTAACAGCTCAGCACGGCACGCGGCCTTACCCGCGAGGTCGGCGACCGAGTAGTGGGCGGGAAGTAGCGAGTCGGTCACTGGGTTCCATACGGCGGAATCAATCCCGTTGAGCAAACCGACGATGTCTCCCGCGCGCGTATGCACGACCCCATCGAGACCGCAGCCAAACTCAGGCGTCTGGATTTCTTGCGCGTAGCGCGGGCTGACTGTCGTCACGCGGTCAGCGAAAAGCAGGCCGCCTTTCATCATGTTGAGTTGCCCATAGAACTCGAGGCCATCAATCCCCATCAACTCGCCCGGTAGGTTCGTGCGGTAAAACGAGCGCATCGGAAACACGCCTTGAAACGCGAGGTTGTGGACGGTGAACACCGTCTTCATCGCGAGCGTCGCACCGTGCCGCTGCTCGGCATGACGCAACAAGAGCGGCAAAAGTGCGGCTTGCCAGTCGTGCGCGTGGACGATGTCGGCGCGCAGGTCGGCGAGCCGCAGCGTTTCGACCACGCCTTTGCAGAAAAAGATGAACCGATGGTGGTTGTCCTCGTAGTCGCGTTCTGGAGTACCGTAAGGATGACGGCGGTCGAAGAACTCCTCCCGACACACGAAATAGACTGTGAGATTTTTGCGCGGCGAGAACGCGCGGACCTCACCACTCATGAAAATGTCGCCCATCTCGATGCGGAGTTGTAACCGACGCTCCGCCGCGGCAGCCAGCGGGTGCGCAATGGCCGAGCTGTAGCCGGGCAGAAAGACCGACACTTCGTGCCCGGCATCGGCCAACGCGCCGACGAGTGCGCCCACGGCATCCGCCAGCCCGCCGGTTTTGACGTAGGGGAAAACTTCGCTGGCAACGTGGACGATTTTCATCGCCCGGAGTGAAACGCATTGGTTGCCTTTTGCCAGCCGCAAAAAACCGGCCGCCCGCGCGACGCGCGAGACCGGTTTGGCCGGCATATTTTACATGAAATTTCGCGACCGTCTCCTCGCCCATCTGCGCCAGCCGAATTACCGCCCCGCCAATGACACCGCGCTCGCACGCGCGCTCGGCCTCAATAAAAAGGAACGCGCCCAGTTCGCGCACGAACTCCGCCTGCTGCTCTCGCGTGGCGAGCTGGCGCGCGTTCACGGTGACCGCCTCGCGCTCGCCGGCGGCGGCCCCGCGGAAAAAACTCGTCCCCCCGCTCGCGATTCGCTCCTCCGCCCCGCGCCCGCGAGGGTAGAGCCACGGCCGATCTTTCAAGTTGGTCGCAGCGTGACGGCGGCGGATAGCAGACCCCACGCGACTTTTTCTGAAATCGAAATGCCCGCCCGCCCCGGCTCACAACCCGGACGCATTGCGGCGGGCCGAAACCCACAGTCTGGCCGACGCGCGGCCGCGGCCGATCTCCGTGAATTACTCACGGGCAAAATTCAATTCCGCGCCGGCGGGTGGGGCTTCGTCGTCGCCGACACCGCGCCCGACCAGCCGCGGGCCGACGCGATCCAGATTCCGCCCGAGGACACCGGCGTCGCCCTGCCCGGCGACCGCGTTGAAATCCGAGTTAATCCCGGCTTAACCCGTCGTCGCGACAAACGCGGCCATGAGCAGACTGGCGTTGTCGTCACGATCGTCGAGCGCGCACGTGCGGAGGTAGTCGGCACGCTGCATCACGACCGCTCCGGCTGGACTGTCGTACCCGACGACCCGCGATTTGTACAAACCGTCGAAGTCGGCGACCCCGTGGTGAGCGGCCTCAAGCCGCCCCCCATTGCGGGCGACAAAGTCGTAGCGCGCCTCAATGAGTGGACTAGCCGACGCGACTCTCTGACGGGCACCTTAACCGAGCGTCTTGGAAAAACTTGGGAGCCGCGCGCCGAACTGCTCGGCGTCTACCGAAAATTTTCCCTCGACCCGCGCTTCCCCGCTGAGGTCGAGCGCGAGGTCGCTACACTCCCCGACCACGTCCGTCCGCGCGATGCCACTGGTCGGCTCGACTACCGGGAACTGCCGGTGTTCACGATTGATCCCGACGACGCGAAGGATTTCGACGATGCGCTCTCGCTCGAAACTCTCGACGGCGGCGACACGCGTGTGGGCGTCCATATCGCCGACGTGTCCGCCTATGTAAAGCCCGGCACCGCGCTCGACGCGGAGGCGCAGCGGCGCGGCAATTCGACCTACCTCGTCGGCACTGTTGTACCGATGCTGCCGGAAAAACTCTCCAATGGTCTTTGCTCGCTCGTCGAGGGGCAGGACCGCCTGACAAAGGCCGCGTTTCTCACCTTTGACGTCAAAGGTCGGCTGAAAGACACGACGTTCGCCAACACCATCATCCGCTCGCGCAAACGTCTGACGTACAAACAGGCCTACGCGTTGCTTTTCGAATCCGACCTCGAAAAAATCCGCGCGCTCCCGCTGCCTGCAAAACACCAGACTGGCTCGACCGGCCGCGCGCTCAGCTCGCTGACCGATTTGGAACTTGTGGATTTACAGGGCTGGATCCGCAAGCTATGGGCGATCGCCAGCCTGCTCCGCCGTGACCGCATGGCCCACGGTAGCCTCGATCTCGACATGCCCGAGACCAAGATCTTCGTGGACGCCGATGGGTACGCCGAACGACTCGAAAAAATCACCAACGACGAAAGCCACCAGCTCATCGAGGAGTTCATGCTCGCCGCCAACGAAGCTGTCGCGCGCCTCACACGTACCTCGCGCCTGCCCTCGCTCTACCGCGTCCACGACGAGCCCGACGAGGAGAAGCTAGCCGAACTGCGTGAGTTGCTCGGCACCTTTGGCATCCAGACCGGCAGCCTCACCCAGCGCGCCGAGATTGTGCGTCTGCTCGCCACGCTCAAGGAGCACCCGCAAGGCCACACATTGCGGACGCAGCTTCTCCGCAGCCTTAAAAAAGCTTGTTACCGGGGTACGGCCGATGGCCATTTCGGGCTACACAAACGCGATTACACCCATTTCACCTCCCCCATCCGCCGGTATTCCGATCTCGTCGTCCACCGCGTCCTAGATCATCAACTCGCGAACCACGAGGGCCGTACGCCCGGCTACAACATGGCGCGCATCAACGCGCTCGGTGAGCACCTGAGTCTGACTGAGATCAACAGCAGCGAGGCCGAGCGCGAGTCGCAGAAAATCAAGCTCCTGGAGTTCTTCGAGCGCGAGTTGGCGAAGAAAAAGAAAACACGCTTCCTCGCCGTTATCACCGACGTCCGTCCCCATGGCTTCTTCGTCGAGTTGATCGAGTCCATGGCATTCGGCTTCGTCCCTGCCTCGTCACTCGGCGAGCCGACGTTGTTCAGCGAGTCCGGCCACGGTTCGCTCCTAGGCCGAAAATCCAAACGCCGATTCGCCCTCAACGAAAAACTCGAGGTCGAAGTCTATAAGGTAGACCGCGTGAAACGGTTGATTGATTTCAAGCCGGCCCCCGAGTTGGAAAAATCAATTTGAAACAGGAAGACTAGAAGCCATGTAAAACTCAGCGCAAAACAGCGAAAAATTAGATGGGAATGAAAATTGCGACGGGATTTGAGAGGGTGTGGCGAGGGCTTGAGTAAATCGGGCTGGAGAATGGGATGGTGAAGTGGTAATCTTAAACTCAATATTATGGAGATAAAAAACGGATTCGATACTAGGCAAAAAATATTAGTGTTAATACTGATATCTGGCACCGCAATGTCCTTCCGCCTCTATGGATTGCATCCTAAGTGCGGCGATTCCGCTAGTGATATCGCATATCGGATTGATTCGGTCATCGCGAC
>CAIQKQ010000252.1 GCA_903872425.1 uncultured Opitutia bacterium | reverse complement strand
CAGGGCGTGCCTTCAGCTGACGGAAAATGTCCGCAAAAATCCGTCTCTGAGAACCAATCAGAGGAACCCCCATCAAAAATTTGTCCAAGGGTTTGAGATTGTTCCAGTCAACGCTCCATTTCAGCGTTGAAGCTCGGTGTGGGTTCATGGGTGCAAAACAAGTGCAGCCAGCAGTGACTAAACCGTAATTGGAAAGCAAAGCAAGATGCTAGGTTGGTAGTGAGCAAAGGGAAACCCGGCTCCCCTATTTCCCGCTTTACCGTCTCGCCCGGTAACGGCACAAGTTTCCCCGATGCCTTGGAACCGCCGCCACCTTCTCACCATCGAGGAACTCTCCGTCGCCGAAATCGGGCAGATCCACGCGACCGCCGCCGCGTTCAAGCAGATCCTCGGGCAGGGCGGGAAGTCCGTCCCGGCGTTGCGTGGCCAGACCATCGTCAACCTCTTTCTCGAGCCGAGCACGCGCACGCGCCTCGCCTTTGAGATGGCGGCGAAGCGCCTCAGCGCCGATGTGATCGCGTTTGATGCCGCCAGTTCCTCGACCACCAAAGGCGAGACGCTTCGCGACACGGCGGAAAACATCCGCGCACTCGGGGCGGATATGATCATTCTGCGCCATGCTGCCGCCGGCTCGCCGCTCTACCTCTCACGCTTGCTCGATATCCCGGTCATCAATGCGGGTGACGGCGCACACGAGCACCCGACGCAGGGCCTACTCGACACGTTCACGATGCAGGAGCACCTCGGCACGCTGAAGGGCCGCAAGGTCGTCATCCTTGGCGACATTTTGTTCAGCCGCGTGGCGCGCTCCAACATCCACGCGCTCACCAAGCTCGGTGCGGCGGTTACGGTCGTCGGCCCCTCCACATTGGTACCGCAGTGGTTTACCGCGCTAGGCGTAACGGTATCGCACGACCTGCGCGGTGCGCTCGCCGGGGCCGAGGTGGTAATGCTGCTGCGGATTCAGCACGAACGACAGATGGCAGGGATGTTTCCCTCCCTCGGCGAATACACCGGGATGTTTGGCCTCAACAAAGCGCGCGCCTCGTGGCTCGACCCGCAGGCGCTCATCATGCACCCCGGCCCGATCAACCGCGGGGTGGAGATTGACAGCGAGCTGGCCGATGGTGCGAACAGCGTGATTCTCGAACAAGTGGCCAACGGTATCGCTGTGCGCATGGCCGTGCTGTATCTCTGCGCGGGTGGCAACCCGGAAGCCATCGCGGCGACCGAATGAATGGCCACGAAAAACACTAAAAGGCACAAAAAGGAGGAGACATGAAATTCGCCAACATTAACCAGCTCTGCGATGTCGTTCGCGAGACAAGCTTCGCGCTTCATTGCTATCATAAGAACGGCCATGTGGAAAAAATATATGAAAACGGTCTGGCTCACCGGCTCCGTAAGCAGGGGGTGGAGGTCAAGCAACAGCACTCGTTGAAAGTGTTGGATGAAGATGGCACCTTGCTCGGCGAGTTTTTCGCCGACTTGTTTGTGGAAAACCAGCTTGTCGTCGAATTGAAGGCCGTGCGTGCCGTCGCTGACGAGCACATCGCCCAGCTACTTGGCTATCTGAAGTCTGGCCGCATAGAAACTGGCCTGCTCATTAATTTCGGTGCGCCTATCCTCTCCGTTAAAAAATATCTTATGTCCGAATCTCCTGTCTGATTTTGTGCCTTTTCGTGTTTTTCGTGGCCATTCCTCCTATGTCTTCTCTCTGGATCAGCAACGCCCGCGTGATTGACCCCGCCGCCAAACGTGACGCGGCCGGCAGTATTTTTATTCGCGATGGCAAATTTGTCGCTTCGCTCTCCGCTGCGGAGAAGAAGCGCGCGAAGAAAATTGACGCGCGCGGCCTCGTCGCCTGCCCCGGCCTCGTGGACATCCATGTCCATTTCCGCGAGCCGGGCCAGACGCACAAGGAAACCATCGCTACCGGCTCGCATTGCGCCGCCGCCGGCGGATTCACGACTGTCGTGTGCATGCCCAACACCTCGCCACCGGCGGATAACGCGGGCACCATCCAATTTATCGAAGACGCCGCCGAGCGGGGGGCCGTCGTCCACGTTTATCCGACCGGCTGCATTACCGTCGGAATGAAAGGCCAGGCGCTCGCGCCCATCGGCTCGCTCAAGCGCGCCGGCGTCGTCGCCATCACTGACGACGGTGACTGCGTGCAGTCCAATGATCTCATGCGCCGCGCGCTTGAATACGCCAAGATGTTCGACTTGCCCGTAATGGACCACTGCCAGGACCATTCCATGACAGTCGGTGCGGTGATGAACGAGGGCGTCATGTCCACTCGCCTCGGCCTGCGCGGCTGGCCGCACGCCGCCGAGGACATCATTGTCGCGCGCAACGTCATCCTCTCCGAGAGCACCGGCGCGCACGTCCACCTCCAGCACATCACCTCGGGGATTTCAGTGGACATCATCCGGCGGGCCAAGGCGCGCGGCATTCGCGTGACCGCTGAAGCGACGCCGCACCACCTCGCTTTCACCGAGGACGCGCTCGCCACCTACGACACCAACTTTAAGATGAATCCGCCGCTTCGGACCGAGGTCGATCGCCGCGCAATCATCGCTGGCCTGCGCGACGGCACGCTCGACATCATCGCCACCGATCACGCTCCGCACACGCCTGACGAGAAAGATCGCGAGTTCGATTATGCGCCCAACGGCATCCTCGGCCTCGAGACTGCGCTCGCGGTCTCGCTCGATGTGCTGGTGAGGAAAAACAAGTTCAAGCTGGCCCGCATCGTTGACCTGATGACGCGCCTGCCTGCGCAAGTGCTGAAGCTCCCTGCTGGCACGCTTGCCGAAGGCGCGACGGCCGACGTGTGCCTCTTCGATCCCGAGGAGAAATGGACTTACGACGCGAAAGCCGGATTCAGTAAATCGCGCAACTCCCCTTGGCACGGCCAGGCACTGACCGGTCGCGTCAAGACCACGATTGTCGCCGGACGTGTCGTGTTCGCTGACGGGAAAATTTCCGCCTGACCGCGCCTTGACCGCTTCCCGGTATCCGCCGTTTTGCCCGACCAAAATATGAAAATTTACCAACAACCGCTTCTCGCTTTGCTTGCGTTGTTTTTGCCGCTCGCCGCCACTCGCGCGGCGGACGCAACGACGCCGACTGCGGCGCCTTTGTCGCCGACCGATTATTACGCGAAACTGGAGGCGCTGGGCGTCAAGCTCACGCGCGGACCGGTCACCGCCAAGCTCGGCAGCGTCGCCGAGTTGAAAGTGCCGGAGAAGTTCGCCTTCGTCGGGGACGACGGCATCAAGAAATTTTATGAGCTTAATCAAAACACCATCAGCGGACGCGAGGCCGGCGTGCTGCTCGCCCCTGAGGGTTGGTCGCTTTTCTTCGATTACAACGACAGCGGCTATGTGAAAGACGACGAGAAGGACAAACTCGATGCCGGCAAGATCATGGAATCCATGACCGCCAATCAAGACGAGGCTAACGCCGCCCGCAAAGCGCGCGGCTGGGACGAAATGAAAGTCACCGGCTGGGCCACACCACCGCACTACGATGAGAAAACCAACAACCTAAAGTGGGCGATCAATCTCACTACATCTCGTGACAATTTCAAAACCACGTTCATCAATGAGAGCATCCGCCTGCTCGGTCGCGGTGGCGTGATGGAGGCGACCTTGGTGACAGATCCGCCCACCTTTAAGGCCGATGAGGCAACCGCCGAACAACTGCTCTCCGCCAATTTCGGCTTCGTGGCCGGCCAAAAATACTCTGAGTGGAAATCCGGGGACAAGATCGCTGCCTACGGCCTAGGCGCGCTGGTGCTTGGGGGCGCGGGCGTGCTCGCGGGCAAAGCCGGGTTGTTTGCCAAATTGGGTGCGTTACTGCTGGCCGCAAAAAAAGTAATCGTGCTCGCCGTGGTGGCGCTGGGTGGTCTCATCAAGAAATACTGGAAAAAAATTACTGGCCGCGTGTAGGTTCCCTTGCTGGTGGTTGGCGGCAAATGGTCCGAGGAGGGACACGCCATATAGGTTAGAGGGGAACACACGGGAATATGGTAGCCGTCTCGTTATTGTTACAGACTTAGAACTTTACTCAATTCTCCCCCGCCAACCATGTCTGACCACGCGCTGCTCGCCACCGTATTTTGGGCGCTCTATTTGCTCGACGGCGCGCTGGCGGGGCGGCGGGCGCGGTTCGCGCTGCTTAGTTGGTTCGGCGGTCCAAGCGCGCAGCCGGCATGGCGGCGCTGGCATTTGCTCAGTCCTTGGCCCGGCGGCTGGCGTATGTTAACCGATGACGTGCCGTTTTCCTTTTCGCCGGCCGGAATCTGCAATCGCCCCGCTGGTACCGCCGGCCGCCCGGCCAACGAACCCGGTCACGTACAGGCTTGGCGTTGGGAGGATATCGCAGATGTGAGCGAGGTCGGTGGTCAGCTGGTCATCAATGGGAAAATCTTTTGCGCCGCCACCGGCCATATGCGCGCCGACGAGCTGCATGGCCTCGCGGTCGCCTGCACGCCGCTCCCTTCTGACGCCCGCGCCAAGCTCCTCAACGCATCGCTGCGCCTGTGGCTAAGACCCGCGCACTTGCGCCGGCGGGCAGCCGTATTGCGGACACGAACAAGTCTACTCGTATGGGGCAACCTTTTGGCGTTGGTCGGGGCGGTGATTCTCACCGCAGCCTTTCTCGGTCGATTGCCGGAACAGGTTGTAATCACACAAACTAGTCTGGGCATCAGCCTGCTCTTGTTGCACGCGGTACTCATCGGCTTGGCGTGGTGGGAACGGGGTCACCTGCTTCGGCTTGTGCACCGCAGCACGGCTGTGAATAATCCGCTTATGGGCGCGCTTTTTTTTCCGCCATCAGCGTTACGACTACGCGCACTGCTCAGCGCGGAATGGTTTCCGGTCTCGCATCCCGTCGCGGTCGCACTTGCCTTCGCACCCCATACCGCGCGCGACGAGTTAATCTTCAACGCGTTCGCCGACCTTCGCTGGCCGCTGGTCTCGCCCGGCGATGGTGATGGACCGCTGGTGAGCGAGGTGCTCACGTGGTTCCGCGCTGCGCTCGAGCGCGAGCTAGAGGAATTGCTAATACATGAGCGGGTGGACGTCGCGATACTCTTCGCACCGCCTGCCCCGGACGGCGCGACTAGTCGCAGCTACTGTCCACGTTGTCGGGCGCAATTTGTGGCCGAAGGGGGGAGTTGCCCGAACGCGATCGCGTTGCGGCCCTTGAAATGATTCGTAGGGCCTGCGAGTGTCACGGTACATGAAGGATTATTTGCCGCTCGTTGCTGCCGTCGAGATGACGCTCGCCCTAGCCGGGCTGGCGCTGTTTTGGCGATTTTCGCGTCAACTGACAAAGGGTAGTATCACGTCAGGTTTGGCGCGCTGGGAAGTTGAACCGCTGGATTTCGGGCTGATGGTCTGGGGCGTGTTTGCGACGGGCTTAGTTGGGTTGCTGGTACTTTCTTACGGGGCACAAGCACTCGAGATTAATCCAGACACTCGGTTGGTTATCAGCAGCACCGGGCTACCCCTTGGGGTGATTCTCGCCTACGCAGGATTGCGGCGTAATTCTCGGCTGGGCGAAGCGGCCTTGGCGCTGCCACACGCGCATTTTATTCGTTCGGGCTTCGTGACATTTTTGCTGGTGCTGCCATTGGTGAGTGGGGTGGCCTTTGGCTGGCAAGCGGTGCTGGAACTGGCTGGGCTGCCGACAGAGTTGCAGGATGTGGTGGAAAACTTTCTGGACCTCAAGACGCCAGGACAACTGGCAGTAATGAGTATCGCGGCCGTGGTGCTCGCACCGGTGGCGGAGGAGTTGGTGTTTCGTGGGTTACTCTTTCGCTACGCGCGGGGGCGGCTGCCACATTGGGGCGCGTTGCTACTACCCGCGGCGTTATGGGCGGCATTGCACGGGCTAACGGCCTTCGCGCCGCTGCTGGCCATGGGGGTGGTGCTGGAACTCGCCTACGAGCGTACCGGTAATCTCGCGGTGCCGATTGGCGCGCACGCGCTGTTCAATTTGAACACAATTCTGGTTTTGCTGCTCGACCCACCGAAATAATCTCTGCCCGTGCATCCGTTCACTCAAAAACGCGCAGAGTCTGTCACAGCCTTAGGTGAGACTAAGCTGATTGCAGCCATCCGTCACTGGCTGGGCGCTACGTCGCCGCGCGCGCCGTTCGGCATCGGCGATGACTGTGCGGTGTTGCCGGCGATACTCGGACGCCCGTTGCTCACGGTGGATCCAGTCATCTATGGCGAACATTTCAATGCAACCGTGCCGCCGCGCGGGGTGGGCGAGAAACTTTTTAAACGCAACCTAAGCGACATCGCGGCGATGGGCGGACGTCCCCGTGCAGCGGTCGTGGCACTCGCGTTGGATCCGGGTGTGAAACTGGATTGGCTGGAGGGGTTTTATCGTGGGCTGGCGGCGGTGAGTCGCCAGTATGGGGTGCCAGTTGTGGGTGGAGACGTGGCGCGGCACGTCGGCGGGATTGTGGCGACGATGACGCTGGTCGGTGAGCAAGTGGCACCGCGCACGCTAACACGTAACGGGGCGCGTACGCGCGACTGGATTTTTGTTACGGGGGTGCTCGGTGGCAGCTTGGCGAGCGAGCATCATTGGAGGTTTTCGCCGCGCCTTGCTGAAGGCGCGTGGTTGGCGGGGCGGGCCGAGGTGCGTGCCATGCTCGATCTGAGCGACGGACTGGCGAAGGACTTGCGCGCGCTTACGCCGCCGGGTGCGGAACCAGCGCTCGACGTAGCTGCGTTGCCCAGGCGGCGCGGGTGCGATCTGCGCGCAACACTGGGCGACGGGGAGGACTACGAACTGCTTTTTGCTGTAGCTGGCGAGGTGGAACCGGTGGAGTTTATCCGAGCGTGGCGGCGGAAATTTTCGCGCACACGGTTGAGCTGTATTGGGAAGTTTGTGCGGGCTGGCCAGCGGCCAACAAACGCGCTGGATTTGGCCGAGTACCAGGGCTTCGAGCATTTGCGCTGAGGGAATGGCTACGAATAACACAAAGCTGCACAAAAATCTGAATTACACGGAAGCTATGATGCCGTTATTGCGACACACCCCACTTCGGGACATGGGCATCCTGCCCATGTCTCGGACTTTCCATTTTTGCGTCTTATCGTGTTCTTCGTGGCCAATTCTTCCATGAATATCCTCGAAAAACTCCGTGCAGGCGTGACGACGGCGACAGCCGACGAGACTCGGGCGCTGGCAAGCGAGCTGGCGAGTGAGCTACCGGAGGATATCGTGCTGGCATTGCACGGTACGCTGGGGGTCGGTAAAACGACATTTGTGCAAGGACTGGCAAAGGGACTTGGGGTTTCGACGACGGTGACGAGCCCGACGTTCAACCTTTTGACCCTGCATCGTGGCCCGGCGCGACTGCTCGCCCATCTCGACGCCTACCGGTTGGACGACGCGCGGCAGATCGAGTCGTTGATGTTGGAGGACTTTCTTGTGAGTCCATGGTGTCTCGCGGTCGAGTGGCCAGAGAACATCGCCGCATGGCTACCGCAGGACGCTTGGCATTTCGATCTCGGTATCATGTCCGACGGTCGCCACACCGTGCGGTGGCGGTGATGGAGGGAGGTTGCCTCCACGACCAGGCGACCTTTACGGACCGATCATCACATGGGCGAGCTTGGCGGCAAACTCGTCAGCGGAGAATGGCTTGGCGAGGAAGTGCGCGCCCTCATGTGCAAAGGTATGCTGGGTGAGCGGATCGTCCACATAGCCGGACATGTAGAGTACGCGTAGCCCCGGCATGATGGCGAGACACTCGCGCGCGAGGGTTTGGCCATTGACCTCAGGCATCACCACGTCGGTCAGCAGCATGTCGATGCCGGCGAGCCGGGTGGTGCGGGCGTGCGCCAGCGCCTCGGCACTGCTTCCGAAGCTCACAACCTCATAGCCGAGTGTTTGCGCGAGCATGACGGATACCGAGCGTACGAGCTCGTCATCCTCGACTAGCATGATACGGCCTTGGCCGTGTCGGCGGCTATGATCGTCGGTGAGACCGAGGCTCGCATCTTGAAGCCTTCCTCCGCTAGCAGCTTCACCGCCCGTAACTTCTCCTCATACGTATACCGGGTCCGGTCGGAGCCGGTTCGGCTCCTCCGTCCCTGTTTCTTTTCCACTGGTGCTT
>CAIQKQ010000251.1 GCA_903872425.1 uncultured Opitutia bacterium | reverse complement strand
TCGGTGCCGCTGGGCATCGCCAAGGCGGTGCGGGCCGGGACCCGGTTTGACATGCTCACCAGCATCGTCGTGTTGATTGGTTATGCGATTCCCGGCTTTGTCTTGGGCGTGGCCTTGCTCGTGGTGTTTGGCGGCCAGTTACAGTGGTTTCCGCTGCGCGGCTTGACGTCCAGCAACTGGGACACCTTGAGCGCTGGCGCCAAAGTGGTGGACTACCTGTGGCACATCGCCATGCCCATCACCGCCAGCGTCTTGGGCGCGTTTGCGGTCACCACCATGCTGACGAAAAATGCGTTTCTGGAAGAGATTGGCAAGCAATACGTGCTCACCGCACGTGCCAAAGGTTTGAGCGAACGCAAAGTGCTGTGGAAGCACGTCATGCGCAACGCGCTGATTCCCCTGGTCACGGGTTTTCCGGCGGCGTTCATTGGTGCTTTTTTCACCGGCTCCTTGTTGATTGAAACCTTGTTTTCACTCGATGGCTTGGGTCTCTTGAGCTACGAGAGTGTGATGCGCCGCGACTACCCGGTGGTGTTGGGCACGCTGTATTTGTTCACCCTGATTGGCTTGGTCACCAAGCTCATCAGCGACCTGTGTTACGTGTGGGTGGACCCGCGCGTGAAGTTTGATTGACCGCCATGGCCACCGTTTCCTTGTCCCCCTCCGCCCTGGCTTGGCAGCGTTTCAGACGCAACCGGCTGGGCTTTGTCAGCCTGGTGTTGTTTGTCAACTTGTTTGTGGTCAGCTTGGGGGCTGAATTTGTGTCGAACGACAAACCGCTGGTGGCCAGCTACCAAGGGCAGATGTACTTTCCGGTCTTCAAAAACCCGCCTGAAACCGCTTTTGGCGGCGACTTCGCCACGCCCACCGATTTCCTCGACCCCTTCATTCGCCAGCAGTTTCAGCAGCCCGGCAATTGGGCGGTGTACCCGCTGAATCCGTATCACCACGGGACGCTGAATTACTTCGCCAAAGAGCCCAACCCCGCGCCGCCTTCAGCGGACAACTGGCTGGGCACCGACGACCGTGGCCGCGATTTGCTGGCACGTTTGCTCTATGGTTTCAGGGTGTCGGTGTTGTTCGCGCTGGCCTTGACGATCACTGGCACCATGCTGGGTTCAGATCTTAGCCGCAATTTTTTCTCTATTGATATTACAAACGGAGCCAAAACTCAGATCGGTACCATAGGTGCAAACAATCGTGCGATAGCCTTTGTCGGCGTGTCGTCCATCCCGGAGCCATCCACCTTTACCGCAATCGCTGGAACCGCCATGCTTGGCCTCGCCGTTTGGCGTCGCCGTCGGCAGTTCACGTTTGCCAGCCGGTAAGTCGAACAGTCAAAAATCGACATCTGGCAGGCGTTGAGGGCAAACGGCGCTACGAGAAGCCAGAAGGGGTCAGGTTTTAATTATTGTTGCCGGGATAGCAGCCGCCAGAATCTCTCCCTGCCCGAATTGCAGCGAGCTGAGCCGGCGGTAAAGGCCATCGGGCTTGGCTGAGAGCTCGGCGTGGTTGCCCAACTCCACCACCCGGCCGGCCTCTAGCACCGCGATGCGGTCTGCCGTGCGGATCGTGGCCAGCCGGTGCGCGACGATAAAAGTCGTGCGGCCCGCCATCAGTCGCTCAAGCGCGACCTGCACCAGCCGCTCGCTCTCGCTGTCGAGCGAGCTGGTCGCCTCGTCGAGGATGAGGATGGCGGGATTCTTGAGGATCGCGCGGGCGATGGCAATGCGCTGACGTTGGCCGCCGGAGAGCTGGATGCCCCGGTCACCAACGAGCGTGGCGTAGCCCTCGGGGAAACCGGAGATGAACTCGTCCGCGTTGGCGAGGCGGGCGGCCTCGCGGATGGCGGCGTCGTCCGCACCGGGCCGGCCATAAACGATGTTCTCCGCGATCGTGCCGCCAAAGAGCAGCACGTCCTGCGGGACAATCGCCATCTGCCCGCGCAGCCAGTGCAGCGGATAGTCGCGGCTGTCGCGCCCGTCGAGCAGCAGTCGGCCGCTCTCCGGCGCGTAGAAGCGCAGGAGCAATGCGGTGAGCGTAGACTTGCCCGCGCCGCTCGGGCCGACGAGGGCGATACGCTCGCCAGCCCGCGCGGCGAGAGTGATGTCGTGCAGCACGGCGATATCGGGACGCGAAGGATAACGAAAACTCACTGCCTCAAACGCTACCTCGCCGCGCAGGCGGGCGGGCGTCGGATCGGCCGCCGTATCGGGCGCTTTCGGCGTTCCGTTCGCGAGCTCAATCGGCTCGCGCAGCAGCTCGCGC
>CAIQKQ010000250.1 GCA_903872425.1 uncultured Opitutia bacterium | reverse complement strand
ATGGCGGAGGGCAGCGCGATCAAGGCCCGCGATTTTTTGCACGGCCTCGTCGAGTCGCCGCGCGTGGACTGGGTCTCCATCACCGACAACGCCGGCGGCAACCCGCAGCTCGCGCCCACCGCGCTCGGCAAGCCCGCCCTCTACGCGGGCAAGGAGGTCGTGATCCACCTCACCTGCAAGGATCTCAACCGCAACGCGCTGGAGAGCGAGGCGTGGCTCCTGCACAGCGAGGGTTTTAACAACATCCTCGCGATGACCGGCGACTACCCCATCGCCGGCAACGGTGGCACGGCCAAGCCGGTCTTCGACATCGATTCCGTCGCGCTCGTCGCCATGCTGCGCCAGATGAACGACGGCCTCGACCCCAATGACCCGCGCGGCGGCGGCAAGCGCGCGCGGCTGGGGAAAACGAATTTCCTCATCGGCGCGGTCACGACCAACTTCAAGCTGCGTGAGGGCGAAGTGATGCCACAATACGCCAAGCTTGCGGCGAAAATCCGCGCCGGGGCCAATTTCATCATCAACCAGATCGGATTCGACGCGCGCAAGAAAAGCGAACAACACGCCTACATGCGGGCGCACGGGCTCGGCGATACGCCGCTCATCGGTAACGTCTACGTGCTCGGCGCGCGCGTCGCGCAGGTCTTCCACGAGGGGCGCATCCCTGGCGTCGTGGTGAGCCACGAGCTCAATGAGCTTTGCCAGAAACACGGTACGTCGCCCGACAAGGGAAAAGGTTTCTTTCTCGAATTCGCCGCAAAGCAGGTCGCCATCTATCGCGGTCTCGGCTATCGCGGTGCGTATCTCGGCGGCGTCCACGACATCGCGGCCGTGGAGAAAGTCCTCGCGATTGAAAAGACGTTCGCGCCCGAAGATTGGAAACAGTTCGCCCGCGAGCTGTCCTTCTCGCGCGAGGGCGAGTATTTTTTCTACGCGGCCGATGCCGCCACCGGTCTCGCTGATCCGACGAAGCGCGCTGTCATGCCCGAGGAGAAATCCCGCCACATCAGCGCGGCTTATCAAATCTCAAAGTGGGCGCACAGCGCGATGTTCACCCCCGGCGGTACCGTCGCCCGACTCGGCGCCAAGCTTTGCGCCAGCTCGGCCGACCCCGCGCAGGGCCCAAAACTCATGCGCCTCGTCGAGCACGCGAGCAAAGTAGCGCTCTTCGCCTGTCAGGACTGTGGCGACTGCTCGCTACCCGAGATCGCCTATCTCTGCCCCGAGTCGCAGTGCGCGAAAAACCAACGTAACGGCCCCTGCGGCGGCACACGCGACGGCCGCTGCGAGGTGGACGGTTTTGGCGACTGCATCTGGCTGCGCGCCTACGAGCGTCTCAAGTCCGACGGCATTGAGGGGCAACTGCTGGCCCATACTCCTGTCGTGCAGGATCAGGGCTTGCGCCGCACTTCCTCCTGGGCCAACACATGGCTCGGCCGCGATCATCTCACGCGCCCGGCCAAATCGCCCTCGGTTGCCGCGCCAAAACCGGCCAACCCCGGTAGTCAGTCCACCGCGCCGAAGCCGCCTTGATCCGCCGCACGCAGCGTTTCCTCTTAAACCTCTTTCATTCATCCTTCATCTTTTTCCGTCATGT
>CAIQKQ010000249.1 GCA_903872425.1 uncultured Opitutia bacterium | reverse complement strand
ATGCCGGTGCCGGCTGCGGCGATCTTGATTCGCCGGCTGCTGAGCTGCGTCGGTTTGGCTTGTCATTGTCAACGTCGAATGAGGTTGTCAGTGCCCGGGCTCGCGAGCGTCGTTTGCTGCGTGACTGGCGAAAGCATGATCTCGCATGGGACGCTGAGGCTGCTGGCCAAGGCCGTGCGGAACGCCTGCTTCAGCCAGAGCTGTGTCGGGGCGTGTCATCTGCAGTTGCTGCAACGACATGTCGTGAGGCTTGTGGCTCAGTGCCTCTGCAGCCGCAAGCGAGTCTCTGCTTCATGGCTCTCACGGCAGCGGCGCGAGCGGGTGAGATTGAAGTGCGGCGGCAGGCAGAGCCGACTGGGACCGATTCTGACTCCGTTAGCAACATGCGTTTTATTTCCCTGCCGGATGGGCTGTTGGACGATCATCTTGAAACGCTGGTGGAGGCGATTGCCCATCAGGTCCACTGTTACGACGCGAGTTATGGTGGGTTGGCTAGAGCTGTGATGGATAAGTTTCGCTACAGTGAGCCATCGGAACCGCTGCATCACGAGGGTCGTGGGCAAATGTTTCAGCCGGGCACCATTCAGATGCGGTGGGCATCATCGGGTTCATCTGCGACAAGCAGGCGAAGCGGGTTCCGTCCGGCGGTGGCGCTACTCTTTGGGCAGCTGGCGCCTGGATCATACGGTGCGGCTGGTGACAGCTACAGTGATCGTTTGAACAACATGGAGCGGTGTTTGGACTCGCTAGCCAAAGTGCGGCCGCGGCTAAGGAGTGTCGCCTTCCCGCATAACCTGGGCTGCGGAGTCGCGTGCGGAGCCTGGAGCGACTACCTTCGCCTCCTGAGTGCGTGGGCACGGAAGAACTCGGACATTCACGTTTATGTAGTTCGTTGGGATCGTGAGGCGGCGCAGTCGAGATCTGCCGCAGCTCGGGTCGAGTTCTCGGGTTCTCGCGGGGCCGGCTCTCGAGATGCGCCTATGAGTGACCGCGGTGGTGGCTCCGGACGTGATGTGTATGACGGACGGTCATCAGCTGGTTCCAGTGGGCGTGCGTCGGGCTCGGCTGGCATAAGTAGTGCGCAGCACAGCGGGCGGAGGCGCCAGCACGAAGCGGTGCAGGTTCCGCAGGCGTTTCCTTCAGCTCCGGTGGTGCTGCCGTTCGTGGACGGCGTGGCTTCGCTGCCGGCGGCGCTGGGGCTTCGTGATTACTCAGGGCTGCCGCGTGAAGCCGGCCGTTGCTACCTATCGCGCTACAAGCAGCCGGCGAATCGGTCGAAGGATTCTCGGTTTGTGGTGTACGATTTCGGGGCGGGATCGTTCTCCTCTGGCGTGGCTGTGAGCCACTGCCCGGATGCGTGCTATGTGGCATGTGACCTCTATGCGCCGAGTGATCGCATCGTGACTGACATGCTACGAGTTCGCAATGCCAACGGAGTGAGGGCAGCTTACATTCAGGGGCGGCCGGCTGCGGCGCCGACGCTCAATGAACTGGCGCGTGTGATGTGGGACGTGTGGCGTTTGCCAGTGACGGCACTGCGTGTTGTCCTCGGCTCGCCGAATTGTGGCACGGTTTCCAGTGCCCCTCAAGGTCAAGAATATCGAGCTCGCCGGAATGACGGTGCATGGACTGCTACCTCGCGCAGGGCGAAGGACGATGATGCGGCGCGTGTGCAGCTCATGGACATGGCCGAGGATGCTGCGTGTCGTGTGCAAGCAACGGCAATCATTGAGCAGCCGCGAACGGGGATCGCAGCGCAGGTGCAAGACGTGCGCGAGCGGCTGCTCTTCCTGCGCGGCGGTGCCTGGCGAGTCCACTTCTCGGATCACTGTCAGTGGTCGAGCGTTGCGTGGTCGCAGAAGATGTCCCAGCTCTTTGTTCTGGGCGACTTCATTCCGCTCGAAGTGCGGTGTGGGCCGCTAACGCGGTGTGAGTGGAT
>CAIQKQ010000248.1 GCA_903872425.1 uncultured Opitutia bacterium | reverse complement strand
GCCGACTTCGACCACGTGATGACCATCAACGCCACAGGCGCGTTCAACTGCCTGCACGCCGTACTGCCGGCGATGCGTGCGCGTAAGGCCGGCCTTATCATTAATGTCGTCTCCGTTGCCGGCCGCCGCGGGCTGCCGCTCGCCGGATTGCCCTACTCTGCCGCCAAATTTGCCCAGGCTGCCATTGGCACCTTCGCCAATCTGGAGGTCCATGCCGACAACGTGCGCGTGACCAACATCTATCCCGGAGAGGTTGAGACGCCGATCCTGGAGAAGCGTCCAGTAAAACCCACCGCCGAGCACCGCGCCCGCATGCTCCAGCCCGAAGACGTGGCTGACATGGCCGTCGCCGTCGCCAAGCTCCCCCCCCGCGCTGTCGTGCAGGAATTGGTCATCGCCCCACTCTACCAGCCGCAGCCGTAAACAATTAGCGCGTAACACCTGATCCGGACCTCGTGTAATCAGATGATGTCGTTTGAACAGTCTTACCTTTTGTTTACCAGTTTCCTTAATTCCAGATAAAAATATCTGCGCCTTTGCGCTTTGTGCCCTAGTCTTGCGGTAATTACCTCGTTTCGCATCTTTCGCCCCCGACAACAAGCATCGCAAGCTCAGCAACTGTCAGACCGATTGAGTATCGGTCTGATGACAAGAACGGTTTAGTGCAAGAAGGAGAGAATGGCCTTCACACGGGAAGCTCCCGTCGACCGACGGATTAGCCGCCGGCGTAGAATGCCTCAATTTTGGCGGACACATCGCGGTAGCCCATGTCCTCGCCATAGAGAATTTTGTATTCGGCCATCGCCTCTTCTTTCTTCCCCATCTTCTCGTAGCAATCGGCCAGCTCGTAAATGGCGTCCTTCTTGGTGTCGTCCATGTTAGTCGTCTCGGTCTTGGCGTTCTGCAATTGGGCGACGGCAAGATCGAACATTTTGCGGGCTTTGAGCGCCTTACCCATACCGATGAGAGAGGGAACGCGCACTTTGGGGCTCTTAAGGGCCTGCTGGTAGTTAGCCGATGCGTTGCCGTAGTCCTTTAAGCCAAAATAGAGATTGGCGAGTGTGAAACGGCCCTCGAAGTCGTTCGGGTAGCGCTCAACGTAGCTTTTGGCGTCGGCGAGGCGGGTCGCGGCCAGACCGGCTTTTGCCTTTTCGAGTTGGGCTTGGAGCGCGCTGTCGGCCGGTGTGGTCGCGAGCGAAGCTTCCAACTCCTTCACCTCAGCCTCGAGCTGGGCAATTTGCATGTCATTCTCGAGTTTCTCGAGTGTCACATCGGCTTTGCCATTGGGCAGGGCACGGGCCTTGCGGATCCATACAATTGCCTCGGTGAGGTTGTTCAGCTTGCGATAACCTTCCATGACGGCACGGATATGATCAAGGTTGTCCGGCTGCTGCGCGTGGCGACCTTTCGACTCCTCAATCAGACGCAACGTCATTTCCTCGGACGTGACCACCTTTGACGCCTGCTCCATCGAGATAACGGACGCCTCGTCTTTGAGCTTGTCGCGGAAGGAACCCTTTTGATCTTCCCAATTGCCCTTGTTGGTTGTCTCGACCACGGAGGCGCGGCGCATCAGGCTGAGTGCATTGCCGTCATTGGAGTTTACTTTCAGGATGAGGTCGGCGACCCGCAGGGCTTCCTTTGGCTTCTTGATCGTAAGGTAGCCCTCGCCGAGTTTAAGCATGATCTCAATATCGTTAGGCTGAGACTCGTGGGCGCACTCCCATGCCCACACAGAAGTTTCCGGAAAACCCAGCGAAGCCGCGGCTTCGGCCATGAGCTTGAGCGCTGGCAGGCTCGACGGATCGGACGCAAGTAGCTTCTCGGCGTTTTCCATCATCTTGGCCGGCTCTTTGCCACTGCCGAATAAAAAGCCTGCCTGCGTGACGGAGCCAAACATCTTTGCACCAAACTTGCTCTTTGAAGCCTGAGTCTTGAGCTGAGCGGTGCGTAGCAATTTCCGCACTGGGAGGCAGCCGGGTGCGGCCTTCAGCACCTGAGGGGCCACGTCGAGGACGTAGTCTAGGTTGCCGCGCTGGAGGGCGATTTGGGCGTTTTCGACTTGCTTTTGGAGGCGAGCGTCGAGTGAGGAGACAGTGACATCGGGCATGGGTAAGTTGGGTGAAAGAGTGGGATAAAAAAACGCGCCGCGCCCGTCAATGCAATACCCGAAAGTAACAGAAACTTTAACACCCCCCCTCACGCTTCCCTTCATGCCACACAGCCACCACTGAGTTAATGGGCTTCCGCCGGGTCAATGCCTAGCAGTCATCACACGCCGCTGTCCTCCAAGTCCACTCGTGCCGCTGCCGCCAGCCGTGCCAGCCCGGCGCGCACTACCGCCTCGTCTGGCCCCTCGACCAGTAGCCGCAACTTGGGCTCTGTGCCCGACCAGCGAGCCAACACTCGACCGCGCGCCCCTAGCTCCGTCTCAATGGCACAAATGGCCGCCGTGAGTGCGGGAAGCGTGTCGATCGACGGCTTCGGCGCGCCCGTCGCCACCTCGACTGTCGTACTCGCCATCGGAAATTTTTTCAATGCGCGTCGTAGCTCCGAGAGCGGTTTGCCCGTCGCAAGCATCACCCCAATCACGCGTAACGCCGCCACCAGCCCGTCACCCGTCGGCGACACATCGGCGCATATAATATGCCCGCTCGATTCACCGCCCAATGTCGCGCCGAGCTCGCGCATTTTCTCGGCCACATGCCGGTCGCCGACCGGCGTCCGCACTACTCGCCCTCCAGCCGCCGCGACCGCAGCATCCACGCCTAAGTTACTCTGTACCGTGACGACCAGCGTATCGGCCGCCAAACGGCCCTCGCGCAACGCGTGCAACGCGAGCAACGTCAAAATCTCGTCGCCATCGAGCACTTCACCACCCTCGTCGCACAACACGCATCGGTCACCATCGCCATCATGTGCAATCCCTAGCCGCGCACCGTGCTCACGCACGGCCGCGCACATTTTCTCCGGATGCTCACTGCCGCAACCGGCGTTGATGTTCGCACCAAAAGGTTCATTGCCTATTTTGAAGATACTCGCGCCGAATTTTTCCAAAACACGAAGGCTCGTCCAAAACGTCGCCCCGTTGGCAGTGTCCAACACCACATGCCAGCCACGTAAACAATTTCCCGGCAGTCGTCCGCTCAATGCTTCTACATACTGTATGCTCGTTTCGTCTCCTCCGAGGATCCATGGTTTACCCTGATTTGCTTTGATTTCTTCCTCCCACGCCTTCGCCAGCGCTTTCTCTCTGCCCGGCTCATCCGGCAACAAAGCCTCAATCTGCCCCTCTTCTTCTTCCGACAACTTCCGACCGTCGCGTTTAAATAATTTAATACCGTTGTCACCCGCGGGATTGTGCGAAGCCGTGATAACCACACCCAAAGGCACACCTTCCATCTTCATTGCCTGAGCCACAGCCGGTGTCGGCAATACGCCAAGATATACCGGCTCTAGTTCCGCTATGCGCAAGCCTGCGATCACGGCTTGCAATAATCGGCGGCCCGAATGCCGGGGGTCACAGCCGATCAGCACCCGCTTTCCTGCCACGACGCCGCTCAGAGGAGCCATGCACCCCGTCACTCTCTTTCCGTCTGCTTTACCCTTTACCCATTCGCCCGCGGCACAAGCGAGCCGCGCGAAAAACGCCTCGTTGACTACCGGCCCGCCATACGGGCCGCGCACGCCGTCGGTGCCGAAATATTGCGGCGTCGTGCTCATGCGCTAAAAAACTCTCGCGTCGCTGCGATCTTAGCTTTCACGGCACCGCCGAGCAGTAACTCGCGGGCGGGCGCGAGGCCGTCGCGCACATTTGTGGTCTGACCTACGATCCACATCGCTGCCGCGGCGTTGAGTACAATGGTGTCCACTAGCCCCGCCGGACCGTGACCGTCGAGAATCTCGTCTAGGATTCTCAAATTTCTCGCGAGATCACCGCCTTTCAGCTCGTCAAATGACGCGGTACGCAGCCCGAAATTCTCCGCGCGCCACACGTCGTCTACAACCGCCAGCCGGCCGAAGCCGCGCACGCGATTCGCCGTCGCCGTCGTGATCTCATCAATCCCCCGCGTTGCGTTCATCGCACCATGCGCGACGACGCCCGCCGCCACGCCGAGCACATCAAACGCCGCCGCCACGCGCTGCACCCAACCTTCCGCAAACACCCCAACCAGCG
>CAIQKQ010000247.1 GCA_903872425.1 uncultured Opitutia bacterium | reverse complement strand
GGCGCCGCGCAGGCTCTCGGCCACGCTGGCGCGGATCTGGGTCTGCTGCGCAGGGGGAAACACATCAAGGAGCCGATTGAGCGTGGTCGAGGCGTCGCTCGTGTGCATCGTGCCGATGACCAAGTGGCCGGTTTCGCTGGCACTGATCGCCATCTCGATAGTCTCGAGGTCGCGCAGCTCGCCGATGACAATCACGTCGGGGTCCTCGCGGAGCGCGCCTTTGAGCGCGGTGGCAAAGGACTTGGTGTGCGAACCAACCTCGCGCTGGGTGACGTTGCAGCCTTTAGCGGGTTGGACGACCTCAATGGGATCCTCGACGGTGATGATGTGGTCCGTGCGCGTCTCGTTAAGATAGGCGACCATCGAGGCGAGCGTGGTGGTCTTGCCGGAGCCGACGGGTCCGGTGACAAGGATGAGGCCGTTGTGGTAGGAAAGAAGTTTGTTGATGGTCTGGATATGCTGCTCGAAGCCGAGGTCAGTGAGCGTGCGTATTTTTTCCGGGACCATGCGGTAAGCACCGGCGGGCCCGTTTTTGTGGACCATGAGATTGACTCGATAGCGGTCAGTCTGCGCCGCGACTTCGGCGGACGAGCCCCCGAGGGCGAGCGCGTAGTCAAAGTCTTTGCGATCGGCGAAAATTTTGCGCTGGCCGTCGGAGAGCAGCGCGGTGTTCAGGCGCTGGGAGTCGTCGGCGGTAAGGGTATGGTCGGAGAGAAAAGCGAGGGCGCGATCTTTGCGGATGAACGGACGCGCGCCAGTAGAGAGATGGAGGTCACTCGCGCCATGGCGGGCGGTCGCACGGAGAAGCTCACGCATCCCGGCGGCGACGGCGTCAGCGTCCATCGCGGGAAGTTGGTCGAAAGGAAATTTCGGCGCGGGTCCGAAGGCGCGAGGGCCGCTGTTTTCCACCGGGGTCGCGAACGGACTGGAGGAAACAGGCGGCGCGAAGGGTACCGCCGTCTCGTTCTGGTCAAAAGGGTCGAGGGCGGGCGGACCTTTCGGTCCTTTGGCCTGCGCCAGGCCGGCGAGTTTTTCGAGCGTGGCGAGGTTGGTTTCGTCGACGAGGCCGTCGTCAATGAGCTGCTGCGCGAAATCGCCGAGGGTGACGGCATCTCCGAGAGCGTCGCGGACGGCGACGGCCTGAGCGCGTGTAAAGAGCCGTTGGTCAAGACCGAGCCGGACGAGCCAGAGAATATCGTTGGTCATACACGCGAAAGGAGAAGGCGATGAGTGTGCGGCGCGGTCAGCGCTTGCCAAGCGTGAAGGGACGGGGAGGGGAGAATAGGTCGGATGCGACCGTGATTGAGGAGAGGTTGGTGCGACCCCGTGAGCAGGGGCTTGACAAGGGTTGTGGGATGCGGTCTCATCAACCTCTTTTCAACCAGAACTAGCTCCGCCAAAACTCCGTCATGTCACTCAAAATCCGTCTCACCCGCATCGGCACCACGCACCAGCCGCATTACCGCGTCGTCGTGGCCGAGGCCCGCTCGCGCCGCGATGGCGATCCCGTTGAAGTGCTCGGTACCTATGACCCGCGCACCAAGGCTCGGCAGGTTAATCTCAAGCTCGACCGCGTGGACTACTGGCTGAGCAAAGGCGCGCAGCCGACCGACACGCTGCACGCTATGATCAAGCGTTTCCGTCGTGCCGCTGCCGCGACCGCGTCCGCCGCCGTGGCGGCCCCGGCTGCGACGGCCTGATTTCAGTCGCCATGGCGGGCTGAGCCGCGATTACAAAGATTCGTGCGGGCCTCGGAAGAACTCCGGGGCCTTTGCATTTTAACCCGCCGCACCTGCCGCACCCACCGCATCCGGCTTGACGTTTTCTCGGCTTCGCACCTTTGCGTTGAACAACACCGCCCATGCCACTGCACATCGATGTCCTCACGCTGTTCCCGCGGATGCTCGATGGTTTTCTGGCCGAGAGTATTTTGGGCAAGGGCATCGAACGCGGACTCCTTGGGGTGAAGGTTCGCGACCTACGCGACTGGACGACCGACAAGCACCGCACCGCCGATGACCGACCGTTTGGCGGCGGCGCGGGCATGGTGCTTAAGCCTGAGCCGGTGTTTGCGGCCATCGAGCAGCTTCAGACGCCGGGCTGCCGTCGCATTTATCTGACGCCCGACGGCACACCCTTTTCCGAGCCGCTGGCGCGCGAGTTGGCGCAACAGTCGCACCTTATTTTATTGAGCGGCCACTACGAGGGCATTGACCAGCGCATCCGCGACCGGGTGATTGATCAGGAAATTTCCATCGGCGATTACGTCCTCACCAACGGCACGCTGGCCGCCGCCGTGGTGATAGACGCGCTGGCGCGTTTCATCCCAGGCGTTTTGGGTGAGGAAAAGTCGTTGACGCACGAAAGTTTCACCGGCAAGCTGCTCGACTTTCCTCATTACACGCGTCCCGCCGAGTTCCGGGGTATGTCCGTGCCAGAAGTGCTCCTCTCGGGGCACCACGGTGACATCGAAGCTTGGCGGCGCGCACGTTCCGAGGAGAAAACCCGCCTTGTGCGGCCCGATCTTCTCAAATAACTCACACTTTACCAACCGCTCCCATGAATCCCATCATCCAAGCCATCTCCCTCTCACAGGTCAAAGCCGACGTCACGCCGTTCAAAGTCGGCGACGGCGTGCGCGTCCACACCAAGGTTCGCGAGGGCGACAAAGAGCGCGTGCAAATTTACTCCGGCATCGTCATCGCCCGCAAAGGGCATGGTATTCACGAGACGTTCACCGTCCGCCGCATCAGCTACGGTGAGGGCGTCGAGCGTGTGTTTCCGGTCAACTCGCCGAACATTGAGAAGATCGAGGTCGAGCAGGAGTCAGAGAACATGCGCGCCCGCCTGTACTATCTGCGCGATCTCACTGGCAAGGCCGCGGTCGCCGTGAAGGCGCGGGAAAACCGCGTGGCTGCCACCAAAGCCGCTCCGGCCGCTGCCGCGGTGCCGGTAGCGGGCTGAGTTGGCCCGCTTTACGCCACGCCTTAATTGGCGTGTGGTTATTTCTTAGGCCTCACTCTCGGGTGAGGCCTTTTTGCTAAATATGACTCGAAGCGAAGACGAGACCCAATCGCTGCCAATAGACTAGGCCACGTCACACCAATGATCGGCCGGGGCAGCTCAGGTCACCGACCGACCGGTCCAACTTTTGAGGTTGTTCATGAAGATGCCGGTGCCATTGGCCACAGCCGAGAGCGGATCTTCGGCGACCGTCACGGGCAGGCCGGTCTTTTCACTAAGGAGTTTGTCGATGCCCCGGATGAGCGAACCGCCGCCGGCCATGACAAAGCCGCGGTCGACGAGGTCGGCCGAAAGCTCGGGCGGGCAGCGTTCCAACGTCATCCGCACCGTGTCCACGATTTGGCCGATGGGGGCGCTGAGCGCCTCGCGGATTTCCTGCGAGGTGATATGAATGGTCTTGGGTAGGCCGGCCACCGAGTCGCGACCCTTCACCTCCATGCTGAGCTCTTCATCAAGGGGGTAGGCTGAGCCGACCGAAATTTTAATTTCTTCGGCAGTGCGCTCGCCGATGAGCAGGTTGTAGGCGCGCTTCATGTAATCAACAATCGCGTTGTTGAGCTCATCACCCGCCACCCGGATGGACTGGGAGACGACCATGCCGCCGAGCGAGATAACGGCGATCTCGGTCGTGCCGCCGCCGATGTCTACAATCATGTTGGCCGCCGGCTCGTAGATGGGAAGACCCACGCCAATGGCAGCCGCCATCGGCTCAGGAATGGTAATGACTTCTTTGGCGCCGGCCCGCGTGGCACTGTCCATCACCGCGCGTTTTTCGACGGCAGTGATGCCCGACGGGATGGCGATCACCACTCGTGGCGCGGAGATCATGCCCCGCCGCACGCGGCCGATGAGATGGCTGAGCAGCGCTTCCGTGACATCGAAATCGGCGATCACGCCGTCTTTCATCGGACGGATGGCCGTGATGTTGCCGGGCACACGGCCGAGCATGCGTTTGGCTTCCTCGCCGTAGGCAATGGGACGGCGGGTGGTCGTATCAATGGCCACAACGCTCGGTTCGCGCAGGACGATGCCCTGGTCTTTCAGATAGACGAGCGTGTTGGCGGTGCCGAGATCGATGCCGATGTCGCAGTAGAAGTAGCCGAGAAAATTTGAGGCCATGGTGCGGGGAGGGAAGCGGCGGCGCTCCCTGCGGCAAAACAACCCGGCCACGTTTGCCCTGTCAACGGAGGAAAAATGTCTACCTGCCGACCAGTAACTGTTGGACGGACGGTTCCGCATTGTGGCGTGGACCGAGTAGACTGGCCGTCCCGTGGTGCAGGGTAATTTTTCGCGGGGGCTTGCCACCGCCGTCTTCCGCCCGTGAAGCTTGTCGCGTGACCGAGCCCAGCCAGCCCACTTTTTCACCAACTTCGCCCGCTGCTACATCCGCGCGGCCGGCCGTACCGAATTTTTCTCGGCCTGGTGAGCCTGCGGCCAAAGTACCGGCGGGTTGGTGGCGGTATCCCGTGCGCGTGGCGGTGCGAGGCACGCTGTTCGGTGGTGTGATACTGTTGGCGTTTGCGGATTATTTTTTTCGAGTGAGATTGGCCGGCCGGTCGCGCTCGGTGCGCGCGCGCGCGACGTGGTCGTGCCGGTGCGCACGGCACTGGCTGTGGGTGCTTGGCATCAGGGTATCGCAGGAAGGCGTGCCGCCGACTTACGGCCTACTCGTGAGCAACCATGTCGGCTATCTTGACATCCTCGTGTTGGGCGCAGTGCAGCCGATGGTGTTTGTAGCGAAAAGCGAAACGCGCAGTTGGCCGGTGTTTGGCGCGATGATTCGGCGGGCAGGAACCGTGTTCATCCGGCGTGACCGGGTGCATGACCTGCGGCGTGTCTTGGGCGAGCTGCCGCCGCCGGTCGAGCAACTGCCCGTCGAGGAGGGCGTGGTTGTGGCATTTTTTCCCGAGGGTACGTCCACCGACGGCAGCACGGTACTGCCTTTTCGCCCTGCATTGCTCGCCCCGGCGGTGCGGCGGGGTTGGCCAGTTACGCCCGCCTGGCTCGGCTTCTCGCTCGACGAGGGTGACGGGGTGACGGCCGACGAGATTTGCTGGTGGGGCGACACCCCGCTCGCACCGCATCTACTAAATCTTTTGTCCAAGCGCCGGATTCACGCCCGCGTCGTTTTCGGCGCACCGCAGCCGCCAGGCGAGGACCGAAAAGTGTTGGCGCAGCAGCTGCGGGAGCAGATCCAGGGGCTTGGCCAGGTGCACCCTACGCCCGCTTGAGCCGCGATTAACACGCGCGTTTTGTTTGTCCGACGCGGGTCAAAACATCTACGTTGCAGGCTTGTCAGCGGGGTTCGCGAAGCGCATCGTGATTCTTTTTCATTTTCCGCCAAGCCACGCATGGACGTCTCCCTCACCCGCAACTTCTGTATCATTGCCCACGTTGACCACGGCAAGACGACGCTGTCCGATCGGCTGCTGGAGCACACGAACACGGTCGCGATGCGCTCGATGACCGCCCAGCACCTTGACTCGATGGATTTAGAGAAGGAGCGCGGGATTACCATTAAGTCCCATCCCGTGACGATGACCTACCGCGCAAAGGATGGCAAAGACTACAAACTCAACCTCATGGACACCCCTGGCCATGTGGATTTTTCCTACGAGGTCTCGCGCTCACTCGCGGCGTGCGAAGGCGCGGTGCTGCTGATTGACGCGGGGCAGGGCGTCGAGGCGCAAACGGTGGCCAACGCCCACCTCGCGTTTAGCCAACAGCTCAAGGTCATTCCGGTCATCAATAAAATTGATTTGCCGAGTGCGAACCTTGAGCTCTGCACGCGCCAGCTGGAGGACATCCTCACGATCCCCGCCGAGGAAGCGATTCTCGCCAGCGGCAAGTCGGGCATCGGTATCGTGGATATTTTGGAGGCGGTGGTCGCGCGCGTGCCGCCACCCCGCTGGACGGATTACGCGCAGACGCGCATCCTTGTGTTCGACTCGCTTTACGACGCCTACCGCGGCTGCATCGCCTACGTGCGCGTCTTTTCCGGCGGCATCAAGGCCGGCGACATGATGATGCTGATGAGCACCGGCCAGAAGGCCGAAGTGAAGGAAGTTGGCGTGTTTACTCCGAAAATGGAAAAATGCACGAGGCTTGGCGCGGGCGATGTGGGTTACATCGTCTCCAGCATCAAGACGCCAGCCGACGTGAAGACTGGTGACACCATCACGCTCGCGGCCCGTCCGGCCACCGACATGTTGCCCGGCTACAAAGAAGTTCGCCCGATGGTGTTCTGCGGTCTATATCCGCTAGAGAGCGACGACTACGAGAAACTCAAGGCGGGACTCGCCCGCCTCCAGCTTAATGACGCGGCGTTCGTTTATTCCTCAGAAAGTTCCATCGCGTTGGGCTTCGGTTTTCGCTGCGGTTTCCTCGGACTGCTGCACATGGAGATCATCCAGGAGCGGGTGCGCCGCGAGCATGACGTGGACATCATCTCGACCTATCCGAGCGTGATTTATCATATTGTGAAACAAGGTGGGGAGAAAATTGAGGTGGATAACCCCGTCAACATGCCGGACCCCGGGACCATTCTTGAAATCCGCGAGCCGACCATCCGCGCCTCGATCATCATCCCCAACGACTCGATGGGCGACATGCTCACGCTCATCATGGAGAAGCGCGGCATTTGCGACCATATCACCACGCTCGATATGAACCGCGTGATGCTCAGCGCCATCCTTCCGCTCAACGAAATCCTCGTGGACTTCAACGATCGCCTCAAGAGCCTCACTCACGGCTACGGTTCGATGGATTACGAGCTCGGCGAATACGTTACGTCTGACCTCGTGAAAATGGACATTCTCATCAATAGCGACCCGGTGGACGCGTTCGCTTGCATCGTCCATCGCGACAAAGCCGAGGGCAAAGGACGCCAGCTCTGCGAAAAACTCGCAGAGATCATCCCGCCGCAGATGTTTAAGGTCGCCATCCAGGCCGCGATCGGCGGCAAGGTCATCGCCCGTGATAACGTTCGGGAGATGCGAAAGGATGTAACGGCCAAATGCTACGGCGGCGACATCAGCCGCAAGCGCAAGCTCCTCGACAAGCAGAAGGAGGGCAAAAAGAAGATGAAACAAATCGGCAAAGTTTCCATCCCACCAGATGCCTTCATCCAAGTCTTGAAAAATTAAAAATTGGAGCGTGACCACCGGTTGCGTTTTCTTCCCTCGTCTCTCACCCACAATCTTCGCCATGTTCGGCCCCTTCGCCTCTGTCGAGAAAAAGACCCGTGCCAACGCCGCCCATTGGCTGGAGCTGGCGCAAAAAATTTGGCAGTTTCGTCGCGATGCACTCGACCGGCCCTTGCTGCTCGAGTTGGAGACCAACACGGCGGCACTCGCTACATTGCTGAAAGCGCGGGCCGAGACCGCCCAGCTGAAGTCCGCTATCGAGACGCTGGAAGCCACGCTGCGCCGTACGGGCGGCACGCATTACCCCAAGTCCGAGTTGGTGGAATGGGTCGAGTTCCTGCTCGTGGCGGCCATCGTCATCATAGGCGTCCGCACCTATTTTGTGCAGCCCTTTCAGATTCCGACGAATTCCATGTGGCCGAGCTACTATGGCATGACGGCCACCGTCTACCAAAATCAGGCCGATGAGCCGGGACCGTTGCGGGCGGCGCTCCGGATGCTCACCGTGGGCGCGCGACCGGATCGCTTCAAGCGCATCAACACGCCCGTGGCAGGCGAGGTTCTGGTGCCCGTGCGTGCCACCGCCGGCAACGGCGCCACCGTCGATTTGACCACCCCGCGCGATGGGGTGACCCCGCGCGAGTATCATTTGGTCGTTGGCGGCCAAGCCGTCCCGGTCGTGGTGCCGGCCGACTTCGATTTGGACGCGGTAATTTGTGCGGCCTTTTATTCGTCCGAGGGTGTGCCCCAAGAAGTTCTCGGCCGACAGCTGCAGGCGGGCAGGGGGGTGGAGACGGTGGTCAGAATGCCGGACGGGAGCTCGCGGCCAATGGTGCTGTTGCGGACGGGTAAGAGTGTGCAGGCCGGCGCACGCCTCCTGTCCTTTGACATTCTCTCAGGCGACATGCTGATGGTGGACCGATTTAGCTATCATTTTGTGCGGCCGAAAGTTGGCGACGGCTTTGTTTTTCGTACCGGCCACATTCAGAGTCCTTTCATGACCGACGCGCGTGGGGATCAAATTGACCAATACTATATCAAACGATTGGTTGGCACGCCGGGCGACACGCTGGAGATACGCCAACCGGTGTTGTATCGGAACGGTGCACCCATCACGGGCGCAACCTCATTTGACAAGGAGGCTCGGCAAGTTGAGCGCTACCCAGGTTATCGCAACAAACCCAACGGCGACCGGCAAATTTACCTGACTGCCCCCGGCAACATCTTGACGATCCCGCAGGGAAAATATTTTGCCATGGGCGACAACTCGCCCAACAGCTCCGACAGTCGCTATTGGGGCTTCGTGCCCGAGGCAGATGTCATCGGTCGTCCATTGTTCATCTATTACCCTTTTGCGCGCTGGTTGCCATAAAAGACCATTGGATGTACATTTAATGGACGCATAAACCCAATCTAGCTACCACAGACGGACGCGGGAGTGATTCGGAAATGTAATTTGCTCACGCCTGAAAATGGCCACGGGCGGCTTTAACTTATTCAACCCGCTGGTTTAGGAGGATGCCGCAGCGCCCATAGCGCCTTCGCCTGGCGAATCGTGTCGGCGAGGACGGCGGGCGTGAGAGCTTGTTTGGGGTCGTCACCGATTCCTCCGCTAGGATGCACATGCGTCTCGATGCAGAGGCCATCCGCACCGTAGGCCACGGCAGCGAGAGCGCAGGAGGGGACATAGGTGGCTTTGCCGACAGAGTGCGAGGGGTCTACGACGACGGGGGCCCACGTTTTCTCTTTCAACAGCGGCGTGATGCACTCGTCGGGATAGTTCCGGTAACCGTCTGGGGCCGGGGACGTGCCGCGCGGACACAAAATCACATTCGGATTACCGAATGACACCACATATTCGGCGGCTGAGATAAACTCGCTTAGGGGGCCCATGTGCAGACTGCGCTTGAGGAGCACCACGGTCGGGCGCTCGGCTACGGCGCGGCCAATCGCGCTGAGTAGCGAGTAATTGAGGGCGTTACGCGCACCCACCTGCAACATGTGGACGCCGGCAGCGAGCGCGTTGGCGAGCTGCCGCTCGTCCATCACTTCGGCATCCACGGGCAGACCGGTTCGGCGGTGAGCTTCCATGAGGATATCAAGCGACTTCGTGTCACCTTGGAACGTGTAGGGATTGGTCCGTGGCTTCCAGACTCCGCCACGGATGACATGCGCCCCCTGTTCTTTCACCGCGGCGGCGGTCTCATAAAAATATTCCGGGTTTTTCGGATCTATGGTGCACTGCCCGGCGATGACGAGGAGTTGCTCGCCTAAGGTCACTCCCCCGATGGAGATCCGATGAGTCGCAAGGTCGGAGCGGCGGTCCATGAGTTTGAACGGCGACTGGATGCGATCAATGCGCTCGACGTATTCGAGGCCCTCTAACCGGTTGATCATCAGCTCGTCGCGTTCGTCTCCGACGATGGCGTAGATCGTGCGCACGGCGCCGACAATCGGCTGAAGGCTGCAGCCGAACTCGCCAACAATCGCGGTGATTTCCTCGAGTTGGGTGGTCGTGAGACGGTTTGTTTTCGGAAGGATCATGAGATTCGGGCGAAGACCGCTACATGCCGCCGCACCATGGCGATGGCGAGGCCGCTGACCGTCAGCATGACAGCGATGAGAACGAAAAAGCAAGAACTGCCGCCGGCTTGGATCGCCCAAGCACCTGCATAGGAGCTCAGCACACCGCCAATGCGCCCAAACGAGGCCGCCGAACCCACACCGGTGGCGCGCATCGCGACCGGATAGATATGGGCGGCGAGCGCGTAGAGCGTGACCTGCATGCCGTTGACCATGGCACCGGATAGAATGAGCAGTGTCCAAATCGGCAGGGTCGGGACGTCCTTGGCGATCGGAAACGTGGCGAACACCGCCGTGCTCGCCACAGCGAGGCCGGCCAGCGCGAGCATGACCGGCTTTGAGCCGAGTCGGGTGATCAGTAGGGCGCCCGTGACCGCGCCGACGACACCGCCCAGGTTGAAGGCGAGCAGCCCGTTGCTGCCGTTTAGGCCTGCGCCAGCGAGCAGTGAAGGCAGCCAGTTGAAACACAGATAGACGGCCAGCAGGCAACTGACAAAGGCCAGCCAGAGTGCAATCGTGTCGCGGCGAAAATCAGGGCTGAAGAGCGCAGTCATCGGCGATTTGAGCTTCGTCTGTTCACGCGAGTCGAAAAACGCCGCGTCGGTCGGAACCTCACGGCCCATCCGGCGCAGCAGGACGGCGAGCTGCGGCCAACGGGTCGGCCGTTGGATCAGAAAGCGCGGGGACTCGGGCAGCAGCCAGAACAGCAATATCACAAACGCCAACGGGGCAGATCCGCCCAAGCCAAAGAGCCCACGCCAGCCATAAACGGGCAACACCTGTCCGGCGGCAAAGGCGGCCAGCATACCGCCGAGCGGGACACACACGATGGCGAGCGTGACGGCAAAAGGGCGGTGCCGGCGCGGCACATATTCGGAGGCGAGCGCGGCGGCATTGGGGATGGCGCCACCCAAGCCGATGCCCGCGAGGAAGCGGAGAATTTTCAGCGCAATGAGGCCGCCAGCCCACGACATGGCCAATGTGCTCACCGCGAAAATAATCATGCTCAAGATCAGCGCCTGTTTGCGGCCGAAGCGATCGCCGGCCATTCCGGCAGCGGCCCCGCCGATCATCATTCCCACCATACCGATGGCGACAAGCGGCGCGAAGTCGGCGCGTGGCAAAGACCACTCCGACATCAGGGAGGGAATGGCCAGAGAGAGCAGTTGCAGGTCGGCGCCGTCAAACACGACGGCCAAGGCCGAGAGGAGGACGGTGAATTTGAGGTAGCCCGACCAGCGGCCCTCATCGAGCACCGGCGCGAGATCAATCGAAGGTGGGGCGACGGGGTCTGGCATGGTGCGCGTCTGGCAGGCGGAAGAAGGCGATGCTTTTCGAAGCGTGGGCGCTTACGAGGTAGCCGGCGTGGTAACGATCGGAGTTTTATCGGCGACGGTGGCGAGGGCCGGTCCCTTGCCACCCTGGGCGTTTAGGCGGTCGCGATCAAACCCGGCGATAGCCTTGTAACGGTTCGCGATTTCCTCGAGTTCGGCACGCGGGATGACGGACTCGATGTGGGAGAACCCTTGCGGCGCGCGTTCCTCAGCCAACTGCATGACGACCTCGGGGCCGTGTTGGCGGTTGGTTTTCACAATCAACGCGGTCGGTTCCAGTCGGCGCGACTCGTAGCTCCGGAGAGCGGCGACAGGATCGGCGTGGGTCACAAGCGCCTCGGCCAGCGCGGCGGCGTCGAGGATGGCTTGCGAAGCACCGTTTGAGCCAACGGGAAACATCGGATGTGCGGCGTCGCCAAAGAGCGTCACGCGGTCAAAGCTCCAACGCGGCACCGGGTTTCGGTCAACGAGAGGAAATTCGTATACGGCGCCGGCACCCTCAATCAGCGCGGGTACATCGAGCCAGTCGAAACGCCAGTTTTGGAACGCGGGCGCAAACCGCTTTTTATCTGCGAGGCGATTCCAGTCGCGAGGGATGGGAGCCTGATCTCCGCCGACCTGAAGTTCCGCGATCCAGTTGACCAGGGACCGGCCGCGCGTGGCGGCGTCGGGACAGATCGGGTAGGCGACAAATTTCTGGTTAGCGTGGCCCGCCATGATCATCGAACGCCCGGTCAGAAACGGTGGGGCCTCGGTCGTGGCGCGCCACAGGATGCGGCCCGAAAAAGCCGGGGCAACCTCGTCGGGATAAAACGCGCGTCGCACGGTGGAGTGAATTCCATCCGCCCCGATGAGGATGTCGCCCCGCGCCTCGCCGGCGGGCTGGCTGGTGGCGCGATCGATGAAACGCGCGGTTACACCGTCCGCGTCCTGCGCAAAGGAATCAAGATGGAGCCCGGTGCGCACTTTGTCAGGGCCTAGTGTCTTCACCACGGTGTCAAAGAGCAGCATTTGGAGCCGCCCGCGATGCACAGAGAATTGCGGCCAGTGGTAACCGGCCGCGAGACCGCGCGGCTCGCGCCAGATCAACTGCCCGTGCTTGTTATGGTAGGACAACTCAGCGGTGGGAATCGAGATGGCCGCCAATTCATCGGCCAGTCCGAGGATGGTGAGCTCACGCACCGCGTGCGGCAGGAGATTCAGGCCGACACCGAGCGGGCGAATCGCGGGCACCGACTCAAACACCCGGACATCAAAACCGAGACGATGAAGGTGCAGTGCGGCGGTCAGCCCGCCGGGTCCGGCTCCAATGATCAATATTGTCATGCAGGAAAACGCCCGTCACTTACTCTTATACATCGAGATGCTCAGGCCGCCGGCACCGAAGCCGGGAGGCGAACTCAAATATTTGCCGGAGTTGAGCCAGGCATATTTGCCATCCACGCGGGTCTCGAAAGTGGGCACGAGGCCGACGGTCGGATTGGTGGTGTTGCGTACGATGATCACGTCGCCCTCGGTGCTCTGCCAGAGGTAACGCGCGTCAATGGGGGGGCCGCCACCACCGGTGGTCTGGTAGTCCGCGCCGCCAAAGAGAATTTTGCCCGTGATCAGGCCGGAGAGCGTGCCGCCGGTAATGGGGATGATATTGCGGCTGCCGCGCTTGCCGGCTTGCACCTGCTGACTGCCACCGAGTCCGACGATCTCCGTGACAATGGTGTCACCTTTCTGCTCGGTGGGTGCGGCGTGACGGAAGTCCCAGGGCTGCGGCGGGACGCCGGCAGGCTTAGTGACGCGCGCGGTCGCCGCCGCAGCAGGCACGGCGGACACCTCGTAGATGGAGAACCGCATCGTTTTGGTGGCGGTATCAATGGTGCGGCGACCAACATATTTGCCGGTGTTAAGCCACGCAAAGCTCCCCGTGGTGGAAGCCTCGAAATCATACACCACGCGGAGGTCGTCGGTGCTGGTGCCGACGCCGGCGTTGCGCATAATGACGTGGCGGTTGTCGCTGGTGCGGAGCACGAGGATCTGCTCCACCTCGACGACGCCGTTGGGCAGGGTAAGTTGGTAGTCCAGCCCGCCCGCGAGAACAGTGGCCTCGACTTTCGGTCCTTTCATCGTGCCCGTCTGCGTAACGACCGCCTGGCGCTGGCCAAAGGGTGTCCGGCCGACGTCGTAGATCGCATCGAGCTTTACCTCGGCCTCAAGCACGAGGACGCCGGCCTCGGGAGGAGGGATTCCGTCCGGCATTCCGCAGTCCCAGCCAGCGGCGGGTAAGAGGGTTTTACCGGCGGTTGATGTACTGGTAGCGAGGTTCGCGCACGCCGTGAGGAGTGCGGCGGCCAGCAGCAGGCTGGCGGCAGTCAAGCGGGAGAGGCGCATAACGAGCGGGAGAAAGCGTCAAAGGTGGACGAGGGAAGCGCGCTCAGGGCGCGACGCTCTCATAGGAGGAGGCCTGCTCGACTGGGCCACCGATGTACTTCGAGAAGTTGGGATACGAGTTGAGCGGCAGGCTGCGGCCGCCGGCTGTGACGACGAGGGTCTTGGCGGGTGCCTCGTTTTTCTCCACCCAAGCGATCAGCAGGTCGCGCTTGGGATATTGGTTGGGGATAGGAAATGAGGTTGCCGGCTGACCCGCGCCCGTGGTACCGAAGCTATTGCCGGACGATCCGTGGCCAGCTTGCGGCAGCACGAAGAGGCGGGCAAATGCGTCCACCGTCGCGCGGCCCATTTTGTCCAGCACGGACTGGTAGTAGTCGAGCTGTGCGCCGGGCGAGGCGAGCGTGTCGTTGGTACCGATGGTGACGATTAACTTGCCGCCGTGCTGGTAGAAGGCTGAGAGGTCAGGGTTAGTGGAATCGAGCCACTGCGAGATCTCCTCGCGGCGCTTATTCCACTTGCCGCCCTCGACGTAGTCGAGCGGGTTGGCGGCGAGATCCTGCATAAGGAAACCCGTTACGCCGGCGATGCCGAGCTGCGAGTGCATGGGCGCGTCGTTGGCCGCGCCTTCCTGCCCGCGGTAGCGCCGGCTCTCAATCAGGCCGCTGCCGGAAACATCGGTATTGGGAACCCACATGCCAAAGCTCGTCACGCCGTTGGCGAGCGGGGTGGAGAATTTATAACGGCTATAGACAAACTTGAGGGTTTCGATTTGGCCGTCGGAAAGTTTGGCGTTGGCCGAGGTGTCCTGCGGGTTCGGGTCCTTGCCATCCGGCCCACGGAGCGCGGCCCACGGATTGCGCTTCGGGTCGCCCTGCGACAGGTCGAAAAGGGCGCGTGCGGCCACATAGTTATTGATCACACCGTCCTCGAGTCCGTCGAGCTTGTCGGCCTGACGGATGAACTCCGTGCGGATGGCGGCGGCTTTAGCGGGCGGGATCCAGTTATCGGCAGGCTTCTCCTGGATGCGGATCAGCTCGGGGGCGAGCATGAGCGAGGAGAAATTGAGGATCGGCACGGTGGCGCTGATACCGTCGTAGTCGGCCGGATAGCGCTGCGCGACCGTGAGGGCCTCACGCCCGCCTTGGGACGTGCCTTCGTAGTAATTAAAACGCGGGCGCTCGCCATAAACGCGCTCCATGATGACCATGGCGGCGTCGTGGGTTTTTTTCATCTGCATGTAGCCGAGATTTTTGATCGCCTCATCATTGAGCGCCCAGTCGTTCCCAGCACCGCCGCCCGGGCCGCCTGCGCCAGGGAAACCGCCACCGGGAGCACCGCGACCACCGCCGGGCGCGCCCCGGCCACCACCCGGAGCCCCGCCAGGAGCGCCACCGGGAAATCCGCCCGCCACCGCGCCGCCGCCACGCGCAAAACCGCCCGGCCCGCCACCAGGTGCCGCCGCGCCACCGCGCGCGCCATCACCCGGCGCACCGGCCGCTGGAGCTGCGCCGCCGGCCGCGATCTGACCGCCAGCCGGCGCTCCAACCTGAGCCGCCGCGCCGCCCGGTGTACCCGGAGGTCCGCCCGCGCCTGGTGCGCCGCGCCCGCCACCCGGAAATCCGCCGCCGGGGAAACCCCCGCCTGGCGCACCGCCGGGGAAACCTCCACCGGGAGCGCCACCGCCAAAGCCGCCCTGCTGGTGACCCGAGTCGCTGCCATACATTGCAAAACCGCGTGCGAGATCATTGGCGTTGGTTACGCCAGGGACAGTGCCGTTCATGCCGCCACCGCCGAGCTGCAGACCACGCCGCTGCCATTTCGCCGGCAGTGACACGCGGAAATTGATGGGCTTGCCCTTAGGGTCCACGGGCAAAATTTGTCCGTCCACCACGCCGTAACCGCCATTGGCGTCGTCGACCCAGCGCGGGGCGCTCAAGGTGACGCCGCCGACCGGCTCGCCGATGGCCGACACCGGGATGGAGCTGCCAACCTTTTCAGCAGTCACATCGGCGGCGGTGATGATTTTGGGCTCGGAGGCCGGGAGCTTGGAGCCAGCGGCCGGGATGGCCGGTGCGGTCGCGGCCGAAGCAGCGGCGAACATCGGGGCCGCCGCCAAGGTGAGCGTGAGGGTAAGGAGGGCGAGAGCCGTGGTTTCCTGGCGTAAGGTACAGGGTGTTTTCATGTCAGGCAGGTTGGGGATGTTATTTCAGGGGTCGAGAGTCTGCGAAAATGTGCACGGCACAACTCTAGGGGCGAGGAGAAAATTCGCTCGCCCGATCGATAAACCGGTCTGGTGGTGGCGATGTTGGGCACCGCCTTAATCCATGCGTTTTCGGCCTTCGGGCGTTAGGCACTCACTTGCCTGCGTTGGATCGCCTTTCAGCGGTATGTGCTCCTGATTGAGTAAGCCGGACTGCTGACCAGCGTGCCGCCGTTATGGTAGCAAAATGAGGATGGCGCGGGATGGGACGGATTACTTGGCCGGCAGTACGGTATTGAGTTTGGTGATCGGTTTGCCGTCGGCGTCGAGAAAACGCGCGCAGCAGTCCACCATGCCGCCATTGTTCACGACGATGAAGCGGACAATATTCTGGCCTTTTTTCAGGGTGAACTTCTTCGAGGCGGTGTCGTCAATGAACGTCTGGATGTCGCCGTAAAGCGCCACTTTTTCCTCGCCGTTGACCCACCAGACGGAGCCGGAATTGGAGCCGACCGCGAGGCGCACATTCGGCATCTCCTCTGGGCTTTCGACGATGGTCACACCCCAGAAGACCTGGTTGGACGTCGGTTTGCCCTGGTAGAAGGCGAAGTGGTAGAGATTAACGTTGTGTTGCTTGGCCTCGATGGCGCGCCAGGTGCATTCGGTGTTGCCGACCTGCACTTTATCGCCGTCGTGCGGGACGACGGCTAACTGATCGGGGAAATATTCTTTCTGCGCGGAGGCACGCACACCACTTTCGGTAACGCGGCCGTCGCCCGGAATGGGATCCAGTAAAAACCAGCGAGAGATAAAACCGTCGGGATTGACCTTGGCCGCGCCTGTTTGAGCTGGCTTGAGTGCCGGCGAGGCGTTGAGACCCAAGGCTGTTTTCGCGGGTGGAGCATCGGCCGCCGTGACGGACACGGTCAGACTGAAGCCAGAGAGTGCGACGAGGAATGCGGAGGTGAAGCGAGAAAATGTGATCATGGTAGGTCAGATTGGTAGGGTTGCGATAGTCGCTCGGTGAAGCGGTTCACAGGCCTTTGAGATTCCAGCGTTGCTGACTGCTGGCGGGATTAACCTTCGCCAGGCTGGCGAAGCTGTTGCCAAGGGCGGAGAGGGCGAACTTCTCCTTCGAACCGGGGACTGCCTTCGGCATGATCCGGTAAGAACCATCGGTGAGCTGTTGGATGGCCCAGAGCTGCTCGGGCGCGCCAGTGAAGGCTGGCACGGTGGTCAACTCGCCGTCCGCCGTAGCTGCGAGGGCACGGTCGGTACCGGCCGTCGTGATCTTAAAATAAGGCGCGCCGAGGTAGCCACCGACGTCGGCGACGGGGCTGAGGGTCCACTTCTGCTGGGCCTGATCGAGATAGTTGGCCATCCGGGGCGCGATTTCACCCGTGGGCCAGTTCTTTGAAACGACCGCGACATCCTGCGTGGGAATCGGAGCGCCGCCGCCACCACCACGACCGCCAGGTGCGCCACCCCGTCCGCCCCCCGGAGGCTGACCGTTGGGGGCGGCCGTAGCCCCGGCAATTGGCGCTGCGGCTCCCGGTGCGGGAGCGGCAGCCCCAGGGCCGCGAGCGGCACCACCACGACCACCGGGCGCACCGCCGCGCCCGCCGCCACCACGACCGGTCGTCAGTGGCACACCTTCGACGGCGAGTTCGAGCGCCGTGCCGGTATGTTCGGACAAGAGCATGTAATTGCCGGCCTTCGCGTTTTCGCCCGCTACTGGCCAGCCGTCCTTCCACAGCAACGGACGGGCCGCGAGCACGCTGATGCCGCCACGATCGAGATCGGCCTCGTAGTGCATCGTGAAAACCTCGACGCCATCGCCCAGAACAGTGCGCCCGAAGTGACCGGGGCCGACGAACCGACTCTCGGAGCCCAGAAACAGTTTTCCGCCTCCCTTGATCATATCAACTCCGTCCTGGTCGAGATAGGGGCCGGTCACGCTGCGCGAGCGGCCGACACGGAGATTGTAGTTGGAATTGGCGCCTTGGCAGCAGGAGCCGTGCGTTGCGATCAAGTAATACCAACCGTTCTCGTTAATCAGAATCGGCGCCTCGCAGTTGATCGCGACGTCCACGGGTTTGGCATTGGGCAGACTCTTGCCGGTCTTGGCATCGAGTTCGAGGATGCGCAGGTAGCCAAAGTAAGAGCCATAGATCATCCAAAGTTTCCCGGTGGTCGGATCCAGCATCACGCCTGGATCAATTCCGTTGCAGTCTTCGATGCCGTCGGTGGAGGCAACCTGTCCGCCGGTCTCCCACTTGTAGTCGGGTGAAGCGGGATCAAGCGACTTGGTGGAGATCATGGTGATCTGCGCGTGGGGCTGCCCGCCGTTATTGTGCGGCGTGTAGAGATAGTAACGATCGCCGAGCTTGATCAGGTCGGGTGCGAGGCCGGTATCGGGCGGCCGGGTACCGGCGCGCCAGGTCCAGCCGTCGTCGGAGACCAGAGGTGCACCGCCGGTACCGAACGTGTAGAATTTTCCGTCGCACACCGCGAGGGTGGAGGGATCATGGATGCCAATCTGTCCATCGAGGGCAAACGACGAGGCGGCGAGCATGAGGGCTGCGGAAGCAGCCGGGAGGAGGTGTTTGGTTTTCATGGAAAAAATGAAAGGACACAAAATTGGAACGTGGAACCGGACGGTGCAACCGGGTTTCGGTTGCATATTTTGTTCTGAATTGAGCAAAAAATGCGCATTGTCCTGGGGGCGCAGATCCCCAGTCGCAATTATTCGAGGCTGAGATCTACGTTCCACCGCGCCTTGAGCGCCTTCAACTCCTCGAGCGTGAGGTGGGTGACAGCGCCGTGCTTAGGGGCGTTGAAGTTGGTGCCTTTCATTTCGCCGGCGTTGAAGAGGCCGAGGTTCCGGTAGGTGATGAAGTCGGTCGTTTCGGCGAAGCCCATGTTGCCGGAGCCGTAGGCATCATACATGAGCACATAGGTATCGGCGGTGCCTAGGCGCTTGAAGAGGTTTGGCGCCTCGCTCGAGCGCGTCTCGGGATCCACGCGCTTTTGCACGATGGGGTAGCCCGAATTGATCTTGTCAGAGACGGAGTGCTCGATACCGGGCGTGCCGTTTTCCTTGGAGGAGTAGAAAAGGTGAAACTTGTCGCCAACTTTGGTGATGTCGCCATCAATCACATGGTGCGCGTTGCGCACGGTGTCGGAAAGCGGGCCGTCGGGATAGGGAAACCAGAAAAAACGCTCTGGCTTGGTCACCATCTTCGTGAACGCATCGTCCGTGTAGGCGTAGTAAAGGTCGTCCACACCACGGCCGATTTTCATCGTGAAATAGATCATCATCTTACCCTGCTTTTCGTCGAAAATCGTCTGCGGCGCCCAGCAACAACCTATCTCGGCGAGCTCAGGGAATACTTGGTCGAGACGGAAGCTGGTGTGGGTCCAATGCACGAGATCGTAGGATTTCATCAGCACGAGTGCAAGGTTATTGCCCCAGCCGTATTGTGGCTCGGGCCGCTCCCACTGGGTCGTGCGAAAGCCGGCCTGTTGGCCGTTGGTGTGCAGGTCGGTC
>CAIQKQ010000246.1 GCA_903872425.1 uncultured Opitutia bacterium | reverse complement strand
TGGGTTGTGCCGGAGGCGCCCAAGGTTCGCACCGGTAAGAAGGTCGCCGTCATTGGCTCCGGCCCTGCCGGCCTTTCCGCCGCGGCGCAGCTCAACCGCGCTGGCCACAGCGTCACCGTCTTCGAGCGCGCTGATCGCCCCGGTGGCCTCCTCATGTATGGCATCCCCAACATGAAGCTCGACAAAAAGGAGGTTGTGCTGCGTCGCATCAAGCTGATGGAAGACGAGGGCATCAAATTCATCTGCAACGCTAACGTCGGCGAGAATGTCGAGCCCCAGATATTTCTCCACGAATACGACGCGACCGTCATCTGCACCGGCGCGACGCAGCCGCGCGACCTCCCGATTGAGGGCCGCGCGCTCAAGGGTGTCCACTTTGCGATGGAGTTTCTCACCGCCAACACCAAGGCCGTGCTCAATGGTGGCTCCGACCACGCGCTCATCCACGCGAAGGACAGGGACGTTGTCGTCATTGGCGGCGGCGATACTGGCACCGACTGTGTTGGCACCGCCGTGCGCCACGGCTGCAAGAGCCTTGTGCAGATTGAAATCTTACCGAAGCCCCCGCTCGACCGCGCCGCCGACAACCCGTGGCCCGAGTGGCCCAAGACCTACAAGCTCGACTATGGCCAAGAGGAGGCCGCCGCGAAATTTGGATCCGACCCGCGCGTTTATCTCACGACCGTGAAAAAATTCATTGGCGACGCCGCCGGCAATGTGAAGGAACTCGTGACGGTCGAGATCAAGTGGGAGAAAAACGACAAGGGCCAGTTTATCCCTAAGGAACAGCCCGGCACGGAAAAGACCCGCCCCGCCCAGCTTGTACTCCTCGCCATGGGCTTTCTCGGACCCGAGCAGATTTTACTCAAAGAGCTGAAGCTCGAGACTGACGCCCGCAGCAACATCAAGGCCGAACACGAGAAATACACCACATCAATCAAGGGCGTCTTCGCCGCTGGCGACTGCCGCCGTGGGCAAAGTCTGGTTGTTTGGGCCATAAACGAAGGCCGCGGCGCCGCCCGCGAGTGCGACCGCTATCTGATGGGCGCGACCGATCTGCCGTGAGCGCACGTCAGCGTACGGCAGTATCCTCGCGGACATTTGGGTCATCCTTCATATTGGAACCGTTCTAATATAGCTTGCATCTTAGAACCATTCTAATTGAGTATGTCCCAGCCATGCCTTCAGCCACGTCACTTCCCTCCGCCTTGGCCGCACGTCTCTCCCATAGCGGCTTGCGCGCGACACCCCAGCGGGGGGTCGTCTATGATGTGTTGCTCAACAAACGCGACCACCCGACAGCCGACCAAGTTTTTACGCGCGTGAAGGAAAGCCTGCCCGGGATCTCGCTCGCCACTGTCTACAACTGTCTTGAGACCCTTGTGTCCTGCGGCCTCGTGCGACAGGTCAATTTGGAGCGCGAACCGACCCGCTACTGCCCAAACCTACGGCCGCATGCACATTTTCACGACGAGAAAAGCGGCGCGACGCACGACATTGACTTACCGCCCGGCCTACTCGACAGCGTTCGGTCCGTCCTGCCCGCTGGCTATGAAGCGAGCGATGTCGAGATCACATTTCGCGGCCGGGCCAAGACCGCATGCTGATCGAGCACTCTCTTCAAAAAACAACTTTCACCACCTTCATCTACGCAATGAGCCAGCTCGAAATCAAAGACCTCCACGTTGCCATCGGCGACAAAGCCATCGTCAAGGGTTTCTCCCTGACGATCCGCAGCGGCGAGGTTCACGCCATCATGGGGCCCAATGGCACCGGCAAGTCCACGCTCGCCAAGGCCATCTCTGGTCACCCTGACTACACCATCACAGGTGGCGATGTGCTGCTCGACGGCATCTCTCTCCTCGCCCAAGAGACTGATGAGCGCGCGCGCGCAGGTTTGTTTCTCGCGTTCCAATACCCGAGCGAAATACCGGGCGTGTCGATCGCCAACTTCCTTCGCGCCGCCGTGCAGTCCCGTCTCGCAGAAGGCGAGGAGCTCGACGCCACCGCTTATTATAAGCGTCTCTACACAAAGATGGATTTATTGAAAATTGACCGCAAATTCACCTCCCGCTCTGTCAATGACGGTTTCTCCGGCGGCGAGAAGAAACGCTGCGAGATTCTCCAGATGGCGATGCTTGAGCCGAAATTCGCACTGATGGATGAAACCGACTCCGGGCTCGACATTGATGCGCTGCGTATCGTGGCCGAGGGCGTCAACGCACTCCGGACTGCCCCAGCCACGCCGGGCATCCTGCTCATCACCCATTACCAACGCCTGCTTGACTACATCGTACCCGACCAGGTCCACGTCATGTGGGACGGTCGCATCGTGAAGAGCGGTGACAAATCCCTCGCCCTCGAGCTCGAAGCCAAAGGCTACGACTGGGTCAAAAAAGAATTCGCCGCAGCTTGAACTTTTGAACCAAGCAAAGCGCATAATTGCAAAGTCGGAAAGCCCGCCGCCACGCCACGCGTTTCATCATCGATTTCAGAATTTTCCCGACCTTTGTCGCTTCGCGCCCAATATATTTATCCATGCCCGCCCTCAACGCCACACTCCCACCCGAATCCGCCGACCCGGCGAATCCCGTCGTGGGCATCGATCAGACCAAGGGTGACTTCAGCTACAACATGGACTATGAGTTCGACGCTGGCACCGGCCTGTCAGAGAAGACCGTACGCTACATCAGCTCGGTAAAAAAGGAGGCGGAATGGATCCTCGAGTTCCGACTCAATGCCCTGAAAAAGTTTCTCTCCATGCCCATGCCCACGCATTGGGCGACCAAAGACCTTGAGAATATCAATTTCGACAAAATCCGCTACTACCTCTCTCAAGGCCAAAAGCCCAAGCGCACCTGGG
>CAIQKQ010000245.1 GCA_903872425.1 uncultured Opitutia bacterium | reverse complement strand
GGTAGTCGAAGCCGAACTCGCTCGCCGTGCCGTAGGTGATGTCGCGCGCATACATCTCGCGGCGCACGTCAGATGCCATCTGCTGCTGGATGCAGCCGACGGTGAGGCCGAGAAAATTGTAGAGGTAGCCCATCCACTCGGAGTCGCGGCGGGCCAAGTAGTCGTTGACGGTGACGAGCTGGGTATTTTTGCCCGTGAGGGCGTTAAGGTAGAGTGGGAGTGTGGCGACTAAGGTCTTGCCCTCGCCGGTCGCCATTTCGGCGATACGCCCTTGGTGGAGGGCCATGCCGCCGATCAGCTGTACATCGAAATGCACCATGTTCCACTCCAGCTCATGCTCGCAGACGGTGATTCTACGGCCAACGAGGCGGCGCGCGGCGTTCTTAACGGCGGCGAAAGCTTCGGGCAAGATGGCGTCGAGTGACTCGCCGGCCTTCAGGCGCGCGCGAAACTCGTCCGTCTTGGCGCGGAGCTGCTCGTCGGTGAGCGGGCGGAAGGCCGCGTCAAATTCGTTGGCCCGCGCGACGACGGGCCGCGCGGCCTCAAGGAATTTTTTGTAATGCCGGCCGGTGAAACGCTTGAAGATAAAATCCAACATGCAGGGGCCGACTGATACCCAAGCGTCAGCCCTTGGCAAACGGCAAATGCACGGGCGACCGAAACTAGCTTGGCGAGCGTCGGCGCGTTCCGATAGATAGGGGGGATGCCTTTCTCGGACGCCACCCACTTCACGCCTTTCAACCCCGCCGGGGCCAAGGTACTGGTGGTGGACGATGACCGCGTGAATCTGCGCATCCTGCGTGGGATCCTTCAAAACGCGGGCTACATCATTGCCGAGGCAGACTCTGGCGAGGACGCGCTCGTGCAATGCGTGGAGTTTCAGCCGGAGCTCGTGTTGCTGGATGTGGTGCTGCCGGGCATTGACGGCTTCACCACTTGTCGTGAGCTACTCAAGCGCCACGGCAAGGGCGCACCGCCGGTGATTTTTATCACGGCGAAAAATGCCGCCGACGACATTGTTGAGGGCCTCGACGCGGGCGGCGTGGACTATGTCCCCAAGCCCTTTCGCCAAAACGAGGTGCTGGCGCGTATCCGCACGCATCTCCAAATCCGCCGGCTTTTGGCCGCGCAACATGCGCTGGTCGAGCAGCTCAGCCGTGCCAACGAGGCGAAAAACAAGTTTCTTGGCATGGCCGCGCACGACCTGCGCAATCCGCTTGCGTCCATCCGCGGACTCGCGGAGTTCATGCGCGAGGGGGTTGTGGGTGAACTCACCCCAGACCAGCTCGATCTGGTCAACACCATGCATCAGGCCAGCCAGTCCATGCTCGAGCTGGTGAATGACCTGCTCGACCTAGCGACCATTGAGTCGGGAGAGCTTAAACTCGCGCGCGCGCCGGCGGCGTTGGCGGAGCTGATTGAAAAATCCGTTTCGCTTAGTAACATGGAGGCAACCAAAAAAGAAACCCGCGTCGTCTTTAACGCCGCTAGCGTGGCCGTGACTTTCCCGCTCGACGCGGCCAAGATGCGCCAAGTGCTCGACAATCTGCTCAGCAACGCCGTGAAATACTCGCCGCCCGGCTCCACCGTCACGGTCGAGTTGCGTGGCGACCGCGACCAGTGTGAATTTTCCGTCAAGGACCAAGGCCCCGGCATCCCTGACAGCGAGCGCGACAAACTCTTCAAGGATTTCGGTCGCCTATCGGCCAAGCCCACCGGCGGCGAGAAAAGCACGGGCCTCGGGCTTGCGATCTGCCGCAAGATCGTCGAGGCCCATGGGGGCACGATCGTCGCGGAAAACCTGGCCGGGCGGGGCTGCGAGTTTCGGGTTACCCTACCATTTCCTGATTCCCCATGAGCATTCCTGGCAAAGTCCTTATCGTGGATGACGAGGCCCACATCCGCAAATACACCGGCCTGCTGCTGCGTTCGCTCGGTGTCCCGCTCATTCTGGAGGCCACCAACGGGCAGGAGGGCTTCGAGGTGTACCAGCGCGAACAGCCCGACCTTGTGCTGATGGACGTGAATATGCCCGTGCTCGATGGCGTTGAGACACTCAAACTCATCAACGCCTACGACCCCGAGGCCGTCGTGGTCATGCTCACTTCACTGGCCACACGCCAGATCATTGACGATGCCGCCAGCCACGGCGCGACCTACTATCTTCGTAAGGACACGCCCCGCGATGAGATCCTCGCGCAATTGAAACAAATATTTGCCGACACGTTCGAGTCTGACGACGACGCGGCAGTCGCCCCCGATGCCACGCCCTGACTCTGAGACTCCAGCCGAGGCGTTCGCCGCTCCCGCCACTCTCCCTGCCGGGCTGGCGGAGATCCGCTACTCGCTCCCTGCATTGCTCGAGGAGCTGAAAGACGAACGTGCCGCCGGCTCGTTCGCGATGGAGAAACTGCACCAGACGGAGATCGGGAAACTGTTCCAGACCCGCAAAAAACGCCGTGTCAAAAAACCCTAATACTGCCCTCGGCGACCGCATCCGCTCGATGCGGAATTTCGATTACGGCACCGAGCTCGCCGCGCTCGAGACACAGCACAAGGACGGCGGCTTGCCGTTGCTACTGGCCGTCATTGAGGCGCGGATTGTGCCAAAGGATGAGGCCTGCCGGTTTTACGCCGACACGCTGGGCGCGGCCTATGTGGACCCCTTCGCCTCGGTTATCACCGATGAGGCGGTCGCCGCCATTCCGGTCGAGATCGCACGCAAGGCGAAGGTGATCGGTCTCTATATCATTGAAGGCGTGCTCACCGCCGCGTTCGCCTCGCCCAGCGATACCGACCTCATCAAGCGCATCAGCCAGATCGCGCAGATGCCAGTCAGCCCCGTCTTTGCCTTAGCCCGCGACATTGAGGATGCGATCCTCATCCAATATTCCAGCGAAAAAAACCTGGAGGAAAGTCTCAACGAACTAGAGCGTTCTAGTTTCTTTGATCAGCCCGACCTCGCCGCCGACCGGCTGGCCGCACTGGCCGACAGCGAGTCGCTTGTCCAGATTTTGGACGAGATCATCTACTATGCCATCCGCGAGCGCGCAACCGACGTTCACATTGAGCCACAAGAGTTGCAGTCGCGTATCCGCTTTCGCATCGACGGCATGTTGCGCGAGGTGCTCACCTATTCGCGCAAACTGCACCGCGCCTTCGTCTCGCGCCTAAAAATTCTCTGCCAGCTCAATATTGCCGAGACGCGTTTTCCCCAGGACGGCCGCTTCTCGATGCCCGTCGGCACATCGAAGGCCAGCTTCCGCTTTTCATCCATTCCGAGCCAATACGGCGAGAAGGTCGTCATCCGTATCCTCGCCTCCACGAGCAAGAAATCCATGCTTACGCTGGAGAAGATGATGATCTCGCAAACGATGCTCCGGCCGTTCAAGCGGCTGATCCAAAATCCCAGCGGGATCATCTTTGTCACCGGCCCGACCGGTTCGGGCAAGACCACTACGCTCTACGCCGCGCTCCACGAGATCAACAAGCCCGACATCAACATCTCCACCATCGAGGACCCCATTGAGATGCAGCTCGAGGGCATTACGCAGAGCCAGGTCAACACCCACATTGACCTGAAGTTCTCCACGCTCCTCCGCTCGCTCCTGCGCCAGGACCCGGAGGTCATCTTGATCGGTGAAATTCGGGATCTAGATACCGCCAAAATAGCCACCGAGGCCGCGCTCACCGGCCATATCGTTTTCGCCACCTTGCACACCAATAGTGCCGTGCAGGCCATTACGCGCCTCCTCGAAATCGGCGTCGAGCCCTACATGGTCGCACCCGCGGTCATCGGCGTGCTTGCCCAGCGGCTCGCCGCGCGCATTTGCGAGAATTGCAAGGAGCCTTACTATCCCTCGCGGGAAGTACTCAAAAAATATTTTCAGGACGAAGGCCTCGCCGATGTGCCTTTCTTCCGCGGCCGCGGCTGTTCGGTCTGCCGCAACACCGGCTACAAGGGCCGCGTGACGTTTCACGAACTCGTGCTAATTACGGAGGAAATCCGTACGCTCATCAGTAACGGCGCGAGCGTGCAGGAGATCACAAAGGCCGCTGCAAAGGTCGGTTTTAAGCCGCTCCGTTACGACGGGCTTAAAAAGGTTCTCCTTGGCTTCACCACGATTGAGGAGATTGAGGCCAACAGCTCCTTCGAGTGGGCGAGCTGAGCTGACGGCAGTCTGAGCTTGCGATATAAATTGGGCCTTACGGCAACCACGGAAACTTTCGCGCGTCCGGCTTCCGTTTCTCGCGTTGGGCGGAGTGGAACTCCTTGGCTTCCTCGCTCTGGTAGTAAAGCAGGGTCGCGTTACCGGCGAGTTCCTGCAGGCCGGCCTGTCCGTCCACGTCGGCGTTTAAGGCGCTCTTAAGGCAGCGGATGGCTAGCGGGCTGTGACCCAGAATTTCGCGCGCCCACTTTACGCCTTCCTGCTCCAATTCGGCGACGGGCACGACGGCATTGACGAGGCCCATGGCAAGCGCTTCCGTCGCGTTGTACTGTCGGCAGAGAAACCAGATCTCACGCGCCTTTTTTTGGCCGACGATACGCGCGAGATAACTCGCGCCGAAACCACCGTCAAAACTACCCATGCGCGGGCCGACCTGCCCGAAGACGCCATTGTCCGCCGCTATAGTAAGATCGCACACAAGATGGAGCACATGGCCACCACCGATCGCGTAGCCGGCCACCAGCGCAATCACGACTTTGGGCATCGAGCGAATATCTCTCTGCAGGTCGAGGACGTTGAGACGCGGCACGCCGTCGCCGCCGACATAGCCGGCCTCGCCTCGGATGCTCTGGTCGCCGCCGGAGCAGAAGGCGTATTTGCCGTCGTTGTGCGGCCCGGCGCCGGTGAGTAGCACGACGCCAATAGACTGGTCTTCACGGGCGTCGTGGAACGCCGCGATCATTTGCGCGACCGTCTCAGGGCGAAAGGCGTTGCGCTTGGCCGGACGGTTGATGGTGACGCGCGCGATCCCGCCCGCCTTGTGGTAAAGGATATCGGAAAATGTCCCGGCTGACTTCCAGGCGATTTTGCTCATGCCGGCGAAGCTGGCGTGGCGGCGGTGGCTTGTCGAGGCGACATCGTGCAGGGCGGTTTCGTCCGTCGGGAAATCGGCTTGTCTCATTCGCGTTGACCACGAAATCTCGGCGGCATGGTCATCAAACCCAAAGTCCGCGGTTTCGTCTGCGTGACCGCCCATCCAGGCGGCTGCGCCGCGCAGGTCGCCGAGCAAATTGCCCACGTCCGCGCCGCCGGCCCCATCAAGGACGGTCCGCGCAAGGTGCTCGTCCTCGGGGCGTCGACCGGCTATGGCCTCTCGTCGCGTATCGCGGCGGCGTTCGGCTCCGGTGCGGCGACGGCCGGGGTGTTTTTCGAGCGTCCTTCCGAGGAGGGCCGTACCGCCACGCCCGGTTGGTACAATACCATCGCGTTTACGCGCGCCGCCCGCGCCGCCGGCCTCTACGCGCGCAATTTCAATGGCGATGCTTTCTCCGACACGCTCAAGCAGGAGGTTGTCACTGCGCTCAAAGCCGACCTTGGGCAGGTGGATCTCGTCGTCTATTCACTCGCCTCGCCTCGCCGCCAGCACCCGCGGACGGGTGCCGTGCACAAATCCGTCCTTAAGCCCGTCGGTACGTCTTACTCCAACAAGACGGTGGATACGGATAAAGGCATCGTTAGCGAAATCACCATCGACCCGGCGACCGACGCCGAGATGGCTGACACTATCGCCGTCATGGGTGGCGAGGATTGGGAAATGTGGATGGACGCGCTCGAGACCGCCGGGGTGCTCGCACCCGGTGCAACCAGCGTTGCCTACAGCTACATCGGCCCCGAGGTCACTTGGCCCATCTACAAAAACGGCACCATCGGTCTCGCCAAAAACGACTTAGAGCGCGCTGCGAACAGAATTGACGCCCGACTCAAGGCTCACGGCTATGGCCGCGCTTTCATCTCAGTCAACAAGGCGCTCGTTACTCAAGCCAGCAGCGCTATTCCTGTTGTGCCGCTCTACATTTCCATCCTCTACAAAATCATGAAGGAGCGCGGTCTGCACGAAGGCTGCATTGGGCAAATGCAGCGCCTTTTTGCCACGCAGATGTATAACGGTAACCCGCTCGCCTTCGACGAGGCCGGCCGCGTGCGCGTAGACGACTGGGAGATGCGCCCCGAAATCCAGGCCGAAGTGGCCCGCATCTGGCCGCAGGTAACGTCGGAGAATCTCGCTGCGTTGACCGACATTGTCGGCTACCGCGCCGAATTCTTGAAGCTCTTTGGTTTCGGTCTGCCGGGAATTGACTACGAAGCGGAAGTTGAGCCGCACATCGCGGGCAGTGAGCTCTAGGCGCGGGGTTTTGAGGAAGCCCCACCGGTTAGCGCGTCTCGATTGAGCGCGAACCAGCTCGCGGCCTACGAGACAAGCGCGCCGCAAAGCCGAAATTAGCCGACATGGCCTGCCGGCATTTGATAATGTTTTCACCACAGCTTCAACGCAGGCTACACGGAGTTCAGCCGCGGTCGCGCGACTAAGAAACTCGGCGAGTTCTTCGCCGATGTTTCCCTGCGCTTTTGGACAGATCACAGAGTGATATCTACGGGCTCGGCACGTGGATTTACGTTGCCGGGCTATTGGATGGGAGGTTGACTGCCCCGCCGTGTCCGCAACCCCGTCAACTGGCCTCCCTGATGCCGTTCTGCCCCCACTGCCGATTCAACTTGGGCTGCGGACGGTGGCGGCGATTGTGCATCTGGTTATAGTGGCGGCGATCATGCGGGATAACTGGGGGGGCTATTGGTGGGATGCGGACTTCGCCACGCTTGCACCGTGGCTGGTGACGCTCGCGTCGGCCACGCGGGACAGTTTGGTCTATTTTGCCGACGGGCTGGCTGCGTTCGCGCCGTGGGCGGTGGTCGAGGCACTGAGCGTGGCGATGGTTATAGCCGTGCCGTTCCCCTTTCTCATGCGACTGTGCGCGACTGCGGGGCTGACGGTGTTCGTGGCGCAAGCCCTGGGGAATTATCAGCCGGGGCGTTTAACACTGCTGCTCATGGTTATCACCGAGGTAGTCACAGTGTTGCTCGTGCTCGTCGCGCGGCCGGCGGCACGGCAGGACTGGCGGCCGATGTCGGCGCTGTTTACCGTTGGCGCGACTTTTTACTTTCTCGCACTCAGCTTTAGCCCGGCCACGCACCCACTTATTTCGGAAAATGTCGGCGTTGCGCTGGAAAGCGCCGGAGTGCTTTGGGCGATTTTCGCCAAGCTTTCACTCGGCCGTGCTTTCGGTCTGCTGCCTGCCGACCGAGGCATCGTCACGCGCGGGGCCTATCGCTGCGTGCGGCATCCAGTCTATCTCGGCTATTTCGTCTATCACCTCGGCTACTTGCTGGCGAATTTTGGCCTACGCAACCTCGCTGTTTTTGCATTGCTCTACACGTTTCAGGCTATGCGCGTAGTCCGCGAGGAGAAGTTGCTCCGCCGCAATCCGGAGTATCAGGCGTATTGTCGGAAAGTCCGTTGGCGGTTCGTACCCCTGCTCGTTTAACGATGGACGCGGAGTTGTACCGCCTGTCTGCTTAGAGGTAAAAATAGACGTAAACCGCAAACGTCGCCGCGATCACCCCGGCGCCGGCCGCAAGCGACCAAAGCAGATTGCGCTGTTTCGCGGCCATCGCGAACGTCGCGATAATCACACCCATTTGGGCCGCGAGCATGCCAAAAAAGAATCGCTGGCTGCGATGGTGGTGACGTTCGGCGGAGGTATTGCTCTTGCGCACTTGTAGCTCGCGCAGGTTGGCAATCGTTTGGTTCAGCCGGGCTTCGGCATCGTAGCGGACGGCTGTCGCGCGCAAGCGTGCGGCTGTGAAATCTCGACCGAGCGCGGACATAGCGGCGTCGGAAGCGAGCCGCACTGACTTCTCGGAGGTGAGCAGTTTTTCCACAAGCTCAATGGCCTTGTTCACCGGTGCAGTCGCGGCATCGAATGACCGCGCGGCGTCCTCGGCCTGTTGTAGAGCTTCGGCAAGAGTTGGTTCGGAGACCATTCCAAGCATCGCAAGCACATCGGCGTCCGGGCGAGCGGCGATGAGCGCAGCGAGTGCAGCCTGCACGTTGGCGTCAACCGTTGGGGCTGTGACCAATGAGGAGGGTAGCTCGCCGGTTTGCAGCTCGGTCAGGGCTTGTTGGCCTGCCGCCGAGGACAACGCTGTCGCTGCGGGTGTTTGTGCCAACGTGCGGGTGAGGGCGTTGACATCGAGCGGTCGCACAGCGGTGGCGCTGTCGAGGAGGTCGAGCGTAGTACGTTGCAGGGTACCGCGCAATTTTTTCGCCTGAAAGAGATTCCATTGGTCGCCTGCCTTCGACTGCTGTTGTGCAGCCAGCGACCGGTCGTATTGGGCTCGGGTCATCTCGCTGGAGGCGAGGCCGGCGAGCATGGTGGCAAGCACAGTCATCACAACGGGGGTCGCGGCGAGCAGCTTGCCCCATTTATTGGGGGGAAGGTCGGATTTGAGCGCGTCAGGTACAGTGGTTTTCACGGCGGCGGAGTGACAGCTCTTGGTGGAGAACAGCGAGCAAAATTATCGCTTCAGTCCTGCGCGCCCGGGACACTAAGCGACCGCCCGTTGTCCTTCGCGCCCAGCGCAAGGATGTAGGGCGCTGCAGTCTTGGCCCACACTTCGGGTTTCTGGTGGCTCGCCGCGCCCTCGGCCCAACATTGGCGAAGCATCGCGGTGTCAATCGTGCCAGGGCTGAGCGGCACAGCCGCCATCCCGTGCGGCAGTTCCTCAGCGAGCGCCTTCGTGAGGCCTTCAATGGCCCACTTTGTCGCGCAATAGGGTGCGACCTCGGGTGACACGCTGCGGCCCCATCCTGAGGAGAGGTTGACGATGACCCCGCGCTTCGCCGCGACCATTGCAGGTACGAACTCACGGATAACGTTGGCGACACCTTTGAGGTTCACGTCTATGAGTCGGCCAAACTCGTCGGCAGAAATTTTCCAAAGCGGAGCAGGGTCGTTCATCAGGGCGGCGTTGTTGATGAGCAGGTCGGGCGTCTCGCCAGGCGCAAGCACCTTGGCGGACCAGATAGCAACCTTAGTCGGGTTGGCCACGTCCACGATCTCAAAGCTGTGGGGTGCGCCATGCGCGAGCCGCAAGTCCATGATGCCCTCCGCGCCGCGCCCGCAGCCTGCGACGGTGTGGCCGAGCCGGATAAACTCCTCTGCCAGCGAGTGACCGAGCCCGCGAGTGACACCGGTGATGACAATTTTTTTCATGATCAGGGCTACGAAGAAAATGAATACGCACGAAAAGAAAACCAATTCCTTTTAACACAGCTTTCGTCGAGGGCTGAGGAAGGTGATTTTCTCTCAGTATTTTCGTGCGTTTGATATTAAGCTGGGCCGTGGCTTCTACCGGCTCTGCAGGCTGAACTTGTTCAGCCCCGCCTTGCGGCAGGCATCCATCACAAAAGTGAGTTTCTTCAGCGGGGTGCTCTCGTCGGCGCGGATAAGCACGGGGATGTCCTTGTCGAGGTCGCGTACCTGCGCCAGCAATGCGATGAGCTGCTCATCCGTCGCGGCTTTGCCGTTGAACGAGAGCGCGCCGTCCTGGGCGATACCGATCGTCACTGCCCCGGCGAACTCGTTTTTACCAGCCGTCTCGATGGCGGGCAATCGGACGTTAAGGGTTGGCACAGGCTTCACCCGAAACTGCATCGTGACAAATGCGAAAAATACCAGCATCACGAGTACGTCAATCAGCGGTACGAGATTTAGCTCGGGCCGGCGGCGGCGACGGTGGTGGAGGGCGCTCATTTCAGTTATGATAGCTAGCTAATATGGAACGCAGAGTATCAGAGGTATGCGGTGGGGGAGCACCAGCCGGCTGTGTTCGCTGATTGCTTGAATTTCAGATGGAATCGGCTTCAGGCTTTTTTCGCCACGAGTCGGCCAATGAGTATATCAAGCTGTAAGGCGTAGCTTTCGATGCGGCGTTGCAGAATGCCGCTGCCCACGAGGGCCGGAACGGCAATGAGAAGCCCAAGTAACGTGGCCGACAGCGCGAGCGACACGCCACTCGTGAATTTTGCCGGATCTGGCAGCCCGCCCGCGCCACCCACGCTGGAAAAAACGCGGATCAAGCTCCACACCGTACCGGTGAGCCCGATGAGCGGAGCACCCGCATAAATTATATCAAGATAGGGGATGCCGCGCTCCATCCGCGAGAGTTCGAGCCGAGCGAATGCCCGCACGGCCTCGGCATCGCCCGGATATTGCTCGGAATACGCGATGATGCGCGCCAGCACGGAGTGTTCGCCACCGCTCACGTTACGACCGGCGATAATGGCGTCGGCGAGGTCGGCTGGCAAAATTGCTGCACGCCGCAGCGCATAAGCACGCTCACACAGGATGAACCCAAGTATAATCGAGCAGAGCCCCAGCGGGTAAATCAGGATATCGGCCCCTTGGACGATGTTGATGGCAGCCAGAAATATGAGCATAGATGAAGTGCGACCCCTGCTTGCCCTAAGTGTTCAGCAAATCTTGGTTGGTCGCGAGCGGGAATTGGTGTTGGCAACAAGCGTGTCGGTGTGAGGGATAACCGGTCGCAGGTGCATCGCTTCGGTTTACGGGCTGAATTGTGGTGCGAGCCAGATGGGCTCGCCGGCGCGGTAGGTGCCGAGCACATCCTCAGGGGTCACACGCGAAACGATGGCCGCAATGAGGTGGCGCGTGGCGCGCAAATGCGGGCTAGTGAAATTGAGCACTGTAAAATCGGCCGGTAGACCGCTTTCGAGTCGGCCATGGTAATGGCCGCGCAGCACAGCGTGGATGTTGCATGTGACCATGCGGAGGATCGCCAACGGATCCACAGGCATATCGGGGCCGGCCTGCTGGCGGGCGAGCTTCCAGGCAAAATCCATCTCTGCAAAAAGATTGGGCGTGTTGAGCATGACACTGCCCGATCCGAGCAGCAGCGGCACGCCAGCGGCGAGCAGCGCGGCGAGCGGCGGCGGCGGCAGGCCGAGTGTGGCCGCGGCGCGTGGGGTGAGCACGGCGGTTTTTTTGGCGCGTAATAGCGCGGCGGTCTCATCCGGGCCGGCGGTGGTCAGCGGGCCGACGAGATGGGGGTCAAGCAACGCCAGCGCCCGGGCGAAATGTGGCGAAGGACAGGCGAGGGCGCGTAGTTTTTTACGCTCATTGGTGAGCGCGCAGGCCTCTTCGTTGGCGGGGGCAGTTAGACCAACGGAGGCAAAGCCGTCCACCTCGCCGAGCATGGCCGTGAGTTCCTCGCGTGCCGGTTCGGGTAGTGGCAAGACGTTGGCCGCTATCTCGCCAGCGGTGAAAGGCGGCTGGCCGAAGCGGCCAAGCAGGATGGACTCGACGCCTGCCTCACGGGAGGCCGCGCTAAGCAGGCGGGCGGGCTCTGCACCGGATTCGCAAAAATCGAGGTGCCGCACCACACCGGCGCGTGCGAGATAAGCCAGATGGCCCGCTACGTGGGGGAACTGCTCCGGTGGCGGGAGCGCAGCCAGCGCGCGAGTGCGTTCATCGGCGGCCGCGGCGAGCGGAAGGTCGGCCGCGCCGTCGGCCAGTGGGCTGTCGCCGAGGAGCGTACAGGCGTTGGTCAACGCGGGGATGACGACCAGCGTGCCGCGTTCGAGCGCCATCACGGGCGGGCCGAGGTCCAAGGCGGTGATGACACCGCGGTTCCACATGAACCGCACGCAATGGTGCGGGACAAGGTCGGGGCCATGTAGGACGACGCAGTCGCGGAGGGTAGGCATGGGAGGCGGCTACGGAAGGAAACCGGTCGTCATCACGTCGTCCACCTTGATTTTTCCCTTGGGCAACAGGCCGAGAGACTCGAGCTGAGCGATCTGAGTTTGGAAGCGCTCGCGTGAGATGCGACCGATCTGTTGTGGCCCGCCGTCGGCGTCGCGGCCGGTGACGAGCCGGCCCTCAATGATGAGCTTGCGCGAGGCGGCCATGAAATCGTCGGTGTTATCCTTGTTCGCCGCCTTGAGCGCAGCGTGGGCCGGCGCGGGATCGTTTTCGAGATAGTCGCGCCAGCCGCGGGCGCTGGCTGCGAGAAACGCCCGCAGTTCGGCCGGGTACTCGCGGGCGAATTTTTTGTTGGTGATCAGCACCGCGTAGGCGCGGAAGCCGGCAGCCCACGTCGGGAGGAAGCGCGGCTCTTTGCCACCGGCTTTTACAATGTGATACGGTTCAGCAATGGAATAACCCTGTTGGATCGTCTCTTTGCCCGAGAGAAAGGCGGCAACGGAAAAACTTTGGGGCACGATCTTGAGCTGGAGCGCAAATTTCTGCTCGAGAAATTTGAGAAACGGCCACTCGACCCGAGCGATGACGGTCTTGCCTTTCAAGTCTTCGAAGCCTTGTACCGTACTATCGGCATTGACGAGTAGGCCCGACGGATCGTCCTGGAACACTGCGCCTACTTGGAGCAGCGGCAGCCCTTCCGCCTGTTGCGTGAGCGTGGTCGTGCTGTCAGCTTGCGCAATGTCGGCCTGACCGGAGGAGATGATTTCCTTCACCGCCACGCCTGGCCCGCCGGGAACAATGCTCACGTCGAGGCCGGCCTGTTGGTACAAGCCCAGCGCTAGCGCCTGATAAAACCCGCCGTGCTCGGGCTCGGCGAACCAGTCGAGCTGGAACGTGATCTTGAACGGCACCGCCGGTGAGGCGGCCGAGGCGGGGCCGGACGCCGTAGATTTTTTTGCGCAACCGACCATGAGCAAAATCATCAGTCCGAAGCAGGACAGTCGGTCCAAAATACGGAAGCAATCGGTTTTCATGCGGCGGAGAAAACAGCATCACACTCTGACCGCAAGGCTGCGGGGGAACAATGTGGTTGCCATCGACCAGAGCCAGAAATTTGACCCAACGGCCAAGGGCTGCGCTGAGACGGCTAGGCCAACCCGCCCGCATTGTCGGCGGGGTTTTTAAGTTGGTCACGCCAGGCGCCAATCTTGGCCTGTGCACCGTAGTGCTCGGCCTTGGCTTTGTCGCCGCGCTCCATCCAGATGCGCGAGAGAGTGGTGTTGATGAACAGGTCACCGGGGCGCAACGCGTGGGCGCGCTCGGCGGCCGCGAGCGCGGCGTCCAGATGGCGTAGGGAGAAATTAATCTCGGCCGCGGCGTGCCACGCCTCAAACGCATCGGGTGCGGCGACCGTGGCGCGGGCGAGCTTGGTGAGCGCGGTAGTAGCGTCGCCGAGCGCGTAGTCGGCAGTGGCATCCTCAATGAGGGTCTGGAGTTCGTCAGCGGTCATAGCGTGAGTGTGCTGGGGACTCAGGGAAAGGGAAGGGTGGCTATGCGGGAGCTTGCACCGATGGTTACAGGATCAGCATCGCATCACCATAGCTGAGGAAGCGATAGTCGCGTTTGGCTGCTTCGGCGTAGATTTCACGGAGCCAGGCGATGCCAGCGTCGGAGCCAGGCGTAAGAAATGCGGCCACCAGGCAGAGCAGCGTTGAGCGCGGTTGGTGAAAATTGGTGATGAGCGCGTCTGTGCCGCGAAAGGTGAAGGGCGGGTAGATGAAGATGCCCGCCTCGGCAACGTGTGAGGGGTAGGATGCGTTGTCGGAGCGGGCTTCCGAAGCGTCACTCTCCCCAGGGCGCGCTGGGGACAGAATTCGCTCCCGTTCAGCGCTGGCTGGTGTAGATAAAAAATCTTCGATGCTTCGCACCGCCGTGGTGCCGACGGCGATGCGACGGCCGGGAGGCGGGCCGATCAACGCGCGTCGCGTGTCAGCCGGCAGCTCGTAAATCTCGCGGTGGATGGCGTGCGCCTCGATGGTCCCGGTCGTGATCGGCTTGAACGTACCTAGGCCGACGTGGAGCGTGACGTCGGCTGTGGCAACGCCCTGCGCCGCGAGCGTGGCGAGTAGACCGGGCGTGAAATGTAGGCCGGCCGTCGGTGCCGCGACGGCGACCTGCCGCGCGCGGTTGGCATAAACGGTCTGATAGCGCTCTAGGTCGGTGGGGCGCTGCGAGCGGTCGGCGCGTGAGATGTAGGGCGGCAGCGGCACGTCGCCGAGAAGGTTGGCGATGGCGGTAATGGGCTCGCCGCCGGGAGTGGTAAAATGCACGCGCACGGAACCGTTGACCTCTTTGCCGACAATTTCGCCGGTAAACTCGCAGCCTAGCGACGAGAACGTCGCACCCACGGGAAGTTTTTTTCCCGGCTTTACCAGGCAGAGCCAAGTTTCGCCGCTTTCACTTTCGAGCGGCCGAAGCAGGAAGCACTCGACCGCACCGCCGGTCGGCCGACGCGCGTGCAGACGCGCGGGGAGCACGGCGGCGTTGTTGCGAAAGAGGGTGTCGCCCGCGCGCAGGTAGCGCGGCAGTTCGGCAAAAACCGTGTGCTCTATCTGACGCGTTGCGCGGTGAACGACGAGCAGGCGCGACTGGTCCCGGCGCGCGGCGGGCGTCTGAGCGATGAGGCGCGGCAGTAGGGGGTAGTCGAAGAGATCGGTGGAGAGCGGCGGCAAGATAGGGAAGTGAAGCCGAAAGCAACGCGAGCCGCCGTCGATGCGGCGAGATATTTCGTCGGCTGGCGGGAGGTGGACTTGTCGTTTGTTGTAGGTCGCGAGCTTGCTTGCGCCCGAGAAGTAAGCGCCGGCCTGCATGCCGCCGTCACCAAGCGATCTAGTGCGTGAGACGGGACGCAGGTTGCCATTTGCCCGACGGTTGATTGAACAGCGGGGTAATTTTCTCGCGTGAACCGATCCATCTCGCCTGGCCGGGCGGCGCTCGTCGCCGCGTTCGCCACCATTTACTTGGTGTGGGGTTCGACGTATCTGGCCATTAGCGTAGCGGTGAAAGCGATCCCACCCTTTCTGATGGCCGGGACGCGCTTTGTGTTGGCGGGGGCGCTGCTGTTGGCGTGGTTGCGGGTGCGCGGTGCGGCGCGGCCAACGGTATCACAATGGCGCGACAGCTCGGTGACGGGATTTTTTCTACTGCTCGGCGGCAACGGCCTGGTGACGTGGTCTGAACAAATAGTGCCGTCGGGCGTGACGGCGATCATCATCGGCGTTACACCCCTGTGCATCACGCTAGTCGCGTGGGCTTGGCCGGGCGGAGTGCAGCCGCGCGCGGGGGCATTTGGCGCGCTTCTGCTCGGGCTGGCGGGGGTGGCGTGGCTGGCCGCGCCGTGGGAAAAGCCCGCGCAAGGTGGCCTGCCGCCGGCCGGTATGGCGGCGTTGCTGGGTGCATGCGTACTGTGGTCGGTCGGATCCATCCACTCGAAACACGTCCGCAGCGGGGCTGAGCCGTTAATGGGTGCGGCGCTCCAGATGCTCACAGGCGGCGCGATGCAGCTCGTGGCGGCGGCGGTATTGGGGGAGTTCTCGCAGTTCCGACCAGCGGCGGTGGGGATGGCAGCGTGGGGGGCATATGTTTATCTCGTGCTCATCGGCTCGCTCGTGGGATTTTCGACTTTTGCTTGGCTCCTGCGGCACAGCACGCCCGCCCTCGTGGCGACGTACGCGTGGGTAAATCCGGTCGTCGCTGTATGGCTAGGCTGGCAGTTTCATGGCGAATCACTGACACCGCGTGCCCTGGCCGCTTCGGCCGTCATTATTGCTGCTGTTGCGCTCATCACGTGGCAAAAAAACGCGCCTCCGGACGATACACGGAAAATGGTGCGGTAAAGCTACTTTCAAAACCTAGAGCCAAGTCCTAGCGGTAATATGATATTATACGCGTCGTGAGGGCAGGGACAGGTTTGAAATAAGATTGTGAGACCGGGGCTGCGGTGGTGCTTGGGTGGCATTGAGCTGGGCCTAAAGGCTCCTCAAGGTTCACTTAAGCGGCCGTCAAATCACTACGTTGTCGGCCGACACGCAGGCGAAGTCTTGGGCGCAGTTTTTTAGGGGTGCGCCGCGACCGTTAGCTAGTTCTAGGCTTGTACTGCCGGGCCTGCGTCGACGGCGGCGAGACGCCCGTTACTAGGAACAAGCAGTGTTATACCATAGGACTGCAAGATCGCGTTGCGAACTCACGTCAGGGTCACACCCTTCGACTTGGCGGCGCGGAGGAGGGCGTCTGCCATGTCGCTAGGGGTCACTGCGACCTCGATGCCACATTCCTTAAACACGGCGATTTTCGCCGCCGCCGTGTCGTCGGCACCGCCGACGATCGCGCCGGCGTGGCCCATACGGCGGCCGGCAGGGGCGGTCGCGCCTGCGATGAAACCGGCCACCGGTTTTTTGCAATTCGCCTTGATCCAGCGCGCAGCTTCGACTTCGGCGGTGCCGCCGATTTCGCCGATGAGGATGATGCCGTGCGTGTCAGGATCTTCGTTGAAGAGCTTGATGACATCGAGGTGGCTGGTACCATTGACGGGGTCGCCGCCGATACCGACGGCGGTGGACTGGCCGATGCCTTTGGTTGTGAGTTGGAAAACTGCTTCGTAAGTTAGTGTTCCTGAGCGTGATACGACGCCGACGTGACCCTTCTTGTGGATGTAGCCGGGGGCGATGCCGATGCGGCAGCCGCCCTTAGAGCCTTCGCCGGTGCCGGGAGTGACGAGGCCGGGACAGTTGGGCCCGATCAGGCGGGTTTTCTTGCCAGCGATAGCGCGCTTCACTCGGATCATGTCCTTGATCGGAATGCCCTCGGTAATGGCGACAACGAGGTCGAGGCCGGCGCTAACGCCCTCTAGGATGGCGTCGCCCGCGAACGGCGGTGGCACATAAACGACGGCGACGGTTGCGCCGGTGGCGGCCTTAGCCTCGGCGACGGAATTGAAAATCGGCACCTTGTGCGCGCCGTGCTCGAAAAACTGGCCGCCTTTACCCGGCGTGACGCCGGCGACGACTTGTGTGCCGTAGTCAAGGGAGAGTTTGGCATGACGGCCGCCGAAGTCGCCGGTGATGCCCTGAACGAGGATTTTAGTGGTAGCAGTGATCAGAATGGACATGGCGGAGAGGAGTCAGGAGGTAGAATTCAGGAGTCAGGAGGACTTTGCTTTGCGTTGGTGGAGCATGAGTTCGTTGCCGTCGGGGTCTTTCACGATGAACATCCGGCACGGTGGGAAATCCATCACATCGCCCACGATGGTGCAGACGGCGGACGTCGCGGTGGCGAGCGCGGTGTCGAAGTCGGAGAGTTCGAGCGCGAGCGAGCCCTGCGGTTTGCCGGGCATGGCGTTCGAGATCGCAACCGCCTGGCCGGCGACATCGTATTCGATCCACCACTGGCCGGGGGCGATCTCCATTTGCAAGGCGACTTTTAGACCTAGGAGTCCCTCGTAGAATTTGCGGGCGCGTGGAATGTCGGTGACGGCGTGGAAGACGAAGGCGAGCTCTTTGACATGGATGGGCATGAAGACGGAGTAGATTTGCTTTGTGGATAGAGGGATCCCCGACCTACGGAATCTCAGGCAACGAGTTTGACGATTTTCTGCGCGGCGTCGGCCATGGTGTCGCCGCTTACGAGCGCGAGGCCGCTGGCGGCGAGGGTGGCTTTGCCGGCGGCGACGTTGTTGCCCTCGAGGCGGACGACGAGCGGGAGCTTGAGGCCTACTTCCTTCACCGCCTCGACGATGCCGGTGGCGATGACGTTGCAGTCCATGATGCCGCCGAAGATGTTCACGAGGATGCCCTTTACATTTTTGTCCCCGAGGATGATCTTGAAGGCTGCGACAACTTGGTCCTTCGAGGCACCGCCGCCAACATCGAGGAAGTTAGCGGGGGTGCCGCCGAAGTGCTGGATGATGTCCATCGTGGACATCGCGAGACCGGCGCCGTTGACGAGGCAGGCGATGTTGCCGTCGAGAGCGATGTAGGAGAGGCCGAATTTCGAGGCCTCGATTTCTTTCGGGTCTTCCTCATTGAGGTCGCGGAGGGCGACGATCTCGGGGTGCCGATAGAGGGCGTTGGAGTCGAAAGAGACCTTGGCGTCGAG
>CAIQKQ010000244.1 GCA_903872425.1 uncultured Opitutia bacterium | reverse complement strand
GACGATCATGGGGCAGCGCGCGGCAATCGATTCTTGGGTGGTTGCTCCGCCGGCCTTGCTGACCACGACATGGTGCGTGAGCAACAGGCGCGGGATTTGGTCCGTCCAGCCGAGGATGGTCGTAGGCGCAGCGCGGTCAGCAGCGAGTTTTTCGAGGCGGCGGCGGAGGCGCTCGTCACGGCCGACGGCCACGGTGACGTCCCAAGCTGTATCGGCAAACAGCGCGCGCACTTGCGCGGTGGCGTCGCGCGTGACGGAGTTGATGATGCAAAGCACGCGCGGCCGGACGCCTGGCGCGAGATCGGGCGGCGCGAGGTGTGCGTGGTCGGCGAAGAACACTGGAGTCGGAAAGCCGCAGTCGTGCACGAGGCCGGGCGCGACTCCGGCACGCAAGAGCACGTTGGCGGAGATGGCGTCGGTGACAAACCAACCGGCGCATGGGGCGCGCCACCAGATGGAGTTGATACTGATGGCATCAGTAACGACATTAAAATGCGGTGCGGCGTAACGGCCTTGGCGCGCTAGCTGAGCGAGCATGAAGGCGTAGACGGGATAGGTGCTGCACACGGCGACCGGCCGCTCGCGTTCGAGCAACTCGCCAAGCAGGCGGGTCTCGCTGCGCAGCAGGCGTAGGCTACGCTTGGGAAATTGCGATCGGTCCAGCCAGCCGTAGACCGACTGCCAGATGCGTGGCGCACGATTGATGAGCGCGAGGTAACTACGACGCGATACGGCGTTGAGGCGAGGTGAGGCTAGCGAAAAGATGTCTACGATTCGTGCCGCGCCCGGTGCGAGAATGGCGTCAAAGGCGGCAGCGAGATTGCGCGCGGCGGCGTTATGTCCTTCGCCGAAACCGGCGGTGAGGATCAAGATCTGAGTGGAGCGGGTATCTCCAATGTCCGCGCTAGCAGAACCTGCAACACCCATAGCGGATGGTTCGGTGCCAATGGAGGACGAAACGGGCGAAATCATGGCGCAAGCGTGACTGATGAGGACGGCGGTACCGACGACGCGGTGTCGACAGGAAAGGGCGTCGGGCTGTCTGCGGAAGCGGACGCAGCTGGCGAGGGGTTGGGCGAGTTTGAGCGGGAAGCTGGCGATTGGAGGCTGGGGGTTGGCTTTTCGCCGCCGACCACACTTCGGGCGACGATCGCGGCGAGATCAGCCTCGAAGCCGGTGATGACATTTTCCCAAGACTGTGGCTCGACAGTCGCGCGTGCCGCCGGACCAAGGCGCACGCGCAAGCCGGGTTCAGTGACGAGGCGCGCGGCAGCGGCGATGAGCGCCTCGGGCTGTGTGCACGGGACGGCGAGGCCATTCTCACCGTGGCGCACAAACTGCCGCGCAGCGGCATAGTCAAACGACGCTGTGGCAAGGCCGCTCGCCATCGCCTCGGTGAGCACGTTGCCAAACGTTTCGGTGAGGCTCGCGTGGATGTAGAGGTCGGCTGAGGCGTAGTGGAGCGCGAGTTCATCACGCGGGATGAAGCCGGTAAAAATCGCTCCGGGATGCGCACGGCGGAGTGAGGCGCGCAAAGGGCCGTCGCCCACCAGTACAAAGCGGCAGCGGGGATTGGCCGAGCGCATCGCCGCGAAGGCGCGTAGCAGCAGCGGGTAATTTTTTTCGGCGGCCATGCGGCCGACATGCAGTACCACGGGGTCGCTAGGCGCAGCGCCCCAGGCCATGCGCAGTTTGTCCGAGCGACGCGCCGGAGAAAATTGCCGCGTGTCCACACCGCGCGAGAGCACGGTGAGATCACGGAAGCCGAGCGCGGCGAGTTCGGCGCACAGTTCGCGCGTGGGCACAAATGTTAAGCGCGCACGGTTGTGGACGCGGCGCAGCCACGCGAGCGCGAGTCGGCGCAAGGGCGCGATTCCGTAGTGGCCGGTATAAGCGTGAAAGTTGGTGTGAAAACTCGAGGTGAACGGTACGCCCAGTGTGTGCGCTGCCGACATGGCCGAAGTGCCGAGCGGTCCCTCGGTCGCGACATGGACGATATCTGGTCGATCCAAACGCCACATTTTTCTCAGTCGACCCCACGCTGGCAAACCGAAGCGCAATTGCGCGTAGCCCGGTATCGGCAGGCCGGGCACCGGCACTTGGCGATACTCCGGGTGCGTCGTGGCAGCGGGTAGATCGTCGCGGCGCGGCCGGATGACTGTGACCAAGTGCCCGCGCCGCCCGAGCTCGCGGGCCATCACGCCGAAGGTCATTGCCACGCCGTTAATTTCCGGCGGGAAAGTTTCGGTGACGATGGTGATTTTCACGATTGGGAAAATCGCCGCAAGGCACGGCAGATTTGCCGTTGAGGATAGCGACTGCTTGCGTCAGGCCGGTGACGACGAGGTTACATTTGCGCGAAACTCACGGAGAGGCCGGTGGGTTCGGAGCTTACAAATATGCACGCCTGACGCCCACGGACGTGAAAATATTCAAACGTATCGACGCAAAGCGGCTGGCGAGTGTTTTCGAATCTGAGTAGGCGTACGCACTCAGTTCCCTGCAGGTGGCGTAATCGAGTTCTGATCTGCGCTGG
>CAIQKQ010000243.1 GCA_903872425.1 uncultured Opitutia bacterium | reverse complement strand
CCGAGATAACAGCCTTTCGTGTAGGAAACGGCTGCCACGTCCAGTCCGCCTTCGTGCGGTAAGTCACCCGGCCCGATATCGGTCGGCACGGCCGGTATGCCCGCGGCAATGCGCATCTGCGCCAGCACGTCGGGGGAAATATTCGCGGGTGTGGCGGCCGTTGGCAGAGCTGCGGCCGGCGATGGCGAGGCGACCGGCCCGATCCATTCCCAGCTTTCCCCTGCGCCGCGCCGTCCGCGAAAAACAAAGCCGTGGTCGGCGCGGGCAAATTGTCCAGCCGTCGGCAGTGGTGCTCCGCACCAGTCCGATATTTGCGCACTATCGACTGCGACCCCGCGCCAGGCCGCGGTCCAATCCTCGACCGTCACGTCGTCAGCGATGATATGGCTTTCGAGGTGTGCGCGGATTACTGCCGCCGCCGAAAAATAGCTAACCAACCATACCTCCATCGGCCCAACCCCGAGTGCGAAGCTGTCCGCGAGTACTCGACCTTTGTGGTTCAACAAAAGTCCGTAAGTGGCTGGTTGTGAGGCACCCGCTGGCCGCAAGTCTTGCGAAAACTGCCCCTGGAGAAACGCCAGCGCGTCCTCGCCTCGTACACATAGCACCGCTGCCGGGGTCCAGTCGTGCCGCCACGACGCAGGGGGTAGCGAAAAATTATTAAAGTTCATATAACTTATCAACAACGAGTTAAGATTAAAGATCAATGTTTCTGTTGACCAAGGTGAGAACATCGCTACTTCTTTGCCATTCCAATTTCTCCACTTCTCCCCGCTTAGCGGGGAGTTTTGGGGTAACTAAGAAAGCAAATGCCCGGTCGCTTAGGGGTAGGCGACCGGGCAACTTTTTGCCCAAATAACAAGGGTAGGGTGCGATACGATTCCAATCCTTTTCGCGCTCGGCCGCACCGAGGCTTGCCCAACCGTTGCTCGGACTGACAGGCTCGCCGGTTCATGCAGAAAACATCAGACCTTAATGTCGTTGAGACGCGCCCGTTGCCGCCGCCGGCCGCGCTGCTCGTGGAGTTGCCCAAGACCGAGGCGCAGGCGGCCTTCGTCGCCCGTGCACGCGCGGATATCCACCAACTCATCTTTACCGATGACAAACGCCTGCTACTCGTCATCGGCCCGTGCTCGATTCACGATGTCGCCGCCGGCCGAGACTACGCGCAGCGACTCGCTACCCTGGCTCGCGAGGTCGCCGACCGCGTGATGATCGTGATGCGCGTGTATTTTGAGAAGCCCCGCACCACTGTCGGGTGGAAGGGGCTCATCATGGACCCACATCTCGACGGCTCGCATGACATTGCGGCCGGGCTGCGGTTGGCGCGGGCGTTTCTGCGCGACGTGCTCGACCTCGGGCTGCCGACCGCGACGGAATTTCTCGACCCTATTACGCCGCAGTATGTTGCTGACCTCGTCTGTTGGGGCGCGATCGGCGCACGCACCGCCGAGTCGCAGACGCACCGTCAGATGGCCAGCGGGCTCTCGATGCCGCTCGGCTTCAAAAACGGCACCGATGGCTCCGTGCAAACCGCCAGCAACGCCATCCGCGCTGCCGCGTCGCCGCAGACTTTCCTCGGCATCAGCCTCAATGGCTCCGCCTCCGCGATTGTTACGCGGGGCAACCCCGACTGCCACCTCGTCTTGCGCGGCGGCACCGCCGGCCCGAATTTTTCGCCCGCCCACATCGCCCAAGCCGAGACGCTTCTCGGCAAGGCTGGTTTGCCGCGCTCCATTCTCGTGGATTGCTCGCACGACAACTCGGCCAAACAACCCGAGCGCCAGCCCGAGGTGATGCGTGCGCTCCTCGCCCAGATCGCCGCCGGCAACGCCTCCATCATGGGCGCGATGATCGAGAGCAACCTTGTGGCCGGCAGTCAGCCTTTCCCTATGCCGAAGGATAAGCTACGCGCCGGCGTAAGCATCACCGATGGTTGCATCGGCTGGCCCGAGACCGAGGCGCTCGTCCGCGAGATTCACGCTGCCCTCGAACCGCGTTTCCGGTGATTATATTTATTCGGACCACGGAGGCGGGAGGATGCAGAACGCACCATTACAAAATCTGCGCATCGCCTTAGGCCCGGCTTAAAGTGCACCCTTAGGAAATTTTCTCCGTGCGCTCGGCGCTTCCGCGGTTCAAACATTTTCTCCTCCCATGAAATCCCCCATCCGCGTCGCTGTCACTGGAGCCGCCGGCCAGATCGGCTACTCCCTCCTCTTCCGCATCGCCTCTGGCGCTATGTTTGGCCCCGACCAGCCAGTCATCCTCCAGCTCATCGAGGCCCCGATCGAGAAAGCCCTCGCGGCCCTCAACGGCGTTGCCATGGAGCTCGACGACTGCGCCTTTCCGCTCCTCGCCGGCATCGTTCAAACTTCCGACCCCGCCGTCGGCTTCAAGGACGCCAATTGGTGTCTCCTCATCGGCGCAAAACCCCGTGGCCCCGGCATGGAACGCGCCGACCTCCTTAAGGATAACGGCAAGATCTTCACCGCGCAGGGCAAGATCATTGACGAGGTCGCCGCCGCTGACTGCCGCGTCGCCGTCGTCGGCAATCCTGCCAACACCAACTGCATGATCGCCGCCAGCCATGCGAAACGCCTCCCGCCTG
>CAIQKQ010000242.1 GCA_903872425.1 uncultured Opitutia bacterium | reverse complement strand
CGGACTTTGCACACCCCCTGCATACCCTTGCCGATGATGCCCCGCCTACCCGGATTTAAGCCCGGCTTAAGCCCTCCTTAAACCCTCGCTAACCGGCCTCCTTTCCCGCCAGTTTCACCCCCGACTCCCAAACCCCTGCAACTCACTCCCAAACTCGGTGCCGTTTAGCCCATCGCGCCCATAGGCGCGCGGGTGATGTCCGGCGTAACGTGCCGCGATTTTTGCGCCTCTTTGCGGCTAAATTCCGAGGCGGGACCTCACCGCGCCAGGCGCCAGCCGAGCCAGGTCGCGGCGAGGCAGAGGGTGACAGAGAGAAGCACGTTGGCCAGCGCGGCAGTGGGCTGGTTTTTTTGCAGCAGTGCGAGCGTCTGCCAACTAAAGGCGGAGAAGGTTGTAAACCCGCCGCACAGTCCGGCGACCAGCAGGCTGTGCCACCGTGCGTTGTCGGGCGTCAGCCCGCCGAGCCGGCCCATCAGCCAGCCGATGGCAAGCGAGCCCGCGACGTTAATAACAATTGTCCCCAACGGCAGTCCCCAGGTCAGCCGAGCATCGGCAGGGAAGAGCGCGTTGATGAGCACGCGCAGGGCGGAACCGAGCGCGCCGCCGAGCGCAGCAAGGATGAGATTGGGCAGGCTCATTTATTTTTTGGCGGCTGCGAGCTGTGCGGCATATGCGACGACGCCGTCGGCGATGCCCTCGGCGATTTTTTGGCGGAACGCGGGCGTGGCGACTTTGCGTGCCTCGCTGTCGTTGGACAGAAACGCTGATTCGACGAGCACACCGGGGCAGTTCAGCCCGCGCAGTACGCCGAGGTGCTTGATTTTCTGACCGCGGTCAGAGGTAGCGAGCTTGGCCAATAGCGTGGAATGCAACGCGTGCGCCGCCACCGCGCTCCATGGGTCGTAGCGGTTGACCGGCGAGGCCGTGCGCTCAGCGTCGTCGCCCTGGCCCGCGCCCCATGAACTAACCGATCGCTGAAACTGCGGCGCAAATGTGTAGATTTCAGTGCCTGAGGTCTTCGTGTCGGAGGCGACCGAGTTGAAATGGATGCTGATGAAAAGGTCGGCGCGGGCGCGATTGGCGAGCTCCACACGGAGCGGGAGGTCTGCCTCTGGTTTGGGCGCGAGCCGCGTGTCGCCGGTGCGCGTCAGCACGACGCGGTAGCCCAAGGCCTCAAGCAAAAGTTGGAGGCGTTTGGCGACATCTAGCGTGAACGTTTTTTCGTTAATCCCGAGAGCCTTGTTCTCGGCGCCAGAGTCAGTTCCTCCGTGGCCGGGATCGAGCACGATAGTGCGAAGCGATGGTGGGGGCGCTGCGGCGATCCCGCCCGGCGCTAGGATCGGGCCGAGCAAATGGCCGGCATCAATGACTGAAACGTGCAGCGCGCCGGCTCTCGCGACCACCGGATCGCCGAGGTCTAGCAGCAGGCCGTCGAGTGTCATCTCGCGCTCGCCTGCCTCGATTTCCAAACGGTGGCCGCCGCCCTTGAACGCCATGCGCCGGCCGGCCACAGACCAAGCGCCGCTGAGGCCGTAACGCGCGAAAAACGTGGCGGCGTCAACGTAGTCAACGCCGTTGATGCGCTGAGTCGGCTGAGCCGGGCCAGTGACTGGTGGGGGCGCGGGACGGCCACGCTGGCTGGAGCTGGGTGGCGCGGCGGGGAACGGTGCGTTGACGCCAGGCGGCAAATTCGAGAACGACGGTTGCGGTCCCGGCGCCAACGGCACGGGGGGCATGGTTTCGGCTGAAGGCGGCTCTGCTGGCTGGGGCGGCGGCGTAACACAGCCGCCGAGAAGTAGTGCGGCGGCGAGGGCGGACCCGAGCGGGCGGGACAAGTGGAATGCGAGCCGACGCGACCGGCGGTCGCGGGTGAATACGGGCGAGCGGCCAACTGCCAGCTCAGTGGGTGGCCGGTGGCTCGGACGGGTGATGCTCTTGCTCGTCATCGTGGCCGGCGTCGGAACCGGTGTCGTCAATGGCTTCCTCGCCATGGCCGAGGGTGTATTTGCGCTTGCGCTTGTTGACGGGGTGAGGGGTGAGCATGACGTTGATCTGCTTGCCCATGAGCCGGGGGGTGGAGTCGGCGTGGCCCATGCCGGCAAGCTCGGCGAGGGCGCGTTGCACGACCTCAAAACCAATCTCGGTGTGGGCCAACTCGCGGCGGATGAATTTCAGCCGCAGTTTCACCTTATTGCCGTGAGCAAGGAACTCCTCGGCGTGGCGGATCTTCGTCTCAAAGTCGTGGGTGGCGATACGCGCGCTGAACTCGACCTCCTTGATGCGGCTCGCGGTGGACTTGGCGTGGGCGCTCTTCTTCGACTCCTCATAGACATACTTGTTGAAGTCCATGATACGGCAGACCGGCGGCGTGGCGTTGGCCGCCATCTCGACTAGATCGAGGTTGAATTTCATGGCAAGGGCGAGCGCTTTCTCTGTCGGCATGATGCCGAGCTGCTTGCCTTCAGGCGAGATCAGCCGGATCTCGGGTACCTTGATGCGGAGGTTGCGCTTAATATGCGCGAACGGATCCTGATTGCGGCGCTGATAATAGCCGGAGCGGTTGCCGCCGGACGGAGGGAAGGGACTGGCCATCAATGAGTGGGTTGCATGAGAGAATCGGTCGACCGCTTTTCTGGCGGTCGATGGGACAGTTGACAACAACGAAGTGGCGGAAGGCGTAACGGACGTATTGCAAGTTTGACAACGCCTTGGGCGGTGGGCTGCTTCCAAAGCGTGTCAGCTGCGGTTATTATTTCGCCCGCTTCCTGCCGTTCTTATTGGAGCGGTTTATTCTCGGCGGTCCGCGCGGCGGCCGAGAACCCAAAGTGTACGGTCGACCCGACGCGGGTCATGTGAGACGGCCATGCCCCGGCGGTTCCGAGCACTTTTTAGAAAGCTTCTTGCCGCTATCCGCGGGCGGTGGCATGGTGTGGTCGATCGGGATACTTTTCTTTGGTGGTTGGTGCGGAGCGGCGGGCCACGCGTGCTGTCCGGTCCGTTCACAGGCGCTCGATATGGTACAACCAGCTCCGGCAGCACGCTATTGCCGAAGCTGCTTGGCACCTACGAGCGCGAACTGCATCCCGTGCTCGCGCGGCTGGCGGGAGGTGGGTTTGACACAGTGGTGGATGTCGGTTGTGCGGAAGGATATTACCTTGTCGGCCTGGGCCACGCGTGCCGGCGCTTAGGCCGGCCGCTGCCGCGCCTAGTGGGTTACGACACCAATAAGGCCGCAGTCGCGCTCGCGGTCGACCTCGCCCGGCTCAACGCAATGGTGGGGCAGATGGCATGTCACGCCGCGCCCTTCGCGGGTCAAGAGCTGGAGCACGGCCGGGTTGCCCTCATCTGTGACATTGAGGGCGAAGAGGAAAACCTCCTTGATTTGGCAACGCTGCCCGCGCTCGCAAGGACGGAGATGCTGGTAGAGGTGCATGATGAGCCCGGCCGCGAACGCCGGTTGGATTTGTTGTTGCGCCGTTTTGCCGGTTCGCACGTCCCGCACATCATTCGCCGAACGGAAAGAACCTTGGCAGACTTTCCGCCTAACATCCCCGGTCTGCTCTCGACCGAATGGAAGCTCCGCCTGATGGATGAGCGCCGCCAATTCGGTAACACTTGGCTTCACCTCGTGCCGCAAACGAATTTACTGGCCAAAGCCGCGGTGGAATAATGGTGGCGCGAGCCCGCATCGCACCGGCCCCTGGTTCGCCGACTTTTGCTCTCGCACGAAGCTCCATAACAACTCTTGAGTTTTGGCCATGAGCGAAGCCTCCGGACAACGCTGCGTCGTCTATGCCCTCACCAGCGAGGGCGGCGACCCCTATGCGGCCATGACGCGCCTCTCGCTCGCCTCGCTGCGCCTAAGCAACCCCGGCGTCCGCGCCGTGCTCGCGTGCGACGAGCTTTCTCACGCGGCGCTCAGGCAGGCGCGCGATCGCGTGCTCGACGAAGCCGACGCAGTGGTTACCTGGGCCACGCCGTCTGGCGACGCTCAGCTTCGCAGCCGTTATCTTAAAACCACCCTGCGGCAGAATCTTGCGGGTGCTTTTCTCTACCTCGACGCCGACACCCTAGTGCGCAAACGGCTTGACGAGGTGTTTGCGCTGGCAACCGACGTGGCCGCTGCGCCGAATCATTCGTCCGACGACCTTGCCCGGCAGCTTTGGACTAGCGACACCGAGATGCTGGCCGCGCTGGGCTGGGCAACTAGCCCGAAACACTACTTCAATGCTGGGATAGTTTTTCTCAACGACACCTCCGGCGCACGGACGCTCGCCGAACGCTGGCATCAAAACTGGAGCGAGGCTTGTGTTCGTCTTGGTCGCAGCCGCGATCAGCCCGCGTTCAACGCTGCCTTACTCACCGTGTCCCCGCAGTTCACCGTGTTGCCACATCGTTTCAACGCCCAGTTTCGTGCCAATCCGGCCGCCGCCCAAGACGCTGCTATCTGGCACTACTACGGCTCGACCCACGAGCCGCCGATGTCCGAAGTGCACCGCGTGGCGATGCGACTAGGGCCACGCGACGAGATTGATCCTAGCATGCTTCGCCGTCTAGTTGCGCGCTCGCAGCCATGGTTACGCGAACACGCGTTCGACGATCTGATGATCGCCTGGGTGAGGAGAAAGAAAAAACTCAGCTCTTTCGACCGGCTCTGGCTTCAAGGCCGGCGCCTAGAGTCACTTCGCCAACGCGGGCGGAATTTGCTCGGCTTGAAAAAAATGCCGGAGCCACGTACATAAGATGACTAACTCGGTTGCGGACTGGCTCGGACGAGAAGTGGGGGGCGAACCGATCCTGCCTGTCACTTGAAGCAAGTGACACAACCCAGTTTGCTGCCTGCGATGCGACGTTGCTCCCGGCCGCATGAAATCGTCTGGCTAACTGGCGAGCCTATTCAGCCTGACGAATTAACCAGATCAGGGTGAGTGCGGATATTACCCCGCCGACCGGCGTCGCCGGGCGGGTCGCCACTCGGCGGTGATTCGCGAGGTGAAGCCGCCACGTGCCTTCCAGTCGGCGACCACCGTGAGGCTACGTGGGCGCAGTGCAGAGCCGAGGTCATCGCAAATTTGGTTCGTCACCGCCTCGAAGAACGCGCCGGCGTTACGATAGGCGTGGAAGTAGAGCTTGAGGGATTTCAACTCGACGCATTTTTTGTCTGCGACATAGCGCACTGTGATGGTGGCGAAGTCCGGGTGGCCTGTGAGCGGGCAGAGCGACGTGAACTCGTGGTGCGTGTGTTCGATGACGTAGTTCCGGCTGGGCGCAGGGTTGGCGAAGGTGGCGAGGAGTTTTTTATCGGACATGGGAAAGAAAAAGTAGTGAACAGCGAGCAGCGGGTAGCGAGGAGAAAACGGTCGGCCGCTAAGTGCAGCGCACACATGCTCGCTGCTCGAGATCTACTGCTCGCGGCTGCTCCGCTCATGTCGCCGTTTCTGTGAACCGGCTCTCGCGGATAACGGTGATTCGGATCGTGCTCGGATATTGCAGCTCTTCCTCGATGCGGCGGCGGAGCGTCTTGGTCAGTTCGCGAGCTTGATCATCGGTCACATTGGCAGGGTTGACCACCACTCGCACTTCGCGGCCGGCTTGAATGGCGTAGGCCTGCTGCACGCCCTCGACTGACAGCGCGAGTTTTTCGAGGCGGTCGAGACGTTGGATGTAGCCTTCCATCGCCTCGGCGCGCGCGCCGGGTCGCACGGCCGACACCGTGTCGGCAAGAATGACGAGACCGGCATAAACGGTTTCCGGCTTCACCTCTTCGTGGTGCGCAGCGACGGCATTGACGACGATGGGCGTCTCGCCGTGGCGGCGCACGAAATCGGCTCCCATGGTCGCATGGCTGCCCTCATAGTCGCCCTCAATGCCCTTGCCGATGTCGTGGAGGAGGCCGGCGCGCTTGGCGACGTTGGGGTCAAGGCCGAGCTCGCTCGCGAGCATTGAACAAAGGAAGCCGACCTCGACGGAGTGTTCGAGTACGTTTTGTGCGATGGAGAAGCGGAACTTCAGCCGCCCAAGCAGGCCAATGATTGCGGGATGCAGGCCGTTGACGCCGAGGCGTTGCACGGCCTCTTCGCCGGCTTGCTGGGTGTTGAGATGGATTTCTTCGCGCGCCCGCGTCACGAAATCCTCGATGGTCGCTGGGTGGATGCGGCCGTCTTTCACGAGACCTTCCAGTGCCACGCGCGCGATTTCACGGCGCACCGGGTCAAACGACGACACCAGTACGACCTGCGGCGACTCATCAATGAGCAGTGTCACGCCGGTGGCGGCTTCAAACGTCTTAATGTTGCGCCCCTCACGACCGATGATGCGCGCCTTCATGTCCTCGCTCGGCAACGGCACGAGTGTGACCATGAGGTCATTGGTCTGCTTGCCCGCGAGCCGCTGCATGGCGGCGATGAGGATGCGTTTCGCCTCGGCCTGCAAATCCTGCTCCGAACGGTCTAGTGTCGCCCGCCGCAACGCCCGTAGTTCATCCGCGCACTCAACTTGCACTTCTTCGCGCAACGCCTGCCGGATTTCCTCAGCGTCCATGTGCGCCATCCCCTCAAGCCGCTGGCGGACGGACTTGGACATTGCGCGGATGGCGTCGCGCGCCTGCTTGATCGCGGCGCCTTCGCGCGCGAGCCGCTCACTTTTTTGCTCCAATTGGAAATCCAGTAGCGCCAGCGACTCTTCGTGCGAACGGATCTCGCGCAGCCGTAGCTCGCTCTCAATCTCGCGCCGGTCAAATTCACGGTTTGCGTCTGCGCGCCGTGCAGCGATCTCCTCTTCGGCCTTCTGTCGCGTCGCTCCCGCTTCAACCGCACCCTCACGACGAGCCACGTCGAGTAATTGTGCCGCCTGCTCGCGCGCCTGCCGCCGCATTTGGCGCAGGAAGACCCACACGGCGAAAAACCCCAGCGCCACCCCGCCAGCCAACGCCAGCGCGAGCGACCACGGCTTGACCGTGGCGCCCTCGACTGCCGCCAGCGGCCCGGCAAATAAGCTTGGAAAATGCAAGGACAAGGCGCTCAGACTGATTACTTCCGGCAGAAAACACAATCCCGATTCCGGTGGCCAGTAGGAGTACAGGCTAGCGCAGGGGTAGGGCGTGGTTCCAAAAGATGCATTGCACCCTCAAGGCTCGTTGTTGGCCCCGGGCGTTGTACAGTTCCAACACTCCCCAAGACTGGCGGGAACGCGCTCGCCGCATTGGGCACACTCCCAGTCTTTGCCTTGGATTTGGGTACCTGCTTTTCTAGCCAAGGCAAACGCCGATACAATGGAGAGCGCCGCATCGAGATCGCCCTCGTCCGTGATGCACAGCGTTGGCCAAAAGAGCACGCTTTGATAGGATGCGTCGGTGTGCTGGTTCCGGACAAAGCAAGGAATGCCAGCAGTCTCGAGTTGGGACTGGAGGAAGCCCACCACTACAGGCTCAGAATCGGAAAAGATTTCGGTCATGCTCAGGGATTAAATAGAGCGCGCGGCTAAGTGCTTAAATGTATGCTTCAGGAGGGGCCGCCGCAAGGGAAATGCCGCGGGCCCCCGCGCATTGACAGCGTGACTGACTGGCGCGACGCTGGCACCCCTATGCAGAAGGAAACACCCTTCGACTCTGTCGCCGCCGTGATTACTGACATCGCGGCCGGACGGCCTGTGATCGTGACCGACGACGAGGGCCGGGAGAACGAGGGCGACCTCATCATGGCCGCGTCGCTCGCCACGCCCGAGACTGTCAACCTCATGATCCGCCATGGCAGCGGTATCGTGTGCGTCCCGGCAGCCGAGCCGCACCTGCGCCGCCTCGGCCTCGGCCCGATGGTGGCCGGTAACCGCGAGTCCCAGCGGACGGATTTTACGGTGAGCGTGGACGCCGCTGAAGGCATCACGACGGGCATTAGCGCGGCTGATCGCACGCGCACCATCCGCCTGCTGGCTGCTGCCGACACGCAGCCTGAGCAACTCGTGCAGCCAGGTCATGTTTTCCCTTTGCGCGCCCGACCGGGTGGCGTGCTCGAGCGCGCCGGCCACACTGAAGCGGCGGTTGATCTCGCCGTACTCGCCGGCCTGCCACCGTGCGGCGTGATTTGCGAATTGGTCAACGATGATGGCACCGTGCAACGCCTGCCTGAGCTGGCCGCTTTTGCGAAAAAATTTGCCCTAAAAATGATCTCCATCGCGCAGCTCATCGAGCACCGCGCGAAACGCGAGCGACTCGTCGAGCTGGTCGGCACGCGGCCGTTTCCTTCGGAATTTGGCGAATTTACGCTGCACCTCTTCCGCAGCAAGCTCGACGGCCGCCACCACCTCGCGCTCGCGGCCGGTGCGCTTGGCCCAGAGCCGACCCTGGTGCGCGTCCACAGTGAGAACCCGCTTGGCGACGTCTTTCGACTGCGCGGTCTTGGCACCCATCGCGCGTTGGTCGCCTCGCTCGAGGCCGTGGCGCGCGCAGGTCGTGGCGTTGTGCTCTACATGGCGCACCCCGGGGGTGAGGCCGAGCTACTCGCACGCCTCGACGCTAAGCCCGGCGAGCCGCCGCCCATGAGCTTTCGCGACTACGGCACCGGCGCGCAGATCTTGGTCGCGCTCGGGCTCCGCAAAATCCGCCTGCTCTCCGGCAGCACGCGCAAGGTCGTCGCCCTCGACGGCTACGGACTGGAGATAGTCGAGCAGATTCCTGTCTGAAATGCGAAGTGTGGATTTCGGATTGCGGATTGGCGGCGCCGCGTTGCACTCAGCCCCTCCGCTCCTTCATTCCGCCCTCTGCCTCCGCCCTTTCGACTTCCATCATGAGTTCTTTCGCTCCCTCCGCTTCGGCTATTGACGGCGCCGCGTTTTCCATCGGCGTGGTGGCGGCGCGCTACAATCCCGCTTTGGTCGAGGCGTTGCTCGTTCGTGTGCACGCTGGCTTGCGGACAGCTGGCGTGAAGGAGGCGAAAATTACCGTCGTCCGGGTGCCCGGCTCGCACGAAGTGCCGTGGGCAGCGCAGCAACTCGCGGTGCGCGGCCGCCGTGACTGTGTCATCGCGCTCGGCGTGCTGGTCGGCGGCGACACCAATCACCACGAGTTAGTCGGCGCAAGCGTCTCACACGCACTCCAGGCCGTTGTGCTTGCGACCGGCGTGCCGGTCATCAACGGGGTTATCGTGACTGACACGATGACGCAGGCGCGCGCGCGCTGCACCGGGCGCGTCAACCGTGGCGCGGAGTTTGTCGCCGCCGCGCTGGAGATGGCCGCGTTGCATAGGAAATTTTCCCGATGAGCAAAACCCAGTTCGCTAACCGACGCTTCGGCCGCGTCGCCGCCCTCCAATATCTCTACGCCTGGAGCCTCAACACGCCTGCACACCTCGCAGATGACTTGCGCGTGTTCTTCTCCGAGATGCCCGAGCCACGTGAGACCTACGCGTTTGGCGAGGAGCTCATCCACGGTGTGATTGAGCACCATGCCGACATTGATTCGCGCATCAAAGGCCTCGCGCACAACTGGGAGTTTGAACGCATTGCCAAGATAGACCTCGCCATCCTGCGGCTCGCTGTCTTCGAGATGGTTCACCGAACCGACATCCCGCCTGTCGTCTCAATCAACGAGGCGATCGACCTGTCGAAACAATTTTCCAATGCCGATGCAAAACGCTTCATTAACGGCATTCTTGACCGCCTGAAAGACAGCCTCGGCCGCGACGCACGGAAGGTGACGTGAAGCTCTCGCGAAAATGCGAAATGAAGTAAACGTGAAAGCAAACGAAGCAGGAAGCCATGAAGCCGGGAGCTAACAGATTCATGACTGCTTGGATTTTTGCTTAAACTTTTTCTGATTTCCCCTGCGCGCTGCCGCGATTATCCGCATGTTTGGCCTATTTAAAAAATTCAAAGACGGCCTCGCCAAAACGGTCTCTGCCATCGCGGCCAAGACCCACGGCCTCTTCGGTGGGCGCAAGCTTGACGCCGCTTCGCTCGATGAACTGGAAGAGGCGCTCTACACGGCAGACTTTGGCGTCGAAACAACCACAGAAATTTTAGCCGAGATTAAAGCCGCTTTCCGCCACGATCCGACGCTGCAAGGCCGGCAGGCCGCCGAGATCGGTGCGGCTGTGCTCGCGCGCGTGTTGGTGGGCAGCGAGGGGCGCCTTACGGCCGCCGCGGTCTCACCTACTGTCATCGCGCTTATCGGCGTCAACGGCTCCGGCAAAACTACCACGACCGCCAAGCTCGGTTGGCGGCTGAAGCAGGACGGCCGCACCATTACACTCGCCGCGTGCGACACGTTTCGTGCGGCGGCAATCGAGCAGTTGAAATCTTGGGCAACCCGGCTCGACCTTGAGCTCGTCGCTAGCCGCACCGGGGGCGACGCCGCCGCCGTCGCCTTCGATGCATGGCAGGCAGCCCGCGTGCGCGGGCGCGATTACCTTATCGTGGACACCGCTGGTCGCCTGCACACGAAAGGGAACCTGCTCGAGGAACTCGCAAAAATCCGCCGCGTACTCCAAAAACACGACCCCACCGCGCCGCAACACGCGTGGCTCGTGGTGGACGGCTCGCTCGGCAGCAACTCCCTCGAACAGGCGCGGGTGTTTCATAAAAATTTCGGACTCACCGGTCTCGTTGTGACGAAGCTCGACGGCACTTCCCGGGGCGGGGCCATCGTAAGCATCTGGCGTGAGCTACGGCTGCCGATTTATTTTCTCGGTCTCGGCGAACAGCCGGAGGATCTGCAGCCGTTCGACGCCGTCAGCTACGCCCGCGCGGTTTTCGGTTTGGAGGACAAGCCTACTGCTTAATCGGGCCAAGATCGCACAGGGCGGAAAGACGAAAACACGGAGCGGTAGAAATATTAAGCAGGAAATCAGG
>CAIQKQ010000241.1 GCA_903872425.1 uncultured Opitutia bacterium | reverse complement strand
TCCGCCAAACTTTACGGCGCCCGCAGTCATCGGCACCGCCGCGCCGCTCAAGCTAAGACTCAACTTTGCTCAACTTAGACAGCTGCTGCTAAGCGCCCCGTCGCGCTTCAGGGCCCGTAACCCGCTACAGCGACCAAAAATCTCGGATCGGCACGGCCCAGATCCGTTTATCGTCCATCGGCAGTACGCTCCCGCCCGTATATACTAACATCCCGCCTTGAAAATCCCTTCCGCATTGCTCGGCCAGTCGCCGTAGGCCGTGTCCGTCGGACTCGTTCAACGAGGCCGAAGACTTCACCTCTATGCCCCACGTCTTGCGCCCGAGTGTCAGTACTAAATCGACCTCCACTTGGTCTTTATCGCGGTAGTGCCAACAACGCAGATCGGGATTCGTCCAACCCGCCTGCGCGATCACCTGTTGCACGACAAAACTCTCCAGTAGATGCCCGAATCGGTCGCGCCTTAGCGCCCAATCCTCAATGCTCAGACTGCTCAATACGGCCGCTAGTCCGCTGTCTACTAGGTGGATCTTCGGTGCCTTCACTAGCCTCGTGGCTTCGTTACGGTGCCACGCGGGTAGTCGGCGCACTAAAAAAAGTTTTTCAAGAATCCCCAAATATTTATCTAGGGTATCCCGCTGTAATCCAAGGTCTTTACTTATATTAGTCACATTGAGCAGCTCCCCCGTGCGCAATGTCAGTAACTCAAGTAAACGCGCTACCGCACCCACATCGTTCACGCGTGCGATCTCCTGCACATCGCGCTCCATCAGCGCACGCACGTAGTTTCTATACCACAGGCGTGCTCGCTCTGGCGCTCGACTGAGGGGCTCTGGGTAGCCACCCGCCACGATCCGACCTGGAAGTTCTAACCCATCTCCGCCCGTTCCGCGGATCTCGGGCCGCAGGGCCCCGGCGAGAAAAGTTTTTAAGAGGCCACCCGCGGTTCGCTCTTTTTCTGACTCAGTCAGCGGATGCAGCCCCACGATTTCCATCCGCCCGGCTAATGAATCTCCGAGTTGCGGCAGCAGCAACAGGTTCGCGGATCCCGTAAGTAGAAAATGCCCCGGCCGCCGATTCTGGTCTACCACCAGCTTGATCGCGCGCAGTATACCTGGCGCCCGCTGCACCTCGTCGATGATCGTCTGGTGGGGTAGCCCCGCCACGAACCCTGTCGGATCGTGCCGCGCCGTCGCCAACACCGACTCATCGTCTAGGCTGATGTAAGTGAACTCCGGCGCGAAGGTCTTCACCAACGTGCTCTTGCCGCATTGGCGCGGTCCCAGCAGCGCCACCACCGGTGTGTCTGTGAGCGCGGTCGCCAAGGCCGGGCGCATCGACCTTGCATAGAGTTTTTTGCAATCGTCCATTTGCTGGTTATAGTTGCGTCCAATTGCTGGTTGTCAATGCGTCCAATTGCTGGTTATATATCCGTCCAGTTGCTGGTTTTAAATTCATCGTCCCGATCCCTATTACGCCTGCCTCGTCTCACGCGTCTCTTTATTACTTTCATCTTTTTCGCCGGTTTTGCGGCTCCGCTTCCACCGATACAGGTCGATAGGTGAACTATCGCAGCTTCGATGTGCTCGCTGGCCAATCGCTCGCTCTGCGTTCCCAGTAGCTTATCAAGCTTACTGGCTTCGCGTGGTTGCTGAGTCGGCCACCACGGCCACGGCATGGCTCGACTACAAGTGAGACGTTGCGCGTGATATTCTCTTTAGCGTTAAACTGAGCCTCATCCCATGCAAGCATCCCATTTTTTACTGGCGGTATTTTTATTCACGCCTCTCGGACTCGTCGCCGCCGATACCAATCGGCCGCGCAATATCGTCATCATTTACGCCGACGACCTCGGTTATGGTGACCTGAGTTGTTACGGTGCACGCCGTGTGAGTACACCAAACGTGGACCGCTTCGCGCGCGAGGGCCTCCGCTTTACGGCAGCCTACGCGACTTCGGCGACCTGCACGCCCTCGCGCTTTGCGCTGCTTTCCGGCGAATATCCCTGGCGTCGCGATGGCACGGGCGTGCTCCCCGGCGACGCTGCGCTCGTGATCGACACCCAGCGCGCGACTTTGCCCGCGATCTTGCAACGCGCGGGCTACGCCACCGCCGCGATCGGCAAATGGCACCTTGGCCTCGGCGCTCCAAACCAGGCGATTGATTGGAATCAACCCATCGCGCCCGGCCCGCGTGAAGTGGGTTTCGACACCAGTTTCATCATGGCCGCCACCGCGGATCGGGTGCCGTGCGTTTACGTGGAAAATCAACGCGTCGTCGGTCTCGACCCCGCTGATCCGCTGCGCGTGAGTTACAAAGAACCCTTTCCCGGCGAACCTACCGGCCTCACCGATCGTGCGAAGCTCAAGCTCGACTGGTCGCATGGGCACAATATGGCCGTCGTAAACGGTATCGGACGCATCGGTTATTTTACGGGTGGCCGCGCCGCCCAATGGATCGATGAAGACATGGCCGACACCTTTACGCGTAAGGCCGTGGATTTCATTAACCGCGAGAAAGATCAGCCCTTTTTCCTCTACTTCGCTCCGCACGATATTCACGTGCCTCGCGTCCCGCATCCGCGCTTCGTCGGCCGCACCGCCATGGGCGCACGCGGAGATGCCATCGTTCAATTCGATTGGCAGGTTGGCGAAATTCTCGCCGCCCTCGAGCGTCACGGCCTTACGCGCGATACGCTAGTTATCGTCAGTAGCGACAATGGCCCCGTCCTCGACGACGGCTATCAAGACGGCGCCGTGGAAAAACTCGGCGACCATCGCCCCGCCGCGCAGCTTCGCGGCGGTAAATATAGCCGCTTCGAAGCCGGCACGCGCGTCCCTTTGCTCGTGCGCTGGCCGGCGCGCGTCCGCGCGGGCGTTTCGGATGCGCTCGTAAGCCAAGTCGATTTTCTCGCCACCCTCGCTGCGCTCACCGGCCAGAAACTCGCCGCCGCCGATGCCCCCGATAGTTTTGATCAAACCGCCGCGCTCCTCGGTGAATCGCCCCGCGGGCGCGATTACGTTATCGAGCATCATAACAAGCTCGCGCTGCGCGAAGGCAGTTGGAAATTCATCGCGCCCGCCAGTGGCGAAGCGGTAGCGAAATTTACCGCCAGCCAAACCGCTAATCTGCCAACGCCTCAACTTTACGACCTCGCGAAAGATCCCGGTGAAACCAAAAATCTAGCCACCTTCGAACCCGCGCGCGCTGCCGCCATGGAGGCGCGCCTCACGGCGTTGAAAACCGCGTGGCGCACCCGCCCCTGATTTACCCAATTATTTTTACTTAGACCTTAATTACCCCCGCATGAAACGTCTCCACGCTCTCTTCCTCGCCCTTTATGTTACCACGTCTGCCCTCGCGGCCGACCGCCTCCTAGTCGAAGCGGAAAACTTTTCCGCTCCCGGTGGCTGGTCGCTCGATACTCAGTTCATCGATATCATGGGTTCGCCCTACTTGCTCGCGCACGGCCTCGGCCAACCCGTGGCTGATGCGACCACAACGATCACGTTGCCGACCGCTGGAACCTACCGGGTCTGGGTCCGTACCAAAGACTGGGTCGGCGAGTGGAAAGCCCCAGGTGCGCCCGGAAAATTTCAGCTGCTTATTAACGGCCAGCCGCTTGGCGAAACCTTCGGCACCAAGAGCGCTACGTGGTTCTGGCACGACGGCGGCACGATCCAAATCGCCGCACCAAAAATCACGCTCACGCTCCACGACCTCACCGGCTTTGATGGTCGCTGTGATGCGATTTATTTCACCCGAGATCTGCAGGAAATTCCGCTCAATGATTCCGCGCCGCTTTCCGCTTGGCGCCAAGCCGCCCTGGGCCTCCCCGCCACGCCGGAAGACATGGGCGAGTTTGACCTCGTCGTGGTCGGTGGCGGTTACGGCGGCATGGGTAGCGCCATCTCTGCTGCCCGCATGGGCCTGAAAGTTGCCTTCATTCAAAATCGCCCCGTCCTTGGCGGTAACGGCAGCTCCGAGGTGCGTGTCTGGTCGCAGGGCCTTGTGCGCCGCGGCAAATATCCGCGTATCGGTGAGATGGTCGAAGAGTTTGCGGACAAAGCCAAAAACTCGCCTGGTACCTACGAAGAATTTGGCGACGCGCAAAAAGAAGCCCTCGTCCGCTCCGAAAAAAATATTTCCCTTTTCCTCAATGAGCACGTTTACGCAGCTACTACGGTAGGTGGCCGTATTGACTCGGCTACTTCTCTCAACACTCGCGATAGTCGCCGGAAAAAATTCCGCGGTAAATTTTTCGCCGATTGCACGGGCCATGGTACGCTCGCTGCTCTTGCTGGAGCCAAGACCGAGATCGAACTTAAAGATCTCCTCGGTATGTCCAATATGTGGGTTTGGAGTAACGCCACAGCACCGCGCTCCTTCCCTGCGACACCCTGGGCCCTAGATCTTAACATGGATGATTTTCCTTATCCCAAGCCCGGCAAGGGCGAGATGAAGGATAAAGGTAAGGGTGAATGGTTTTGGGAAAGCGGTTTTGCCAAACACCCCCTCAATGATCTCGAGGTCATTCGCGACTGGAACCTTCGCGCGGTCTTCGGTGCGTTCAACGCGATGAAAAACCGAGATGGCGCACCTGAGCATCCCAACGCGCAACTCGACTGGGTAGCCTATATAGGCGGCACGCGTGAATCCCGCCGCATCGTCGGTGATGTCATGCTCACACGCGACGACATCGTGGGTAAAAAAGATTTTTCCGACGGTTGTGTCCCTAGTACATGGAGCATCGATCTGCATTTCCCGAAGGAAGAATACGCGAAAAAATTTCCCGAAAACCCCTTTATTTCCGTCGCTAAATTCGACGCACGCATCGACCGCCAATACGGTTATCCGATCCCTTATCGCTGTCTGTACTCGGTGAATATTGATAACCTCTTCATGGCGGGTCGCGACATTAGCGTTACCGATGAGGCGCTCGGCACCATCCGCGTGATGCGTACTATCGGCATGATGGGGGAGGTTGTCGGTAAGGCCGCCGCTATCGCTGTTCAGCGCGGCGGCACCCCTCGTGATGTCTACGCAAAATACTGGAGTGAACTCGACAGCCTTCTCCAACTTCCTGGACGCGCCCGTCGCGCCAATCTCGAAGCTCCGTTCCAAATTGTAGGCCCCGAGCCCACACCGGTTGACGACAACGGTGGTCGCGGCGGCGGCGTCAATCCGGCCAACCTGCCCGGTATCGTTATCGATAACAAAGCGGCCCGTCTCACGGGCACCTGGACTACTGGCTCTAATCTCGAACACATCGGCAACGACTACGTCTTCGCCCGTGGCCCCGGACATACCGCCGTCTTCCCCTTCACCGTGCCCGCGGACGGTCGCTATGAAGTCCGCTTTGCCACCGCTCCGCATGAAAACCGTGCGAGCAACACCGCCGTCGTGGTCCGTCATGCTGACGGCACGACACCGGCGACTCTCAACCAACGTCAACCCGCTCCCATTGGCGGCCGCTGGATTTCACTCGGCTTTTTTAATTTCAAAGCCGGTCAACCCGCCGCCGTCGAAGTCGATGCCACCGGTGCCGACGGTAACGTCCACCTCGACGCCGTGCAGGTTTTGCCTGCAAAGTAACGCTGACACGCTTTGATCTCAGCGCGGCGCCCGCCCCTCCGTTGAAATCTCTCGCTTTACAATTATACCGATTCGCCGTCGTCGTCACGATCGCTTGGTTGATCCGTGATGTCGCCGTGCGTCAGCGTGTGCAGGGGGATTCCCCGGTCGTCGCGACCGAAATCGTTTCTATGCTTCCGGAGGCGTTTAAATTACGTCCCGATGATTCGGCGCGTGATGGTCTTTTTGTGCTCGATCGTGCCGGTCACGAACTTGGCTATGTCGTGCGCACCCAACCGGCGTGCCGGGATATCATTGGCTACGCCGGTACCACCGATGCACTCGTCGTACTCGACCGGGACTGGAAAATTCTCGGATTAAAAATCCACGCATCCGAAGACACCACCAGTTACGTCAACGATATCTTACTGGATCGTCGTTTTTTAAAAAAGTGGAACGGTCTTACATGGGACGCTGCCGCGGGGCTAGACCTGAAAGCGGCCGGTATCGAAGGCGTTTCGGGCTCTACGATGACGAGCATGGCTATTGCTCAAAGCGTAAAAGCGCGACTTCAACTCAGCCGCGACCAACTCGCTGCTCGCGTGCCGTTGCGCTTTGCCGCAAGGGACGTCGCGCTGCTCGTAGTGCTCGCCGCCGCGGGTGTCATGGCCTTCGGCCGCGCGGAGTGGCGGCTGCGTTGGAAACGACCTTACCAAATCACGCTGCTCGTTTATGTGGGTTTTATCGCGGGAGATCTCATCGCGCAAAAAATGCTCGTGGGTTGGGCGCGCGGCGGCGTGCCATGGACGAG
>CAIQKQ010000240.1 GCA_903872425.1 uncultured Opitutia bacterium | reverse complement strand
CCTCGGAATTTAGCCGCAAAGAGGCGCAAAAATCGCGGCACGTTACGCCGGACATCACCCGCGCGCCTATGGGCGCGATGGACGTGCTCACCGCAGGGAAAGATTTCTTCGCGCTTTTTCGCGGCCAAAAATCCTGCGCTTGAGATCGGCGGCCACGGGACGCGCGGCTTGCCCTCTTATGCGCGTCTTGTTAGGCTGCGCCATGAATAATTGGTTCTTTTGGGCGCTGCTTTCGGCCGTTTTCGCGGGCGCTACGGCGGTGCTCGCCAAAGTCGGCGTCGAAAACGTGGACTCCAATCTCGCCACCGCCGTGCGCACTACGGTCGTACTCGTCTTCGCGTGGGGCGTAGTACTCGCGACCCGTGCGACTAGCGGAATCCCGACGATGTCGCGGCGCACGTGGCTGTTTCTCGCACTGTCGGGCGTCGCCACCGGGCTTTCGTGGCTGTGTTACTTTCGCGCGCTCCAGCTTGGGCCGGCGGCGAAAGTCGCGCCCGTGGACAAACTGAGTGTTGTGTTCGTGCTGGTGTTTGCCGCGATGTTCCTCGGCGAAGCGCTGACATGGCGGACCGCTCTCGGCGGCGCGCTCATCACCATGGGCGCAGTGGTGCTCGCGTGGCGGTAATTTGAGGTGACAAGCGCATCCTGCTAGTAATCTTGGCGAAACCCTGAGACGGAATGATTGCCGCAAAAAGGCACAAAATTATCTCATGTTACGTTGGGCATCTTCCACGCGCCTATAGGCGCGATCGGGAGCCATGCCGTAGTAAAAAATTTTGCGCCCTTTTGCGGCCAATAATCCGGTGATTGGCCGGTGGGAGGGCGAACCCTCTGGGTGAACTGCAGCTCGGGGGGTACACCTCGTCCGACCTGATGCCAGCTGCCGGTCACGCGTCCGACTTTTTTTGATTCGGTAATACTCGCGCAGGCTGAAATAAAAAACCACGACACAGGCGACCTTCATCACGAGTAGCCACGGCGGCCGCCACCATGCGCCGGTGCGCGACTCAATCACGTCGGAAATACTGAATATCAGAAACGCCACGGCCAGGCGCGCTAAGACGCGGTGTAAACGGCCCTGCGACTGCCATGCTTTGAACGCCAGCACCAACGTAAACACCAGCCAGAGTCCAGCTTCGATGAGATTTCCGACTCGCTCTATATCATCCATGACGCGGCGGCGTCAGGCCGATCCGAGCGCCTTTTTGATCAACTTTTCCGTAGTCACGCTGGCGCCGAGGGCGAGAGCGGCGCGGCGGACGGATTGGTCGGCGTCGGCGGCCTTGTAACCGAGCGCCACCAACGCGGAGACGGCATCACGCTGACGGGTATCGGCAGGCGCAGCAGAGGTTTCACCGCCATCGTCGGCGGATGACATCGCGCCGGCGAGGCCGGTGCCTCCGACCTTGGTTTTCAATTCCACCACGAGACGCTCGGCGGTTTTCTTGCCGATTCCGGGACATTTGGCGAGGGTGGCAATGTCGCCGGCGCGAATGGCGCTTTCGAGCAGCGACAGCGAGAGCTTGCTCATGATGGTGAGCGCACTCTTGGGGCCGATGCCGGTGACGTGCTCGATCATCAGCCGAAAAAAATCGCGCTCGGCCGCCGTCGCAAAACCGTAGAGCGTCTGCGCATCTTCACGGTAGATCACATGGGTGTGCAGCTTTACCGTCGCCCCGGGCGGAGGGAGTTTCTCGGCGGTGGTAACGGGGATGTTTACCTCGTAACCGAGGCCGTTCAGCTCCACGACGGCGTGCAATGGCGTAGCGGCGGCGAGGGTGCCTTGGAGAGTGACGAGCATGGTGTAAAGTAGCGGGCAGGAAAGGCGGGCAAGGGAGAAATACCAACGACTCGCTACTTGATACTCAAAACTTCACGTCAGCCCCAGCACATCCTGCATGTCGTAGAGGCCGCGCTTTTGCTTCACGACCCATCGCGCAGCGCGGAGCGCTCCGCGGGCGAAAATGGCGCGGTCGCTCGCCTTATGCGAGAGCTCTAGGCGCTCACCAAGCGCGGCAAAGATCACCGTGTGGTCGCCGACCACATCGCCCCCGCGCAGCGCGTGGACGCCGACTTCTGCGGGTGTGCGCTCGCCGGTGATACCGGAGCGACCGTGGCGCAGGGCGGCGGCAGTGAGCTTGCGTTCTTCAAGAATGATTTCGAGCAGGCGTGCGGCGGTGCCGCTGGGCGCGTCCTTCTTGAAGCGGTGATGCATCTCGACCAACTCGGCGTCGTAGTCGCTGCCGAGGACGGCAGCGGCGCGTCGGGTGAGGGCGAAGAGCAGGTTGACGCCGACGGAAAAGTTCCCTGCCCACACACAAGGCACCTTGGCCGCGAACTTGGCGAGTTTGGCCTTTTCCGTCGCCGAGTGGCCAGTGGTGCCGATGACGAGAGGCTTCTTCGCCGCGACGGTGAGACGAATGACCTCGGCGGTGGCGGAGTGCGCGCTGAAATCAATTACCGCGTCGCCGGCCGCGATGCCGGCCGCCAGATCATCGCCCGCATCGAGTAAGGCCACGATAGTCAGGTTCGTGTCCTTCGCGGCAGCGGCGATGGCCGCACCCATACGGCCGCGCGCACCGACGAGGGCGATGCGGAGCGGGGCAGGAGACTTGGCCTTCGTGCTCATCGACCGAGGGCCGCAAGGACGGCGTTGAGAATTTTTTCGTTGGCGGGAGTCATTTCGCAGAGCGGCGGGCGCACTTCGGCGCTACCAATAAGGCCGGCACGGGCGAGGGCGGTCTTAATTGGCACGGGATTCGGCTCGATGAAGATGGTCTTGAACATCGGATAGAGCTTGCGGTGGAGTTTGCCGGCCTTCGCGTAGTCGCCGGCCAGTGCGAGCGCGACGAGCTGCGCGACCTCCTTCGCAAAGAGGTTCGACGCAACGCTAATGACGCCCTCCGCGCCGACGGCCATGAACGGCAGCGTAAGTGAATCGTCACCGCTTAGCACGGTGATGTCAGCGCCGAGCGCCTGCTTCAGTTGGTCAACGCGATCCACCGAGCCACCGGCTTCCTTGATCCAGCGAACGTGCCGGAACTTTGCGCGCAGCCGCTCAACCGTGGGCACACCGATCTCGATGCCGCAGCGGCCGGGGATGGAGTAGAGGATGATGGGGCGGTCGGTCGCGTCGGCGATGGCCGCGAAGTGGCGGAAGAGACCCTCTTGGCTCGGTTTGTTATAGTAGGGCGCGACGACGAGCATGGCGTCGGCCCCGGCCTCGTGCGAGAGGCGCGTGAGCTCAATGGCCTCGGTCGTGGAGTTGGAGCCGGTGCCAGCGATCACAGGCACGCGCCGGCGGGCGGCGGCAATGACGGCGCGGATCACATCGAGGTGCTCGACATGGTCGAGCGTGGGCGACTCACCGGTGGTGCCAACAGGAACGAGGCCGTTGATACCCGACTTGATTTGAAACTCCACAAGCTTGGCGATGTCGTCGTAGTCGACGGCCGAGCGGCGGAACGGAGTGGCGAGCGCGGTGATCGCGCCGGTGAGCGGGCGGAGCTTCATGGAAGTAGGCGGAGATTGTTACCTTGCGGAGCAAAACGGTTCCGGCTAGCAAAGTCACACGTTTTTCCACCCGCCCGGTTTACCTACGTCCTCGCCTCCCACCGAATATTTTGCCACCCCCCGCGCCATGACCCCGCACACCGAGATGTTTAACGACCTTCTGAAGCTCGCGGTTGAGAGCCGCGCGAGCGATATCGTCATCAAGTCCGGTAAGCCCGCCTACGTCCGTATCTCCAGTCGGCTCCAACCGGTGGACATGGACCCTATCCAGAACGACGAGGCGCAGGCGTGGGTGGACGAGCATGTGCCGCGGGTGTTCAAAAAAACGTGGGACGACCTCGGGCAAGTGGACTTCGCCTACTCGGCGGAAGGGGTGGGACGGTTCCGCGTCAACGCCTTTCATCAGCGCGGTGCGATCAGCATCGTACTGCGCCACATCAAGAGCAAGGTGCCGGAATTCGAGGACCTCGGCCTCCAGGCCGACCCGTTGCTCAACCTCGCTAAGGCGAAGGACGGCATCCTTCTCATCTGCGGTGCAACCGGCTCCGGGAAGAGCTCCACAATGGCCGCCATGCTCAACTGGATTAACCGCAACCAGGAAAAGCACATTGTTACCATCGAGGACCCCATCGAATACACGTTCATTGATGACAAGTCCGTCTTCCAGCAACGCGAGATTGGCCTCGATGTGCCGAGCTTCGAGTTGGCCATCAAGGCCGTGCTGCGTCAGAACCCCGATATCATCCTGATCGGCGAAATGCGTGACCGCGAAACGTTTGAGACCGCCATCAGCGCCGCCGAGACCGGGCACCTTGTGTTCTCGACGATGCATGCCGCCACCGTGGCGCAGTCGCTCACCCGGCTCTTCGAGTTTTTCCCGCCCGAGCAGATGGCACAGGCCCGCCGACAGATCGCCGGCTCACTGCGTGGATTCATCTGTCAGAAGCTCGTACCCGCGCTGGAAGGCGGCGGCCGTATCCCCGCCAACGAAATTCTAAACGCCGATTCGACCATCAAGAACCTTATCCTCGACGGCCATAACGAGAAAATCCAAGGCCTGCTCGACGCCGGCACCGACTCCGCGAGCTTCTCCTTCAATCGCGATCTCCTCCGCCTCGTCAATGCCGGCAAGATCAGCAAAGCCGACGCTCTCCGCTACTCCCCCAACCCGCAGGCGCTGGAAATGAACCTCAAGGGGATTTTTTTTAAGACGTGAGCAAGGACGGCTAACTCACGGCTCACGATGCCACAAAAACGCGGCCGATCGAGATCGATGTATTTTGCGACCTGAGAATATCCACATGAGCAAATCATTCCCCATCGTCATCGTGCTGCTCCTGTTAGTCCTCTTTTCCGAGACACCCTATTTTGTGACCAAATCCGGAATCACCGACGTAACCAGATCAAGCGTCAACAAGAACTATCTTTTCGGGTTTATTCCGGTCTATTCCTCTTACAAGGAAAGCCCACTGGCTAAATGGTGTCGTGAACACGATGTACCGGTGTATGAGAAGACTCGGTTTTGGTCTGAGCAACAGTATCTCGTGCTTGGACATATTTATGGTGATGGTTTCTGGCCGGCTATCGTATCTGTTGGCCACAATTAGATGCAGACCAGTTTTCTGACCCAGCAGAACGAAGCCTCCATCCGACGGTTTATTCTCGGCATGGTCGAGGCTGATGATGCGGCGAAAAAAAGACTGGTGGAAGAGGCTGTCGCCCAAGCCAAGACCGTTGGAACCACAAACCAAAATCCGCCGTGAACCTCCCAGTAAGTTAATACTCTGGTATTATGCGGCGAATGCTGGCGCCGAAAAAAAGGGAGGCTCAACCGCTAAACGTCGTCAGCAATTTCGCGTAAATTTTAGCGCTGGCTAGCAGCTCGCTCAAACGCGCACGCTCGTCGGCACCGTGTTCGTGTTCGCCACCTGGGCCGTAACCGAGCGTCGGAATTTTCCGGCGCGCGGCAAAGAAGTGCATGTCAGTGAAGCCCGTCGAAACGCCAAACTTCGCCCGGCCGCCACGCACGCGGCCGACGCAGGCGGCCATTGCGGCGAAGAACGGCTGCGCCGGGGGCGAGTAGCACGGATGGTTGTGAGAAACCTTTTCCACGGTGATGCGGCAGCCCGGGATTTTCCGCGCGGCGGCGCGGAGAAAAGCCCGTATCTCGCGCTCAGCCGAAGCCACCGTCTCGTGGGGCAGTACACGGCGGTCAATCGAGAAGCTCGCGAGGGCGGGTACGGTATTGATCTTGCCGCCGGGGCCAGACGCGAACACGCCGCCGATGTTGAGTGTGGGCCGCATGGTCCGGCCGTCGGGCGAGGCGAAAGTTCGCCGAGCCAACGCGCGCTTGTGCTCGTCGAGCGCGAGGACGAGCGCCGCCATTTTTTCGAGCGCATTGACACCGCGCTCAGGCAGGCTGCCATGCGCGGCGCGGCCGTGGACGGTGACGTTGAGCCAGACGACACCGTTGTGGCCGCAGCAGACTGTGTTGCCCTCCCCCCCCTCCATAACGACGGCATAATCGGGCGCGATAGGCGCGTGTTCCACGAGCCAGCCGGCCCCGAGCGCCGAGTCGGTCTCCTCATCGGCGGTGAACGACACCTCGACATTCATGAGCGGCGTGATGCGAGTGGCTTGGAGCGCACGCAAAGCCAGCAGGAGCGCAGCGATGGAACCTTTCATGTCAGCGGTGCCACGCCCGTAAATCCAGCCATCTTCGACCGTGCCGCTGAACGCACTGCCATGCCGCCAGCCGCCTCCGGCTGGCACGACATCATAGTGGGCGTTGAAATGGAGGGTTTTTTTCGCACCCGACACGGCGAGCTGGCCGAGGACGTTGTAGCGCGGAAACGCGTGCTGGGCACGCGGCAGGTGCCTTTTCAGCCGCGCCGCCGGGATGGAAAAACGCTGCGACACGAGTCCAGCGGCGCGCAGCTCGCGCACGAGCAGGGCGGTGATGGCGGCATAGTTTTCGCCAGGCGGATTGACGGTCGGCAGGCGCACGAGCCGCTGCAGGAGCATGGCGAGGTCGCCGGCGTGGGCGTCTAGGTAGGCGACGGGCGTCGTGGGCATGGGATGATGCTCGCCGAAAACGTGGCCCGACGGAAGCTAGTTTTGCACGCCCACTATGCCGCGGTTGGTGACAGGCAATTGACACCCGCTGTGCGTCCGCGTTGAAAACGAACCGCGCATGAAACTTATCCGCCACATTTTCCTCGCTGCCGCACTCCTGCTCCTGCCAGGGGCGCACGGGCAGGACCCGGCTGCGAATCAGCCCGCGACCGCAACTCAAACGCCACCCGCCGACACCGCCCAAGACGAATTAAACACGCAGGCCGCTGCGGTGAGCCAATACGCCGGTCAGGCGACGAAACGCGCCCCCCGCCCGCCGGATTTTCTGGAGCAACTCGTGGACTCAGTCCTAGAGCGTTTTGACGTAAAGACGAGTGGTAACACCGCCACCCATTACGTCATCGCGGCCCTGTTTCTGACTGGTGCCTATCTCCTGCGGCGGGCCACGCGGACATTTATCTTTGGCTACCTGAAGCGACTCGCGGCCAAAACCGAGACGACCTTGGACGACAAATTATTTCCCGCGCTGGAAAGCCCTGTCGAGGCGCTAATCGTCGTCACCGGCGCACTCGCCGCGCTCAAGGTACTCAAGCTCTCGGAGACAAGCGACGTGACCGTCGGCTACGCCTCGTCCCTCGCCTACTCGTTCGTCCTGTTTTGGTTGTTATTGCGCACATTCAACACCGTACTCGACCATCTTCAGGAGGTGGCAGCCGAGCGGCAGATGGGGGTCGCAGCGTTCATGCCGTGGATTAAGAAGGCATTACTGACGATTTTCGTCGTCTTTGGCGTACTGCTGATCGCGCAAAGTCTCGGCGCCGATGTGAAGGCGTTTCTGGCCGGCCTAGGCATCGGCGGACTGGCCTTCGCCCTCGCGGCGCAAGACACCATCGCCAACCTTTTTGGCTCGGTCGTCGTCGCCATTGACCAACCGTTCAAGCTTGGCGAGACGGTGAAAATCGGCGCGCAGCAAGGCACCATCGAGGACATCGGCCTGCGCTCGACGAAAATCCGGCTGCTCGACAAGTCGCTCGCCGTAATTCCGAATAAGTCGGTCGCATCCGAGCCGATCATCAATCTCTCGCGCTTCACCTCACGTCGCGTCGAGCAGATCATCAGCCTCACCTACGACACCACGCCAGAGCAGATGGAGAAGATCGTCGAGGACATCCGTCTACTCATCGCCGCCGAGCCGGAGGTGAGCGCCGAGAGCGCGCAGGTATTTTTCCGCGATTACGCCGCGTCGTCGCTTGATATCTGGCTCACGTATGGAACGCAGAATCCCGATCTCAAAACGCATCTTGCCGCAAAGCAGCGCATCAACCTGGCCATTATGCGGGCTGTGACCGCGCGCGGATTAGCCTTCGCCTTCCCGACGCAGACAGTGCTCTTCGACGGCCCGGTGGCGAAGCTACTCGCGGAGCGAAAAACGTGAGCCGCTAGGAACCGCCGCGCAGAATCAAATTGGTGGAGTATTGGCCGGGATTTAGCGCCATTATTATCGGCCCCAAATTGCCCTCCGTCGCGCCAACTGCTTCTCGAACTCCTGCGGCGTAGAGGGATAGTTTATATATTGTGCGCTAGAGTCGCCAGACTCCGCCATCTCAGTCCAACGTCTGCCGGTAGCGTTTCACGGCAACGGTCATGACAATGGCAAGAAAGAGCAAAATAGGCCAAATCTCCGGGGCGATCTCAGCGAGGCCGTTACCTTTGAGGAGGATGCCGCGCACGATGCGAAGGAAGTGCGTGTTGGGCAGGCAAGAGCCGAGCCACTGCGCCCACGCGGGCATCCCACGAAAGGGAAACATGAAACCCGAGAGCAAAATCGACGGGAGAAAAAAGAACGTCGCCATCTGTGTGGCCTGCAGCTGGTTTTTCGCGAGGGTCGAGAAGGTGATGCCCATCGCCAGATTGGCGGCGATGAAAAGCAGCGCAACGGCGTAAAGCAGCGGCAAACTGCCGAGCATGGGGACGTTAAAGAAATAGTGCGCAGCGAGAAGGATAAGCGTCACCTGCACATAACCGACGATGATGTAGGGGAGAATTTTCCCAACCATCACTTCAAAGGGGCGCACGGGCGTCGCGAGGAGATTTTCCATCGTACCGCGTTCGCGCTCGCGCGTGATGGCGAGCGCAGTGATCACAACCATCGTCATCGTGAGCACGACACCCATAAGTCCCGGGACGACGTTGTATTGGGTGATGTTTTCGGGGTTGTAGTGAGCGTGGATGGCGAAGTCCACCGGGCCAGCCTTCGCTCGCAACGGAGCGAGCGGGCCGGTGAGGTCGCGATCGAGCACGCGGTCAGAGAGGGCGCGGAGCGCAGAGAGTGCGGGGCCGGTCGCGGCGGGGTCCGTGGCATCAGCCTCGAGCAGCACAGTGGGACGCTCGCCGCGCAGGAGGCGGCGGGAGAAGTCTTCGGGAATGTTGATGACGAACTGTACCTCGCCGAGCCGGAGCAGGCGATCGGCCTCGGCCTCGGTCGTGGCCTCGTGGTCGAGATTGAAATAACCTGAGCTGCGCATCGCGGCGACAAGCGTGCGCGCAAACGGGCCTTGGTCGGCGGCGCGGATGGCGGTCGAAAGATGCTTCGGGTCGGAGTTGATGGCGAAGCCAAAGAGCGTGAGCTGGAGCAACGGGATACCGATCATCATGCCGAAAGTCGCACGGTCCCGACGCATCTGGATAAACTCCTTGAGCACGACAGCCCACAGACGATGAAAGGCGAAGCCGTTCATGAGAAATTGTCCTCCGCGCCGTCCATCAGGCTGATGAACACGTCTTCTAATCCTGAACGCACGCAGGTCCACTCGTGTGTAGGCGCACGCACGTCGGCGATGACGCTCTCGAGTTTGGCAGCGTCGCGGCCGCTGACGTGAAGCGTATTACCGAAAGCAACAACCTGCTCAACCCCGTCACGCCCGCGCAACGCAGCGGCGAGTGGAGGCAAGCCGGGACCTGTGACAATCCACGTTGTCAGTTTCGCGGTAGCCACGACTTCCGCGACCGTGCCACGCGCGAGGAGCTGGCCGTAGGCAAGGTAGGCGAGGCGGTGGCAGCGTTCCGCCTCGTCCATGTAGTGTGTGGTAATGAGCACGGTCAGGCCGTCGGCGGCGAGCTGGTGGATCTCGTCCCAAAACTCGCGGCGAGCCTTCGGGTCCACGCCGGCCGTGGGCTCGTCGAGCAGGAGGAGCTGCGGCGAGTGGATGAGGCAGGCGGCGAGCGCAAGACGCTGTTTCCAGCCGCCGGACAACTGTCCGGCGAGCTGGCGACTGCGGTTGACGAGACCGAGACGTTCGAGGCTGTGATCCACCGCAGCGCGGCGGTCGGGCAAGTCGTAAAGGCGTGCGATGAAGTCGAGGTTTTCGCGGATGCTCAGGTCCTCGTAATAGCTAAAACGCTGCGTCATATAACCGACATGTCGCTTGATATCTCGCTGTCGCGTGCGCACGTCAAAGCCGAGGCAGGTGCCGGTGCCGACGTCGGGCGTGAGGAGGCCGCACAGCATGCGGATGAATGTGGTCTTGCCTGAGCCGTTGGGGCCGAGGAAACCGTAGATCTCACCGCGCCGCACCTGCAAGCTGACGGCATTCACGACGGTCTTGTCGCCGAACTTCTTGGTGACGCCGGCGACGTCGATTGCGTAATCCGTCGCGGTCATCGGAAAATTATTTCACCAACGTGACATCCACCGGTTGCCCCGGGTGCAAGTCACGCGCGGCGGCGGGGTCGGCGAAGACGGCCTCGACGAGCGAGACCAGCTTCGCGCGGTTGTCGCGGTTATAGAGAACGGGGGGCGTGTATTCGGGCTGCGGCGAGAGAAAGCTGACACGCGCGTCGAGCGGCGCAGTCGCGCTGGAGAAGGCCACGCGAACATGGTCACCCGCCTTGAGCGTGGCGAAATCCGGCTCAGACACAAAGAAGCGTACTTTCAAATTTTCCGGTGGCAGCAAAGCAACAACTGGCGCACCGAGCGCGACAAACTCACCCTCGCGGAAAATGGTGTCATAGACGAGACTAGCGCGCGGGGCGGCCTGGGATTTTTGCGCGACGCCCCAGTCGGCGCGCTCGAGCGCGGCGCGGGCAGCGGCAACGTCAGCCTCGGCGGCGGCAATGGCGTCGGGGCGTGCACTGAGCCCAGCCGTGGCAAGTTGGGCCTCCACCTCGGAAATTTGCCTCACATTGGCCTCGTGGGCGAGTCGGGCGCGGTCGTAATCGCCGTCACTGAGGACGTGCGCAGTGTGAAGCTGGGTAATGCGCTCCAGCTCGCGGGCCGAGAGTTCGGCGGTGGTGCGAGCCTGCGCAAGCCGGGCCGCGATGGCGTCGAGCTCGCTGGGGCGCGCGCCCTTGCTTAGATCGGCGCGACGGGCCAGTGCGGTCTGCAACTGGGCGGCGGCCTGGCGTTGTGCCGCAAGCTCGCTCGCGCTCTCGAGGGCGAAGAGCGGCGATCCCGTTACGACGCGCATACCTTTCTCGACGGACAGCTTCTCCAATTTTCCCGCAAGCGGCGCGGCGACATAGACAAAATCTCCCTCGATGTAGCCCTGCCAGCCGACGGCCGTCTGGCGCGCACATCCGCCGAGCGCGAGGACCGCGAGGGCGGAAAGAATCGAGACGACGAGGCGCATGGCGGATTTATGGCATCGGCAGGGCGAAGCTCCAAGAACGAAAATACTGCCCTGTGCAGGAATTTCACCGAAACGAAACACTCGCGCACCTTTTACAGACAAAAAGTCTTCGCCAGTGCACGGAAAGCAGTCAGTCCGGCGTGGCAAGGCACCTTCATCTAATTTTCCGCTACATCATAGGAACAATTCATCCGGCAGCCGTCCTGAAACAAAGCGGCCCCAACGCGCATAGCTGCGAATGGGTCAATCGGGCGAGCCGAGACGCAATTTTTTATCTACGGGATTGAAAGAAGCACGGTGCCTGTCTGCCTTGCCGCATGTCCGCGAATACCCAGATCAAGCAAGAAATCACGGCGCTCATTGACCGTCATGATTTTGCCAAGCTGAAAAAATTTCTCGAGCCATGGCAGCCCATGGATCTCGCGCCGATCATCGCTGACCTACCGGTGGGCGAGTTGGCAGCGCTGTTCCGCGTCAGTCCCCGTGAGCTGGCGGCGGCAACGTTCACTTATATGCCAGCTGAGTCGCAGAAAAAAATGTTGTACGTGCTGACGCAGGACCAGGTTGCGGCGCTACTCAATGCGCTGCCGCCGGACGACCGCACGGCCTTCCTCCACAAGCTACCACTCGATTTGGCGATGCAGTTGCTCGCAATGCTCTCGCCCGGCGAGCGGCAGGTCGCGCAGTCGCTGCTGGCGTATCCTGAGCATAGCGTCGGCCGGATGATGACTTTGGACTTTGTGGCAGTGCGGCCCGAGTGGACGGTGCGCGAGTCTCTCGACTACATCCGCGAGCACGGCTATGACCGCGAAACGCTAAACATCATTTTCGTCGTGGATGAGGACGGCCATTTACTCGACGACATCCGCGTGCGCCGGCTGCTGCTCTCGCCGCTGGACCGGCCGGTACGCGAGCTGCTCGACGGAAATTTCACCATGCTATCGCCCGTGGACGACCGCGAGAAGGCGCTGGAGATTTTCCGCAAATTCGACCGCGTCGCCCTGCCCGTGACCGACGAGTACCGGAAGCTCATCGGCATCGTAACGGTGGACGACATGCTCGACGTGGCCAGCGCCGAAGCGACCGAGGACATTCAGAAGCTCGGCGGCAGCGAGGCACTCGACGAGCCCTACACGACCATCGCGTTGCACAAGATGGTGAAAAAACGTGCGAGCTGGCTGGTGGTGCTGTTCCTTGGCGAATTACTGACGGCAACGGCAATGAGTTTTTTTGAAGGTGAGATCCAGAAGGCCGTAGTCCTCGCGCTGTTTGTACCGTTGGTCATCTCGTCGGGCGGCAATGCCGGATCGCAGGCTGCCACACTGGTAATCCGCGCACTCGCGTTAGGAGAGTTCCGGCTAGGCGATTGGTGGCGGGTGATGCGACGTGAACTGGCAGCAGGGCTGGCACTGGGCTTGATCCTGGGAACAATCGGGTTTCTCCGGATCGCGCTCTGGGCTCAGTTCAGCCACATTTACGGCGACCATTGGCCACTGGTGGCGGTGACAGTAGGGGTGTCGCTCGTCGGCGTGGTGCTGTGGGGCTCGCTGATGGGCTCCATGCTGCCATTGATACTCAAACGCCTCGGCTTTGACCCTGCGACCTCAAGCGCCCCCTTCGTCGCTACGTTGGTAGACGTGACCGGTTTGATCATCTATTTTTCCGTTGCCTATGCTTTTATGCATGGTGTGTTACTTTGAGGCTAGTTTCGGCGTCTTTCTTGCCAACTGCCGCCCAATCCCTTTCCCACTTCGCCATGAAAACGCCCGCGCTCCCCTTTGCTTTTGGTATCGCCATCCTTTCGGTTGCCATTGTCCCAGCCCTACCGGCCGCCACGGGCACGGCAGTCGCGCTTGAAAAATTAACTGAGATTTCGCCATTCGCGCGTGGTGCCACCGCCGACGGCATCAGCGCCGACTCCCCACTGGAGTTTCGCGGCGTGATCGGCGAGGGTAAGACTGCCTCCCTTGGCTTTTACGACGTCGAGAAGAGAATCTCCTTCTGGGTGCGTGCTGATGGCTCGGACGCCGATCCTGATCTCAAGGTGCTAGAATATAATCCTGATGACGACGAAGCGCCCATTAAAATTTCGTATGCCCGGCAACCCAACCAGCCCGGCCAAGTTTCCCAGCCGGCACGCAATTACAGCCTCGTACTGAAAACTGCGCAAATCACGCGCATTCAAGCGCCCAATGCCACCCGGGCCAACGCGACGCAAAACACTCCGACCAATGCTAACCAGATTCTTCAGGCGTTGACGCAGGCCCTCGGCGGCCAAGGTGGTGGGGGCGGCTTTGGTGGCGGTGCCCGTGGCGGCGGCGGCCAAGGCGGTGGCGGCCCTGGCGGCGGCCGTGGCGGCGGCGGCCAAGGTGGCGGTGGTGCTGGCGG
>CAIQKQ010000239.1 GCA_903872425.1 uncultured Opitutia bacterium | reverse complement strand
TATCCGGATGCGGGCGCAGGCTATGGAAGCCGGACCTGCGGGCGCCGTGATCCGTGTGCGCAATCTCGACAGTCAGAAAGTATTTTTTGCTCAGGTGATCAATGAAAACCAAGTTCAAGTCCGCTTCTAACGCTGCGTGTGGCGCCGCCACCCTCGCCTCGCTTCTGCTCTCAGCCACCCCATACAACGGATGGGCCGGCTCCCTTTGGCGAGAAGCTGTGACTGATGAGCGCGGTATGTTTGCCGATAAACGGGCTCACCGCCTCGGTGACATTGTCACCATCACCATCAGCGAGATTACCACTGCGACGAACTCCGAGTTGCTCACCAAAGCACGCTCCGCCACTGGCGGCCCGGGAATGGCCACCAACCTGATCAATCAGTTGATCAATGCGGGCGCCAACCAACAGTCCGCCGTAGCCGCCGGTGATCGCCGAAAGTTCCCGACCAACTTGCTTCCCAAGCCAACTGGAGCAGCTCCGTTAATCATCTCTCCCGATGGCACCTCCACCTATTCAGGCAAGGGCACTCTGGAAAACAAACAGGTGCTGACTTCCGAGATGGCCGTCCAAGTCATCGACGTCCTCCCAAATGGCAATCTCGTCATCGAGGGAATCCGCCAAGTCGCATTCTCCAAAGAACGTCAGTTCATGTCGCTACGCGGCATCATCCGCCCGGCTGATGTCAGCGCGACCAACACAGTCTCCTCTGCCGCGATCGCTGATGCTCGAATCGACGTGGTTTCCGAAGGCAGCGTCACCGAAGCCCAGAAAAAGGGCTGGTTGCTGCGCTTGGATGAAAAAATCAGCCCTTACTAAGCTTTCTTCCCTACTTTTCGGATACCCCAACTTAACGTTTTCACGTATCTCATCGGCTTTTTGAAATTCCTGCCATGCGTCAAATATTCCTGACCCTTCTGAGCCTCACTTGGCTCGCCGCCTCCGCCACTCCGGCGCAAGCAGCGCGCGTGAAGGACATTACCCTGATCGAAGGCGGTCGCGACAACCAATTGGTTGGCTACGGTTTGGTCGTTGGTTTGGCCAATAAAGGGGACAGTAAATCTGACCAGATCGTGCGTACCGTCGCGAATTCGATGCAACGCTTCGGCATTAACTTGCAGGGAGCGCAGCTCAAATCCGACAACGTTGCCGCCGTAATGGTCACCGCCGACATCCCCGCCTACGCAAGGGCCGGCACCCGCATAGACGTCACCGTTGGCTCCATTGCTGACGCCAAAACTATCCAGGGCGGCATCTTACTTCAAACTCCCCTGCTCGGTGCAGACGAAACGGTTTACGCAGTCGCTCAGGGTGCCATTGCCGTCGGCGGTTTCCTTGGTGGCGAAGGCGGCCCAGGCGGCGCATCGGTTCAGAAAAATCATCCCACCGTGGGCATCATTAGTGGCGGGGCACTCGTCGAACGCGAAATCCCAGCCTCCTTTGTCCATGACAACAACGTGGAACTGATGTTGCTTAACCCCGACTACACCTCGGCCGCTCGCATGGCACAGGCCATCAACCAAGAATTCCCGCAAAGCGCCATGGCGAAGAATGCCTCCACGGTCAATATTGCGGTTCCCGATGACTTCAAAGGCTACGAAGTGAACTTCATCTCACGAATCGGCTCCATCGAAGTGGATCCAGACGTGCCCGCACGTGTGGTCATCAACGAGCGCACGGGCACCATCGTGGCGACTTCCAACGTGCGCGTCTCTACGGTTGCAATCAGTCATGGCGCCTTGACTATCTCCATCGCCTCCACCCTCGGGGTCAGCCAGCCCAACCCTTTATCTCGTGGGGCTACCGCCGTGGTGGCCAGCACACAGACTGATATTGTTGAGAAGCCCGGCAAATTCGGGGTGCTCGAAGACAACCCGACCATCCAGCAGGTCGCCTCCGCTTTGAATGCC
>CAIQKQ010000238.1 GCA_903872425.1 uncultured Opitutia bacterium | reverse complement strand
TGCGCGGAGCCTGAGCAGCCAGCGTGACAGCGTTTTGATGCCAATCTGCTCGGGCGTGGACGTGGACGGCAGACATGACGCGGGACGTGACGAGAGGAACGCCAGCGCAATGCCAGCCGCCGTCGCCAACGCCGAGCACTGGCGCGATGGGTGCCGGGCCGGACGGCGGGCGCGTTCGCATTGGGGCGCGCGCTTCTCCGTTGCGGCGGTGAGTGAGCCTTGCGAACGAGCTGCTGGGAGTGTTCAGCCGCGATGCGCGGCGGTCGTATCGGTTGGGCGTGTCGGTGCGGTTGGGCGGCGGGATCGCTGGGCGACGCGCAGCGCAGCCGCGCCGTCGCGCCCGCTGGCGTTGGTTTGGGGTGGGAGGCGTTGGCGGCGGGATAACCGAGCAGTCGGCAGAACTCGACTGGCCGGAATGGAGCGAAGCGCGGGAGTGACCGCACACCTGACACGCGCGAAGCGCATCGCCACGGAACGGACGGGCGGAGCGGAATGGAGGGCAGGCGCGGGCTGCCGTCTGCGGGCGAGCTAGCCTGAGAGCGTTGGCCGGGCGCGTGAGCGTTGGCGTTGTGGCGTGCGGGAAGGGTGGACGCGCGACGGTGGGAACCGGGGGCGTTACGGCGAGCGAGCAACGCGAGCGGGCGGGCCGCGTTGACGCGGGGCGATGCGTGTTGGCGTGAGATGGCATTGACCTCGGCAAACACGGGGAAAATTCCTGTCAGATTCCTGTCAGAAAAAGTGCAAAAGCGTGCGGATTCCTGCCAATTCCTGCCAAGGGGAGAAAATTCACAAGTGCGCGAGCGCGATGGATTTCGTTTATTTACGGTGCTTTGCGTAACTCGCTCTAGCTGAATTCAACTCCCACCACCTCCACCATCTTGAAGTTAGGTCAGTTTCCACCGCCGCACTCTGCGGGGCGGAGCTTCCGCCTTGCGCCGCAGCGTACGTAGCGGCAACATGCTGTAATGCGCGCCTTAATTAAGCTTCTGTTCGGCCTATTGCTCGGCGTAACGCTGGGCGTGGCCGCCGCGCAGCGCCCGTCACTTACTTCCTCTGCAGGCAATACCCCGACCGTGATCGCGGCCGAGAAAGTCGAGCTGCCCGCCGAATTGGCTAAGCTGCTCAATGTCTCCCGGCTCCGGTTGACCGACGGCCGCACCTTGCGCTCGGTCAAGGTGGTCGGCGTAGACGCGGACGCGATTATGCTGAACACGAGCGACGGTACCGTCATGGTGCCTTACGCGCTTTTTCCCGCCGACCTGCAACCTAAGTTGGCGCCGTTTCGGCCGGTAAAAGAGGTGAAGGCCATCATCAAAGGCGACGGCGTGGTCGAATACCAGGCTCAAGCCACCCCGACCAATCCGAACGCGCCGCTCGCCCCCCTCAAACGACTCTATCCCGGCCGGATCCGGGTGGAGGTCGCCGGTGGCAAGCTCGCCCCGCTCGCCAACGCTATTGTCATGGCCGTACGCCCGACCGAATTTGCTGCCTACTCCGAGCACCAGCTCGCGCTACAAAAGCCCGGCATGGACGCCGCCCTCGCCGCCGCCCGCACCGCCGTCGCCGCCAGCTTCAAGGATCCGGCCGCCCGCCCGGCTGCCACCGCCGCGCGTGCCGACTGGCAGCTCACCGTCTACGCTTCCTTCGATCCTTTGCCCAAGGCGGTAGCCACGACCAGCACCGATGCCAACGGGGCCTTCACCTTAGTTTGCGAAGAGGACGCGGTCGTCATTATCGCACGCGGCACCCTCCCCGTCGGGGATAAATTTGCTTACTATATCTGGGTGCTCGATGCCGAAGCCACCGGTAACAAGGTCGAGCTCGACAGCACCAACCTGCTCGCCAAGGACACCATGCTGCTCACGTTGCCCGCCGACGCGGCCCCGAGCCCCCGACCGTGAGTGCAGGCACCGCGCTCCTGCGGGAGCATTGAGGCCGACTAGGATTGACCAACGCGCTCAAAACCGCCAAGCGAGGCGGGCTTCGATCCGCCGCGGCAGTTCGCGCGAGATCAAGCTGGCCCCGGTGTAGGCGTCGCCGTTGTGGATCCAGTTTTGCGCATTGGCGAGGTTCAGGATGTCCAGCGTCGCCGTCCAGCGCTTCCCCTCATAAAACACGCTCGCATTGAGCGTGGTCTGCGCGGGGATCACGATTTGCGGGTCGGTCGGCGCGACGGGTATGTTCACGTTTTGCGCGCTCTGCCACTGTGCGTAAAGGCCGACACCGAAGCCGCTCGCGAACCGCTGGCGCACGCCGCCGTTGAGCATCACTCGGGAGAAGCCAGGGATCTGCCAGTCACCGATCGGGGTAGAGCCAGCCGGCGTAAAGCCGCCGCCGGTCGAGGCCTGATAGACAGAAGCGCCGACGTAGTGGCCATCCTGCAGCGTCGCGTTGGCGAGCACACTCAAACCGACGGCTGGGGTCCATACACTCTCGAGCTCGAGGCCGCGCACGCGGATGTCGTCCCGGTTGCCGAAGAGGTCGCGCACGGATCGCGTCTGCTGAAAAACTGCCGCACCGATGAAGAGCCGGTGGTTAAGCAGGTCGGCCTTCGTGCCCATTTCGGTGAGCACGCTTTTGTTTCGGAAATCTTCCTGGTCAATCGTACCGCCGCTCAGGTCCACGCCTCCGCCCGTCACGCTGCCCTTCGCGGCGCTGATCCGGTTGTGGGTGGCGTAGAACGACAGGGTGGGGCGCACTTTCCAGAGCAGGCTGTAGGCTTGGGAAAACGCGCTCACGTTCGCGGTGTCGTGAAAGCCGCTGCCGCCCACACCGGAAATCGGGTCGTGCGCGGAGACATGGTAAAAGTCTTCACGCAGGCCGACGAGGGCGGTGAGCGACGGCGAGAGCCGCGCTTCGTGCTGCCAGAAGAGCGCGGGGTTGAGCACTTCGCTCCGGACGGTGTTGCCGTTGGTGGCATTGTCCACGATGTGGTCGGCCGTCGTTGTGACGGTGGCGTCGAACACGCGTGTGGGGTCGGTGAGGTCGTAGAATGAGTAGTCGCCCGTGCCGTCGGTGTTGCCGGGGATGCCGAGGTCGGGGAGGTTGAAGTAGCCGACGAGACTCCGGACGCCCTCATAGCGGAGCGACGCGCCGGCGATAGATTGCTGCTTGGAGCTGATCTCCCAGTGCGCCTCGGTGCGGTTTTCAAACGTATCCTGCTTCACCTGTTCTATGTATTCAAGCGCGTTGAACCGCTCCCGGTCCACGTGCTCGAAGAGCGTGCGGTTCACGAGGGTGAGTGTGGGCGAGGTTGTGCTCGTGACGATGAGCTGAGCGCGGGTGATCTTGGCATCTGAGTTGTCGCCGCGCGAGAACAGCAGCGCGTCGCGTGCGAGCTGCACCGGCACGGGCGCGAGTGGGCTACCGGAGAGATAGGTGCCGTGGTCGATCAAGTCTTGCGTGACACGATTGACGCCGAGCGCCTCGGGCGTGTTTTGCCAGAAGAACTGGACGTTGGCGTCCACCGTCAGGCGCGGCGTGACGCGCCACGTGAGCGCGGCGAAAAAATCCTCGCTGTCGTCCTTCACCCCGTTCCGGCGGTAAAACGTGTCGCCGCCCTGGCCCTCGTAGCTGAAACGCCAGGCAAGGCGGTCGCTGACGGGCGCGGTGGTGTCAATTTGTAGCGAGCCGTGGGCAAATGAGTCGGTGCCCGCGCCGGGCACGAGCGTGCCGACGCGCGTCGTGACGCTCGTGTGGGCGCCGTCGAAAGCGGGGGATTTGGTGACGTAGTTGACGTAGCCGCCGAGCTGGTGCCCCGCACCGAAGACCGCCGAGCCGGGGCCACGCACTAGGTCCACGGCCTCGACGTTGTTGAGCGACGGCAGGTAGCCGTAGTTGTTGTAGCTGAGCCGCTGGCCGTTGAGGTAGGTCTCTGCGTTGTCGCCGCGGATGACCGGCGTGGTGAGCAGACCGTAGCTCGACGGCGCGAACGTCGAGGGCGCGTAGGCAGCGAGGTCAGCGAGGCTGGCCACGCCCTGCTCGACGAGGAGCGCGGGTGTGAGCGTGGAGGCGGCGCGCGGGGTGTCGAGGAGCGTGCGCCCGTCACCGAAGATGCCAGTAGT
>CAIQKQ010000237.1 GCA_903872425.1 uncultured Opitutia bacterium | reverse complement strand
GTGCGGTTGAGCGTTTTGCTGCGGTATTGATTCATCGGCATAGCGTCGGCCACTGCCAGAGTGTCGCCGACTTTCACGAAGAATTGAGGAGCGGTGACCCAGGCTTTCGCCGCGCCCGTATCGATTAACGCGTACGTGTACGTGGCGGCGTCCATCGTCTCCACGACCTTACCGGCGAGATTACCCGCGGCGGCAGCAGCAACCGTCGTGTTGGTAGCGGCGGCTTGGATGGGCGTGAGGTGAATCGTCGTAAACAAGGCGAATGCGCCCACGGCAAAAATTGATTTCATTCGTGCAGGTTAGATTAAGGAGTGCTGTTCGCAAGCGGGGCGGCGAGTAGGCGTTCGCAAACCGCAAGGAGACGAGCGCGGAGGGGCTCTCCGCGAGCGGCGAAGGCGCGTTGATACTGTTCGTACTCAGCGCGCCCGGAGGGCGTTTCGATGGCGATGGGCGGGTAGCCTAGGGCAGCGAGATCGTATGGGCTGGCGCGCATGTCGATTTCGCGAATGGCGCAGGCGAGTTCAAATGCGTCTGCGACGAGTTCGCTCGGCGTGAATGGCGCAAGCTTGAAGGCCCATTTGTACAGATCCATGCCGGCGTGGAGGCAGCCCCGTTGCTCGTGTTGCGAGACGCTCTCTCGGGTCGGTTGAAGTTTGTTGAGGGGGCGAGCGGGTGCAGTGAAGAAGCGAAACGCATCGAAGTGCGTGCACGTGATGGGCGCGGCTTCGACGATCCGTGCTAAGGCATCGGGTGGGTAACGTAGCGGGTAAGCGTTGTGGCGAATCTCGTCGGGCGTTTGGCGATAAACCATCGCCCATTCGTGCAAACCGAAGCAGCCGAAAAACGCCGGGCGCGTCTGCATCGTTTGCAGAAGATCGCGCAACCACGTCACGAAGACGCGGCGATGAACCGGCAGCGTGCCGGGATCCAGAACGACACCCAAGGTGCCTTCGTCGAGTGCGACCGTGCGGTACTCGGGCCAACGCAGAAACGTTTCAGCCGCGGCGCCCGTGAGAACGACATCGGGGCCCGGATGCCAACGACGAAGCCACGCGGCGCGGAAGGCGTAGTAACTAAAAAGAAAATCGTGCACCGGATGTTTCTCGCCACGGGAGGCGCGTGCTTGGTGTGGATCAGTCCAGGCGCGCACGCGCGTTTCGTGAGCCGCTTGGCGGGCGAGCCAGTCGGATTCAGTTAGAATCGCGGATGCTTTGTCGGTGGCAGAAATCATTCCGGCAAAAAAAGTCCGCCTAGGACAGCAGGGCGGCTCGCGCCCGTAACGGCCGGGGCATTGCCGGGGAGGGCGTGCCAGCGTTGGCGGGCGAGCCAGGCGAAAGCGAGGGCTTCGACCCAGCTGGCGGAAACGCCCAACGCCTCAGTCGTATCCACGCGGTTGGTGGACAAACGCTCACGCAAGGCTCGTATCAGGAATGGATTACGCGCGCCACCACCGCAAATAAAAATATCCGGCCGCGTGAGTTGCGGGAGAGACTCTATCGCCGCCGCAATCGACTCCGCGGTGAGGGCTAGGAGGGTTGCTTGCACGTCGGCCTCGTTGGGTGGCGTGGGCAGGGCGCCGAGGTGACGGTCGAGCCAAGCGATGGAAAAATGCTCAGGGCCGGTGCTCTTCGGGGCGGCTTGAGCGAAATACGGCTCGGCGAGCAAGGCGCCCAGTAACGCCGGTAGGATGCGGCCGCGGGCGGCGAGGGCGCCATCGCGGTCCATCGGCGCGTCAAGGACGCGTCGGCTCCAGCCATCAAGCAACGTGTTGCCGGGCCCCGTGTCGAAACCGAGGACAGGCGCGGTCGGGGCAGCGGGTAACGCGGTGAGATTGGCGATACCGCCGATGTTGACGACAACGCGGTCGCTTTGGGCATCGCGAAAAATTGCGTCGTGAAAGGCTGGAACGAGCGGCGCGCCTTGCCCGCCGAGCGCGACGTCCTTGCGGCGGAAATCGGCGACGACGGGAATGCCGGTAGCCGCAGCGATGACGTTAGGATCGCCGATCTGGAGCGTGAACGCGGGCGTGAAGCCAGGTCGGTGGCGGATCGTTTGGCCGTGGCTGCCGATCGCGCGGACGGCGCTTGGAGCGACACCGGCCTGCGCGAGGAGTTCGTTGATAGCTTGAGCGAAAAGTTGGCCTAGAGCGACATCGGCGCGGCCGAGGCGATCGATCTCATTTTCCCCAGGTACGCAGAGCGCGAGTAATTCGCTGCGCAAGGCCGAGGGAAATGCGAGCGAATGCGAAGCGACGAGGGTGGGCTGCGGTTCAAAACGCACGAGCGCGACATCGATTCCGTCTACACTGGTGCCAGAAAGCGCGCCGACGAAGAGCTCGGCGTCGGACGAAGGGTTGGGATTTAGGGAGGGACGATCCACGCGTAAGGGTGAAAATGAGCAGTTGAACCGAACGCGGCAACGCGGGATTCTCGACGCACCGATGTTGAACACGGAAACTCCCAGCGGCCAGCACCCCGATCTCGACCAATATGCGACGACGGATTTGATCCGCGCCTTTACGGCCGACCAAGTCCACGCGGCACAAGTGGTCCACGCGGCTGCCGCGCATATCGCGCGGGCCGTGGACGCAGCGGCTCCTCGCATCGCGGCAGGCGGACGATTGATTTACGCGGGCGCTGGCACTTCTGGGCGGCTCGGACTGCTCGATAGCGTGGAACTTTGGCCGACGTTTAGTTGGCCCAAGGATCGCGTTGTGGCGTTGCTCGCAGGCGGACGTGCGGCGTTATTTGAAGCCGTGGAAGGCGCCGAAGATAATCGCGCGCAAGGCGCCGCTGATGTCCACGCCACGAATCCCACGAGCAACGACGTCTTGATCGGCCTCGCAGCTTCTGGGGCTACGCCGTACGTCTTGGGTGCGCTCGAAGCCGGTCGGTCGGCGGGTCTCCTCACGATTGGCGCGGCGAACAATCCTGATTCACCCGTCGTAGCCGCAGCAGAGATTGGCATCACGCTCGATACGGGGAGCGAAACGATTTCTGGTAGTACGCGCCTAAAAGCCGGGACGGCGCAGAAAATTTTTCTCAATACGCTCTCAAGTGCGATCATGGTCCGGCTACACAAAGTTTACGGCAACCTAATGGTCGATGTCATGCCGACCAACGCGAAACTCTTCCGCCGCGCGATCGCGTTGACGGTGCGCGCGACTGGCGCCGATGAAGCTGCTGCGAAAAGTACGCTCGAGCAATGCGGTTATAAGGTCAAAACCGCGATCGTGGCGCTGCACTTAAAAACCAACGTCACCGCCGCGCAGGCCGCACTCGATGCCGTGGCCGGCGATGTGCGCCGCGCGATTTTGAAGGCGTGAGCGTACGGCATTAAACAGGATGAAACGCTTACGGTGGGTTCTCAGTGTGTTGATCGTGAGTCTCATCGGGTTCACGCTGGCTTGGTATTTTTTTGATCAGGAAAAAAGTCCGCCACCGGCGCCGCGAGAATTTCGCGCAGTATGGGTCGCCACCGTGGCGAATATCGATTGGCCGAGTAAACCCGGCCTGCCCGTTGAACAACAACGCGCTGAGGCGCTCGCAATTTTGGAAAGCGCCCAGGCGTTGAAACTCAACGCGATCATTCTTCAAGTGCGTCCGGCCGCCGATGCCTTGTATGCCTCGGAGCTGGAGCCGTGGTCGGAGTATTTGACGGGTGCACAAGGTAGGGCCCCGACGCCGTTTTATGATCCGCTGGAGTTTTGGGTGTCGGAAGCACACCGGCGTGGGCTCGAGTTGCATGCGTGGTTTAATCCTTACCGCGCGCGCCATAACACCGCCAAATCTCCGCTCGCGGCGACGCACATCGCCCAAACAAACCCCGAGGCGGTGAAAGCTTACGGTGACTTGCTCTGGATGGATCCGGCTGAGCCCTTCGCGGTTCGTCGCACACTTGAAGTGATCAGCGACGTCGTGCGCCGGTACGACATTGATGGCGTGCACATCGACGATTATTTTTATCCATATCCCATCGCAGCTCCCGCGACCGTATCCGCGGGTTCTCCGGTGATAAAATCCGCCACCGCGTCCGAGCTGGATTTTCCAGATGAACCAGCGTGGCAACGCTATCGCGCGACGGGTGGCAAGACGCAGCGGGCGGAGTGGCGTCGCCAACAGGTAAATCAGTTGGTGGAAAAAATCTACCGCACTATTCACACGATCAAGCCACGCGTGCGATTTGGCGTGAGCCCTTTTGGCATCGGCCGCCCGCAGCTCCGGCCGCGCGGCATCGCAGGTTTTAGCCAATACGATAAACTCTACGCTGATGTGGAATTGTGGTTGGAAAAAGGCTGGCTCGATTACCTCGCACCTCAGCTTTATTGGCCGAAGGAAAAAAAAGCGCAGGATTTTGCAGTGTTGTTAAACTATTGGACCGAGCGCAACCCCACCCAGCGTCACATCTGGCCGGGATTATTTACGAGCTCGATTAACGACACGCCGAAATCGTGGGCACCCGAAGAGATCACCCGACAGATCGAACTCACGCGGGCGCAGCGTGGCGCGACCGGACACATTCATTTTAGTATGATCGCGCTGCTGCAAGGGCGACGGGGGATAGATGCACGGTTGATCGCTGGGCCCTACGCCCAAGATGCGCTCGTGCCGGCGACGCCTTGGCTCGACGCTATCCAACCACCCGCGGCCACACTCAAGCACGCGCCTACAACGCAGACGGCTACGATCATTGCTGGAAAGGGCAAACCCGTAGTCGCCTACGCCGTGTGGCGATTGTACGGCGAACACTGGAAATTTTCGGTGCAACGCGCTTCCGATACGCGTTTAAGCTTAGGCGCCGATTTGAAGCTCGGTAAACTCAAGTGCGTCGTCGTGACCGCGGTCGACGCTGTGGGCAACGAAAGTCCGCGTGTACGGTTGGACCTCGCCACGGATTCTGGTTCTTAACC
>CAIQKQ010000236.1 GCA_903872425.1 uncultured Opitutia bacterium | reverse complement strand
TGCAACAGCTACTCGATCCCGAGAAAAAGTTGATCCGCCAGGGCGGGACGGGGGCTTGGCGCCATATTCTGCCGGACAACATCAAAGCCGCTTTCACCCAGCTCGATCCTTATCCGGCTCAATTCGCCGCTTTGGGTTATACGATGGATGAAAGCGATCCGGCCAACGTGCCCCAAGCCAACCCGGCTAAGGTGAACGGACCGTTCAGCGATAAACGGCACTTTGACAACGGCACGCCGATCACGCCGGTGCTGATGAAAGCTTATTTTGATCTACCTTTAAATCTGCGTGCGCGCTGGCTGGCCCCGCACAGCACGTCTAGGGAATCATTTTTCACTTGGTTGAACCAACCGGCGGCGGCCGATCCGATCCCAAGTCAGCCGAATCCCGTCATCAGTGAATTGGCGCATTATATCTATGGACAGCGTTCGGATCTCCAAACGGCTTTCCCTGATCACTTCGGCACCAACAGAAGTGAGTTTTACGACTGGTTTTTATTCAATGCTCGCAAGGAGTACAGCCTGCCCTCGTGCTTTGTGACCCAAAATCCGTTCAGCGATGCAACGAAGTTCTCAGATGACACCGTCAACGCCCGGATTTTGGTTCGCGCCTATCTAAACTTGCCCGAGGCGCTACGCGCGCGTTGGCCGGATCCGTCGAAGGCGGGCAAGGACTCCTATCTGACGTGGCTTAAAACGCAGGCAAAGGATGATCCTTCGGACGGTAAAAACACTCCCATCATCACGGAATTGGGGGCTTATCTTTATTCGATACGCAGCGATGTGAGATCGATCATGCCCGATCTATACGGGATGCATCGGGTCGATTTTGCCGACTGGTTTATTTCCAGTGCAGCCAAGGAATACAGGTTGGATCGCAGTCTAATTCTGCCCGTCATTAATTCCTGGGCTCAGGTTGGAACCGCGCGGGAAAGTGTTTATAAGACGGGCCAACGTGACGATCAGCGACGCGCTTAAGGCAGGGCGCGAATCATCAAATTTTTATAGTAAGTGACGCTCTTAGGGTCGTGGCCTTGCAGGGCGATCGTGCCGGAGCTGAGCTTACGGCCGTTCATATTCTTGAGCGTTTTGGAGGGGTCCCAATCGGCTGGCTCGGTCCAATCCACGGTAGTTTTACCGTCGATTTGGATAACGATACGTTTACCATCGACCTTGATGTAGTAATCAAACCACACGTCATCGGTGCTCGGAGCTTTATCTAAGACATCCTGCACCGCGTAAAGGCCGCCCGTCTTCTTGCGATCGGTGTGCGTGGAGTTAACTTGGCACTCGTAGCCTTGGCTGGGCCAGCCTTTGGGCTCATAGGAGGTGTGGATGTAGATGCCGGAGTTGGATCCTTTAGTGGTTTTGACCTTAGCTTTGAATTCGAAGTTTTTGAACGAGGCGTTACCATCGACCCCGTAAAAAAGATGCGCACGGCCGGTGCCGATTTTGATTACTCCGTCTTCGACGGAAAAGGAGCCAGGGCCCTCTTCGGTGGCTTTCCAACCCGAGAGGTCTTTACCGTTAAACATCGTGATCCAAGCGCCGGTTTGATCGGCGGCAGGAGCGACTGAGAGGCACAGGGCGAGGACGGGGATTAAGAAAGCAAAACGTAGTTTCATCGGGGAATATCCTTTGGCGGCGTATTTCTGCATGTCGAGAACCGAGGTGCGAATTCCGGCAAAGAAAATTTCTATGGGCTAGCTGGGAGAAGGAGCCGATTTTTAAATTCGCTCGGCAAATTGGCCGCAACAAGCCAGGTGCGAGCGGCGGCGGGGGCGTTGTCGAGCCAACGGCTATAGGCGGCCGTAATGGCGGCTTCACGGGCCGCGGGAGCGGCGAGGGTTTGAGCCCAAGCGAGCGTGGTGGCAGGATCGCGCTGGGCTAGCTGGGGGGCAATCGAAGCCGCCGCCGCGGTCTGAGTCGCAGCGGGAAGTAAGGCGACGAAATCCCGAGCGGCTGGGGCATCGGCGAGTACCCAATAAGAAAGAGCCCCAGCGAGGGCGGAGGTGGCCGCGGTATCGACGGGCTGTAGACTAGCCCAGCGCGTAGCCGCGGCAGGGTCGGTTTGGGCCCAAGTGGAGGTGATGCCAACGAGCGCAGCAGCTCGAGCGGTGACCGCAGGAATTGATTGGGCCCAAGCGAAGGCATGAGCAGGTTCACGAGCAAGAAGCGGAGCGAGGTGCGCCACGGCGGCGTCTTGCGTGGAGCCGGGCGGGAGCGCGGCGACGTACTGCGCGGCGGCGGCAGGTTGAGTCGTAGCCCAAATCGTAAGCACGCTAGTGAGCGCGAGCGTGGCGGTGGAGCCGGCAGGCAGTTGGGCGATAAAGTCGAGAGCGGCGGCGGGGTTTTTTTCCCCGAGGGCGCGAGCAATCTCGAGCGCACAGCGCGTGTGTGTGTCACCAGGAGGTAAAAGCGTAACCAGGCCAGCGGCGGCGGCAGGATCGGTAAGGGTGATTTTTTGGATCGATAGAAACAGCGTGCGTTCGAGGGCAGGGCCAGTAAGAGAGGTCCGAGCGAGCTCGATGACTAGGAGCGGGTCCGTGTGCATTAGTTCATGAAGTGCGCTTTCCAGCGCGGGCGCACGATCGACCAACGGGAGCCGTTGCGCCCATGCGAGCGCGGCGGCCGTATCGGCGCGAAGCCAGACGCCAGCGAGTGCACGCAGGGCATTTTCGCGCGCGGGGCCGGTGGGGACCAGAAGGAGGCGGGAGACGGCCGTCGCCGGATTTTCACGCGTAAAGGAGTCAAAGAAGACATTATAAATCGCAGCCTGCTCACGGGTCTTCACCAATTCGCGGGCGAGTGCGAGGGCTCGATCAGGGTCGCGGCGATGCAACACTTCCAGCAGCAAAAAAAGTGCGGTGTCGTAATCGGCGCCACGCGGGAGTGCGCGCAACGCGATCAGCGCAGCCTCGAAATCAACTTCGAGAAGTGCCTGGAATGCTTGACCAAAAGCTCGAGCACGAGCCCGAGGATCAGCCAGCTGGGATGCGGCGGTGAGTGCTGCGCGTTCAGCCGAGAGGTCAGAGGCGGGAACGCGGGGAATTGGCCCCACGGGGTAGACAGTTCGAGATAAGGCCGCTGGCGGCGGCGATGAGCGCATGAGTCGCGCCGCGACCGCGACGATCACGACCGTGATTATGAGTACAAAGAGTCCCCGACGTTTCATCTTGGAGCGAGGAGTCTTACGGCAATTCGTAGACCTCAACGAGTGCGAGGCCGGTAGAGCCACCGACGCCGGTAACTTGAGCCGTATAAGCACCGGGAGCGAGGGTCACGATCATCGCGGCGTCGGCGCTACCAGCCGCAAAAGCAAAGGCGCCGGCTTGCGCCGATGCGGTGGTGATCGCAGCAGCGTCGGCCGACGTGCTCCAGCCGGCATTCAAGAAAACAGGCGTGTTGCCGGAGAAAAGTGTGAGCTGAGGACGGACGAGTAGGCCCGTAAGGTTAAAAGCGGCGAGTGCAGGGCCGGCGGCGCGGAGGAGAACGCGTTTTGGCATCGAACCACCAATAATGAAACCCGCGATGAATGTTTCGTTGCCCGTGCCAGCGAAAGCGCGGGTAGAGAGATTGACGAGATTTTGGCCTGGGGTGGCGGCAGAGAGATCGTAAACTTCGATGAGTCCGACGCCGGCGGAACCAACCCCGGAGCTGATCTGAGCCGTGTAACCGCCGGGGGCGAGGTTGGTAAGTATCGCAGAATCGGCACTGCCGGTAGCGAAAGCGAAGGCGCCCGAACTCATCGCGGCGGCAGCAATCGCGGCTGAGTTGGGGGCGGTAGTCCAACCCGTATTAGTTTCAATGACAGAGGTGCCGCGAAAAAGTTCGAGCCTAGGTGCCGTGAGCGAGCCGCTCACACCGAGGGCGCTGAGCGTGGGACCGGCGGCGCGGATGAGAACGAGTTTTGGCTTGGTGCCAACAAGGGTGAAACCGGCGATAGCGAGATCAGGGGCGTTGGCGGTGCGAACACGGGAGGAGAGGTTAGAGAGGCGGCGGTCTTGAATAGTGCCGGCAGAAAGAGCCGTGCCCGTGGTGAGTTGAACGGCAAGGTCATCGATGCGCCAGTTGGCGGTGTTCACGCCGGCGTTGCCGGTGCCGTTGCAACCATAGAGCCGGAAAGTAAGGGAGGTGGCGGGGTCGCTCACGACCGGCAGAAACGTGGGGGTGATACGGGTCCAGACGCTGGTGTTCGCAAGGGGGCCGCTAGCGATAAGCGCGGGCTCGGCCGTACCGTTGATCGCAAATAGGGCATAAGCTTGCGGACCAGTAGAAGTACTACGCGCGCCGAAACTAAGACCGGTAACACAGAGTTGGCGAGCAACAGCAGGCGTGAGGGTGAATTCAAAAAATGCGGAACCGCCTTCGGCGAGATTGAGCGAGCCGACACGGGCGGCGGCGCCGGCATTAGACGTGCCGGAGACCCCGGTGTAGCCGCTAGAAACGGAAACGGTGGTGAGCGTCTGGGTAGTGCCAAAATTGTTACGCTGAACGACGGTGCCGCCGGAGACATCGGCGGGCAGACCGCTCGTCGGCGTAGCGGTCACGAAATCCCAAAGCAGGGGGTCCGGCGGGATAACCGTGATGTTGAGCGTGATCGCAGCACTGGTGATGGAGCCTAGGGCGTTGGTAATAACGACATCATAGCTACCAGAATCAGCCGTGGTGGTGGCAGTCAGCGAAAGGGTGGCGGTCGTGGCGCTTGAGTTAGCGGTGAGCGCAACGCCGGCTTTGCGCCATTGGTAGGTAAGCGGTGCGGTGCCACTAGCGACAACGCTCAAGGTGGCAGTAGCACCCGGGGCGGCGATTTGCGGGGCGGGGGCGCTGGTAATAGAAGGTGCGGCAGCAGAGACACTGAGGGCGGCAGCGGCGCTGGTGGCGGAGCCGACTAAGTTAGTGATGACGACGTCATAATTGGCGGCGTCGACCGCTTGCGTGTTAGTGAGCGTGAGGGCAGCAGTGGTGGCCGAGAGGTTACCGGAGAGCGCGACCCCCGCTTTGCGCCATTGATAAGTGAGGGTGGGCGATCCGGAGGCGACTACCGCAAACGTCGCGGAGGTACCGGCGGCGACGGACCGAGCAGACGGCGAGGTGACAATCACGGGCGGCAGGCCAGTGATTGTGAGTGCCACGGCGATACTGGTGGAAGCACCGAGAGCGTTTTTAACGACCACAGCATAATTACCGGCATCCGTGGCGGTGAGGGAGGAAAGGGTAAGTGTGGCAGCTTGGGCAGAAGGCAGAGCGACGTCGTCGCGGGACCATTGGTAGGTGAGGGTAGCATCACCGGTCGCGGTGACCGCGAAACTGACGGAGCCGCCGACGGCGGCGGTCTGTGCAGTAGGTTGAGTCGTAATCGAGGGCGAGCCGACCGGAGCGGCACCTTCGATTTTTGCGCGCAGCGCGGTGGCGACCGAAGCAGGCAGTTCGGTGAAAAAGGTGTACCCCGTGTCGGTCTCAATCTGACCGGCAGTGGTGATATAATTTTGCCACGGAGTGCTGCGCACACCGGCGATATTGGGAATCTTGATCGCGATGACGCGCGTAGCGGTGGTGATACGACTGAGAGCGGGGCCACTGCCGACGGGCACCACGACGACAATCTTCCACGTATAGCCGGCGATGGCGACGCCACTGGCAATAGCCGTGCCGGCGTATCCACTGGGACCGGAGATGATCAGAACTTCGTTGCCGGCAGCGGCGATGGAGCGACACTCGCTCTCGAAATTGGCCCAGACACCCTGATTATTGTCGGGCGACTGAGGAATCATGTTGGTCATGAAAAACGTGGCTTCGTTATCCGCGTCGGTGAGAGTGCGATCCCCTGAGGGACACATGTGGCCGCGGTCATAACCTGAACCGGAATAGTCCGTCGTGAGGACTTGGTAAAAACCGACGGGCAAGCTGGTGTCTTGGAAAAAATTCGCGGAGCGACCGGAGGCGCCAAGGTCGGCCGTGGTGAGGTTCCAGCTGACCCAGTTGGGCTCGCGCGTGGTGTTATTATACGAGAGCGTGTACTGGGGCCGAGCGATCAGGTAGTTGGTTGTAGCGGTAGCGACGGCGGTGGCACTGCTGGGATTACCCAGTTGGCTTTGCAACGTGGTGCCAATGGTGGCACGTGCCACGCTGGCGAGATGGAGAACGACCAAAAGACACCAAACCGAGCGACGGGAAAATGCCATGAGCCACGTTGCCGCAAGCGGCACAGGGAAAGCAACAGCGACGCGAGTTTCACCTTTAAGCTCAACGGGTGCGTGTCAGCGTGGCCCAAGATGAAAACCCCCTTCATGCTGTTTGTGTTCGTGTGGATGGCTCTTGGAATCCGCGGCGCTGAGACGCCGAGCCCGCGACTCAATATCCTTTTTATATTTGCCGACGACTGGGGGCGCTACGCCAGCGCGTACCGCGGAATCGATGGCCGGCCAACGATTAACGACGTCATTCAAACCCCGTATGTGGACCGCGTCGCACGCGAAGGCGTCCTGTTCAAAAACGCCTTCGTCAACGCCCCCAGTTGTACCCCGTGCCGCAGCTCATTGCTTTCGGGCCGACATTTTTTTCAAACGGGCCGGGGCGCAATTTTACAGGGCGCGGTATGGGACGGCACGATCCCGACATTTCCACTACTCCTGCGCGATCACGGTTACCATATCGGTAAAAGCCACAAGGTCTGGAGCCCGGGTACACCGGCCGACGCCGGTTTCGGCGGGCAAGCGTATGCGTACCAACGCGCCGGCGTGGGCTCGAATAATTTCTCAGAAAATGTGACCGCGGATATGGCTCGCGGCGCCTCATTTGCCGAGGCCCGCGACCGAATTCTCGCAGAGGTCCGCGGGAATTTTGGCGACTTCCTCGCCGCCCGCAAATCTGGGCAACCTTGGCTTTACTGGATGGGCACAACGACCACGCATCGCACCTGGATTAAAGGTAGCGGCAAAAAGCTCTGGGGTATCGAGCCCGATCAGCTCAAAGGCAAGTTGCCTAGTTTTCTGCCCGACGTGCCCGAAGTCCGAGAAGATGTCGCCGACTATCTCGGTGAGTGTCAGGCCGTGGATGCTTACGTGGGAGCATTGCTACAAAGTCTCGAGGAAGCGGGTGAGCTCGAGCGCACCGTGATCATACTGAGCGGCGACCACGGGATGCCCGGCGTACCCCTCGGTAAATGCAATCTCAACGACTTCGGCACGGCGGTGCCGTTGATCGTGCGTTACCCAGGAGCCAAACCTGGCCGAGTGATCGACGATCTCGTACGGCTGCCCGACCTGATGCCGACGTTTTTGGAAATTGGCCATGTGACTGCGCCGAAAGATTTGTACGGCGTGAGCCTATTGCCGCTATTAAACTCTGGGCAACAGGGCTGTGTAGACCTAAGTCGCGATGCGATCATTGCGGGCCGCGAACGCCACGTCGGCGCGGCTCGCGAGGGCAACCTGCCCTACCCGATGCGCTCAATCCGTACGCGTGATTTTCTCTATATCCGCAATTTCGCGCCCGAGCGCTGGCCTATGGGAGCGCCCTTCCAAGCCGCGGCCAACAAACCCGACCTTACCCTTATTGGCGAAAATACCCGCGCCGCGTTTCCTGATATGGATGCCAGTCCCACCAAAACTTGGCTCATCGCACACAGCGCTGCGCCACAATGGAAAAATTACTACGAACTCGCCTTCGCGAAACGGCCCGCGGAAGAACTCTACGAACTCAAAACTGATCCTGATCAGGTAAGAAATCTCGCGAACGATCCAAGCTTTGCCGCGAAACGACGCGAGCTCTCCGAGCGATTGATGGCAACGCTGCGAACGGCGGGTGATCCGCGCGTGACCGGTGAAGGCAACACATTTGACCTCAGCCCCTTCAACGATCCCGAAGACCATGGCGCGCCAAAAGCGGGCAAGGCCGCGAGGAATAAAAAATTGTGAGCTGCTAAGACGCACGTTGGGCGCGGCACTGGGTGTGCTAAACATCGGCACGCTGCTCAACTCCCCAAACACCCTCAAGGCGTAGATTTTGGGGCGAGGTGCTGCAGCAAGTCCCAAGTGTTGCCATATAAATCGCGGAAGACCGCGACGATGCCGTAGGCCTCGGTACGCGGGGCTTCAAGAAATTCCACGCCCCGCGCGCGGAAAGCAGCGTAATCGCGATAAAAATCATCGGTGTGTAGAAAGAGAAAAACCCGTCCGCCTGCTTGTTGGCCGACGGCGGCGAGTTGTGTGGTGTTTTTTGCCCGGGCGAGCAGCAAGCAGGCGCCGCCGGGAGCGCCTGGTGGAGCCACGAGCACCCAGCGTTTGTCGCTCACAAGCGGAGTGTCCTCAACGAGCTGAAAGCCCAACACGCCCGTGTAGTAAGCGATCGCCTCGTCGTAATCGCGGACCAAAAGTGAAATATAGCCGATGTGTTGCTTCATGAAAAATCTGGAGTTTAACCAGCACCCCTACGCGATCCGCTCAACTCGAGCTGCGGTCCCGACGTTTCCAGAGCCACAGGGCGGCGGCGAGCAAGATCACGATCGCGATCGTACCCCAAAGGGTAAAGGTATGGGTACGTTTGAGCGCCCGTTCCAATTGCACGAAATCATCCGCGAACTTCAGCCATAGCCACCGCCCAAGCCACACGAAAACCGGCACGCTCACAAGGGCCGCCAGCCCATCGAGCAGGAGAAATTTTACCAATGAAACCTTAAGGGATCCGGCGCTGAAAAAAATCGGGGCCCGCAGGCCCGGCAGAAACCGGCCGATGAAAAGTCCGGTCGTCCCGTGTTTAGCGAAAAGTTCCTCGACCCGAGCCTGCTTAGCGGGCGGAAAAATGCGTTGAAACCACGACGTGCCAAGCAACCGAGTTCCATAACGTTGCCCAGCGAAAAAAATCATCGAGTCGCCCGCGAGTACGCCCGCATACATAAAGACGCTGACTTCGAACCATGATCTACCGTCAATCACGCCCAGCATGCCGGCGGTGATGAGCACGATATCCTCCGGCATCGGCAACCCAAGGCCGCACAGCAGTAATAGTATAAAAGGCCCCCATAGCGACAAAGGCGTACCCTGAAAATGCTCTAGCAGCGGTTCAAGCATGGGCTAGACTCGTCGACCAAATCGCCGCCGCACAGCCGGTTTGGACAGGGGGAAATAGGTTTATCACTAGGCTCACTGCTGCCAACAAACAGTCGCGGCGTATCCTGCCAAGGGTTTTGTGGTTAGCGTAGCCGGGATGTCACTTGAGCTCCATTTTTCGCGTGCGCACGAAGACGCACTCGCACAGAAAATCCTCTTACTTGAAACCACCCGCCCACACTCGCGCCGTCGGCCAGCTCATCGCGGCGGCACTTTGCTGGAGCCTAGGTGGGATCCTGATTAAAGCCATCGCCTGGCCACCGCTCGCTGTCGCTGGTGGACGCGGTTTGATCGCAGCATTGTTTATCGCGGCGATTAGCCGCGATTTAAAGTTTCATTTTTCTAGGCCGCAAGTGCTCGGAGCGCTCGGTTACGCAGCGTGCACCGTTACGTTTTGTGCCGCCACGAAACTGACGACCGCGGCCAACGCGATTCTCCTCCAATACACCGCTCCCGTATGGATCGCGCTCTTCGGGGCCACGCTGCTCGGCGAACGAGCCACCCGCGCCGATTGGTTCACGATCATCGCGGTGCTCAGCGGCATGGGTTTATTCTTCGCTGACAATCTCGAGGTTTCCGGGCTCCTGGGTAACATCCTTGGCGCCACGAGTGGTCTGTGTTTCGCCGGTATGACACTTGCGCTGCGTTACCAGAAAGATGGTTCACCCATCGAATCGATCATCTTAGGCAATCTCCTCGCTTTTGGGATCGGCCTGCCGTGGATCATCGGCGCGCCGAACTTACCTTTGTCCGGCTGGGGCGCGTTGGTGTTGCTGGGTTCGCTACAGCTCGGCGTGTCGTATCTGCTCTACGCGCGGGCCATCCGCCACGTCACCGCCCTAGAGGCCGTGCTGATACCCGTGATCGAGCCGTTACTTAACCCACTGTGGGTGCTACTCGCTCTGGGCGAACGTCCCACGCCCAAAGCGCTGCTCGGTGGCGCAGTCGTCCTCGGAGCGATCACGCTACGTGGAATTAATAACCTGGGCAACCGTCGCGCAAAAAACTGAGTAGACCGCGAGTGCTCCATTACTCGCAACCATGGCTGCAGTGGCGCGGGAGCGCCCTGCGACTTGTGGGCGCGTTTCTAAGCACCAGAAGCGCGATAACGGGGCGGGGAGCGCCAGCGCATTTACTCAAAGTTGCTTCACCGGCGGCTTCAGCTGGATCAAAACGTTGGCCGCCGTGATCAACCCGCCGCCCACCAGCAGAGTCCAAGTGGCGGTTTCATTCGGATAAGAGATCGCCGCCCAGGCTGAAAAGAGCGCGGGTAAAAACAACGCCATCAGGGCGCCAAACACCGGCTCCACGCAATAAATCAACCCCGCCTCGGTTGCGGTGATTTTGGGCTGCCACGCATTCATGATCCCGAACGACCCCAACGTACACAAGAGGGTGAGCATCCCGGTAAAAACCAACCACGCCGGAGACGTCCACGGCAACACGAGCGCCGCCAGGTTCGGCGCCGCCCCGACCGCCAACCCTGCAAACACCAGCGCCTGCGTCGCAAAAATAACTAGCGTCAGCTCACACGCCCGGTTCCCCGCATACTCCTTTTTATCGAGCCATAAAATCTGGCCCATAAAAAACACCGACGACACCAACGTCTCCCATTCCCCCCGACCCAAACGGAGTTGCCGCCAATCAAAATTCCCCAAAATCGCCACGCCCACTAGTACCAGCGCGCAACTCAGCCACACCGTCACTCCGGGATTTTTCCTGGCCCGCACCGCGATAAAAATCGGGATTAAAATTGCATAAAATTGCGTGAGAAACGCCGACGTGCTCGCTGCCGTGAACTGCATCCCATCGTTTTGAAACAACATGCCCGCGGCCGCGAACAAACCGATCGCTACGCCTTGTTTCAACTCAGCCCGCTTAACTCCGCGCCAAGCCCACGGCTTGAGCGCGACGAGCACTAGCAGCGCTAATAAAAAGCGTGGCGCCACCGTGTAAGTGGTCGAGAACCATGACCCCGCCTCTGGCCCCAATTTTTCGTGCAGCAATAAAATGCTTTTGATCAGCGGGAAGCTCAGCCCCCAGAAAAAATTGGCGATCACTAGCATGAGCAGCGCCCGCGTGCGTTGCGGGTGAGATGAATCAAGAGACATGGTAGCGAAAAAATTCGAAGACGGGTAGCAAAGCACGCCACCGTGCCGCCGCCACGTAACAGCGCCAAGCCAATTGCCCACCGCGATCCCGACTAACCACAGCCTTGCTACGGCCGGAGCGCACCCCCAGCAGCACTAAGCTCACCCTGACGGGTTCGCCGGCCACAAAAACCGACGGTTTAGCGCTGAAAAAACCTCAAGCCTGACCCACGCCACGGCTTTTGGTTACAATTTATCGCCATCGGCCCTACATCGCGCCTGCGACTCGACAACCCCCGCACCCGTCGCCAGTTCTCTAGGTCCATGGCCAAAGCCAACCCCGAGCGCTTATCCAAAAAAACCTACGAGGCCCGCGTCTCCGACGCCCGCGCTGACCTTGTCCACATGCAGGTGCAGCTAAAGAACGCGCCCTTTCCTGTGCTCATCGTCGTAGCCGGTGTCGACGCCGCCGGCAAAGGCGAAGTCGTGAACACCCTTAACGCCTGGCTTGACCCTCGAGGAGTAGAAACTTTCGCCTTTCACGAGCCCACCGATGAGGAAAGTGAACGCCCCCCGATGTGGCGCTACTGGCGCTGTCTCCCGCCCTACGGTCGGATCGGCATCTACGCGGGCGGTTGGCACACCGAAGCACTCCGCGAAGACCCTCGTAGCTCCCGCGACCTCGCCGAATTCGACACGGCCCTACGTCGTTTCGCCCGCTTCGAAGACCAGCTCACGGCCGACGGTGCCCTCATTATCAAAATCTGGCTGCATCTCACCAAGGACGGTCAACGCGCCCGGCTCCAAGAGCTTGAGGAGGACGAGCGCACCGCTTGGCGCGTCTCGGCGGGAGACTGGAAAAGCCACCGTGACTATGACCGACTCGCCCGCTTGGCCGACACTATGCGCCGCGCCACGCAACGTCCCAACGCCCCTTGGCACGTCATTGACGCCGCCGATCCCCGCGCCCGCAATCTCGAGGTCGCCGAGCGCGTCCTGACCCGATTTCGCGCGCACTTTCGCACCCACAAGACGCCTACCACCGCGAGCAAACCCCGCCGCACCACCCCGCTGCGCGTCGCCGGCCTGCGCCGCCTCCTAGCCCTTCCGCTTGACCAACATATTGAGCCTAAAGGCTACGAAGAAAAACGCGACAAATGGCTCGGTAAACTCAACCGCATCGTTCGCACCGCCTCCCAAGCGCACCGCTCTATTGTCTGGGTCTTCGAGGGCTGGGACGCCTCCGGCAAAGGCGGCGCCATCCGCCGCCTCACTGATGCCATCGACGCACGAGACTCTCGGGTTATCCCGATTGCCAAGCCGACCGATGAAGAAAAATCCCATCCTTACCTCTGGCGTTTCTGGCGCCACGTCCCCCGCGCGGGCATGGCGACCATTTATGACCGCTCCTGGTACGGCCGCGTCTTAGTCGAACGGCTTGAAGGCTTCGCCCGCGAAGAAGAATGGCGCCGAGCGTATTCCGAGATCAACGAATTCGAACGTGAACTCGTCGAACACGGTGTAATCGTCATTAAATTCTGGCTCCACATTAGCAAAGACGAACAACTGCGCCGTTTTCGAAACCGCGAAGAAACGGATTATAAGCGGCACAAAATTAACGCTGAAGACTGGCGTAATCGCCGCAAGTGGACCGCTTACGAGACGGCCATCGGTGACATGATTGCGCTGACGCAATCTCGCTTCGCGCCTTGGCACCTCATCCCCGCCAACAACAAACGGTACTCTCGCCTAGAGATTATTAAGACCTCCTGCCAACAAATCGAAGCCGCCCTCGCCGCGCAATCCTGAGCCAAGTTTCAGGACCGCTCCCTTCATAGTGCGGCGGCCAGAAACCAGCATTGCGACGGCGGTTCCTCCCGCCCAATCTAGGTGGATGCAACCCCGCCCCGTTTGCTCCGCATTACTCATTGCCGCTTTCGCCTTAATCTCCCCCGCCCGCGCCGATGTGCCGTGGCTCCCCGCCGGTCTACCGCCAGCGCCCGCCAACGCTCCGGCCCTTTGCCCGGGAGAATTCATCTCACCAGCCCAAGGCGCCGCGATCCTAGATGCCGCGCTGACCCAATTTCCAGATCGCGCCGCGTGGGAGAGCTACGCCAAGCACCTGCGCACCCGCATCCAAGCCGCCGCCGGACTCACGCCGTGGCCGCGCCGCACGGCGCTTAATCCCATCATACGCGACCGGCGCACCCACGATGGCTACACCATCGAAAACGTCGCCTTCGAATCCGCCCCGGGCCTTTTCGTAACCGGCAATCTTTATCGCCCAACTGATCTTAAGGGCAAACATCCCGTTGTTCTCACCACTCACGGCCACGCCCGCGCGGTCGTCACCCCCGCTGATTACGACACTTACGCGCGCTTCGCACCCCACGTGCAGACGCGTTGCGCGCAACTCGCCCGCATGGGTGCTATTGTATTCGCTATCGACATGTTCGCTTACGGCGAAGGCGTCCAAATTTACGGCCAAGAAGCGCACCGCGACCCGCGCGCGATCACAATCCAGCTGTGGAACAGTATCCGTGCACTCGATTTTCTACTTGGGCTCGAAGGCGCGGACGCCACCCGCGTCGGCGTCACCGGCGAATCCGGCGGCGGCACGCAAACTTTTCTGCTCACGGCACTCGACTCACGCGTGACGGTGAGTGCACCGGTCGTGATGGTCTCTGCGCATTTTTTTGGGGGCTGCGCCTGCGAAAGCGGCCGTCCGATCCACCGCGGCGCCGATTATTTTGCCAGCAACGTCATGATTGCTGCCCTCGCCGCCCCGCGCCCGCAACTACTCGTCTCAGACGGTAAAGACTGGACGCTTAACACCCCGCGCGTGGAATTTCCCTTTCTCCAAAAAATCTATAGCTACTACGGCGCCGCCGAGCGGACCGCCAACGTCCACCTTCCTGATGAGGGCCACGACTACGGACCGTCGAAACGTGCCGCCGTCACCCGCTTCTTCGCCACGCAACTTAGCCTCAATCTTGGGGCCGCCACGGATGCCAGTGGCCAGATTGATGAATCACACGCCACGATCGAGCGGGCGGCAGCGCTGCGCGTATTCACCGCGGATTTCCCCATACCGCCCCACGCGCTGCACGATGCCGGCGCCATCGAGCGCGCGTTGGTAAAATTGCAACAGCCCTAAATCGTCGGATGTTAGTCAAAAGCCTTGGGCGAAAAAAAACCGCCGCGAGCGAACTCGTGGCGGTTGGTAAAACGAAGTCGTCCTAAATTAGGAGACGTGCTTCGAGACGAGCTTGGTCATCTCGAACATGCTGACCT
>CAIQKQ010000235.1 GCA_903872425.1 uncultured Opitutia bacterium | reverse complement strand
GTTGGTGTGCAGGTCGGTCATACTCAGGTAAAATGCGCCATCAGGCCCACGCGCGATATGCGGGTCGCGCACGCCCTTCTGCTCGGCGAGGTCTTTGCCGTTGAACACGGGTTGGCCTCCGTTGATGTCGGCGAACGTATAGCCATCGCGGCTGATGGCGAGGTAGGCGGAGTGGGTCTGGTCCTTGAAATAGACGAGCAGGTAGCCAGCCATGTCTTTTTCCCCGAGCTTGGGGGTGGTCTTCGGCTTCTCGATTGATGAGACCAGTTCCATGTGCGGCGGCGCGGACTGAGGCGCGACAGTCGGCGAGGTCGGTAATGGGGTGGCTGCGCGTGTAGGGCCCACGAATGGGGCAAACACCGCGAGAGCGGTGAAAATGAAGATGCGGCGGGTGGTTTCCATAGGAGGGTGGGCTGCTGCTCGAGACTCGAAGTCGGCGCTTCTCACGCGCCCTGGATTTTCCAATACATGTTGTAGTGTTGGTGAGCCGTCTGGTGGTAAGGAATAAGGGTCACGTCACCAGGTAGGCCGATACCGTCGGTCTTGAACGTGAGCGGCGCGCCGGCGGGCTTAATCTTCGCCGGGATGTCGCCGAGCGGGCCGGCCAAAGTAGGAATCTCGATCGGTTCGCGGAACCGGTTGCCGATCTCGCGTTCGTTGACCTGTAGGTCTTCGCCGGGCTTCACCTCGTGGCCGAGCGCGCCGACAAGCACGAGCGGGCCATACATGACGGCAGCCGTATCGGTGGTGCCGGGCAGCAGTTCCGTCCGTAAGGCCATGGGCGTCTCCACCTCAATCACGTCGCCGGTTTTCCATGTGCGCTTGAGCGCGAGGTAAGCGCCGGGCGTGCGTGAAGTCTCGGCGGCGGCACCGTTTACTTTCACCATGGCGGTCGCGGCCCATGCGGGATGGCGGAGGTTGAGCGAGAACTCGCGCGCGGTGGCGGCCGTGATCTCCAGCCGCATTTTGCCCGCCTCGGGAAACGATGTGGTCTGCCGCAACGTCACGCCCTTTTCCTTCCAGCTCAGCGTCGAGGCGATGAAGAGGTTGACGAAAAGCGTGTCGGCCTGCCCGCTACCGGTTGCGCCGTGAAAATAAATCGAGTCGCCATATTTGGCGTGGTTCTCAATGCCCGTGCCGGTGCAGCACCAGAACGAATCGAACGGCGTGCAGAAGAGTTTGAGGTAACCGGGACGGGTGGACTGGAAATACGTGACCATGCCCGAGTCGGGATCTTGCGAGCCGAGTATGGTATTGCAAAGCGTGCGTTCGTAGTAGTCGCCGTAGTCGGCCGTTGGCGTGCGGGTGAAAAGCAGCCGCGTGAGGCGGAGCATATTGTGGCTGCAGCACGTCTCCATTGTCTTCGCCGACCCGAGCTTTTGTGCGAACTGGTCCACCGGGAAAAAATGCTCGCCGTCGCCGTTGCCACCGGTGGCAAACGAACGTGTGCCGGTGACCGTCTGCCAGAAAAACTCCGCCGCCATGCGATACTGCGGCTTGCCGGTGAGCTGATACAGCCGCTCGAAGCCGATGATTTTTGGGATCTGCGTGTTGGAGTGCAGGCCGTTCAGCGTGTCGCGGCCCTCGGAGAGCGGCACGAGCACCGCCTGATGGCAGAAGCGTTCGGCGAGGGCGAGATGGCGCGCGTCTTTTGTGAGCTCATAAACATCGGCGAGCACCTCGTTCATACCGCCGTGCTCGGTACCGAGCATACGCTGGAACTGATCGTCGGTCATGCCACCGGTTTTCTCCACCGCCCAGTCGGCGAGTTTCACAAGCACGTCGCGCGCGGTCGTGCTGCCAGTGAATAAATGCGCGTCGCGCAGGCCGGCAAAAATTTTGTGCAACGTATACCATGGCACACCGATCGCGCGCCGACCCGCGACCATGTTGTCAATGGGCGCGGTGTTATCGGGAAAGGCGTTGATGAGTCCGGTCTTTGCGGCGTCCTGACACTCCTTCAGCTCGGTGACGATGTAGTCCACGCGCTTTTTCATCTCCTCGTGCCCAGTCGAGGCGAACATCATCGCGGCGGCAGAGAGATAGTGGCCGAGGGTGTGACCGTGGCAGCGAATGCCAGCCCAAGTTTGGGCGGATTCCCAGCCTCCATAAATCGGCGCCTTGGGTTCAAGGCCGGCATTGACACGGAAGTTGTGCAGCATCCGATCGGGCTCGAGTTTTAGCAGGTAAGCCTCGTCACGCTTCTGGGCGTCAAGAAAGGGGCCGCCTAGCAGACGGACATCGGCCAGTGGAAACGGCTGAAGGACGGGAGTCGCCGACATCGGTATCGCCGTGGACGATGGCACTGCAGCACACACCCGTCGAAGTGAGACCCCGCCGACTGCAGCCAGTAACGCGCCAGAGCCGAGCGCCTTGATCATTTGGCGGCGCGTGGTCAAACCTACCGAGCCAAAACAGCAATAATGTTTAGTAAACATGGTGATGAAGTTGAAACAGGCGCCGAGCCGAGATTGCGACCAATTTCAGCCCGCCATAAAAAGGCGTTAGGGGTTCGTTTCGATGTTAGTTTATGGGATCATTTACTTGCGCCGTCAGGTACGGCGGATAAAACGGAAATTTCGGCGACACTGGTCCAGCCGTTGGCATTGATTTCATGCGTGGCGGTAAAACGGAAAAAACGGGCATTCACTGAAGGAAAGGCAACCTCCTGCAGCGCAGGATTGTTGCGGATATTGGCGAACCGACCCGCCTCCACGCATGTGATCCAATTGTTCCCATCCAGGCTGGTTTCAAAGCGATAATTATCAACCACGCCGTCCAGTTTCCCGTCCTGCCGCGGGAGATAGCAGAATCCGGCGATCTGATGCGATGTTCCCATGTCAACGGTTAGAACATGGGGTAAACTCAGGTCGGAATTCAAACGGGTTTGCCAGATGGTGGTCGGATTGCCATCAATCGCATGGGCGGCAGCACCATTAATTTGATCGGTTTCCTGGCTATCCACCCCGACGACTTTCCATCCGATCGGCGCTAAACCGGGAAAAGTTTTTGTCGCCACCAGGCCGATCTGTCCGCTCGGAGAACGACTAGCAGCCTGCAGGGTGCCGCCCTGTGGCAGGGCGATGGGCGTGGTGTAAGCCGTCGTGGGCATCGCCCCATTTGTACTATAAACCATCGGAAGGCCGGCCGAGTTGCTTAAGGTCACAGTGCCATTGGCGTCACGCTCTGCGATGATGGGTGCGGCTACCAAAACTGCTTGTTTGAACAGTCCGATCTCGGCGAGTGTTGGCTCCAGCCGCGACCCCGTGATGCGTATGCGCACTTGGCTCGCGGTCACCGGTGCTAACAGCCGAATCAACCGGCGATGGCCAATGGTCGTGAGCGAGTCAGAGGGGATTTTCTCCGGCGCAGCCCAATCCGATCCATTCCCCACCTCAAGCTCGAAGGATTCAATCCGTTGCCCGCGATGATCAATTGCTTCCTGTAACGAAACGACATCGAAAGTGACCGCACGGGGAAGGGTCAATGTCACTTCGCCGTTGGTGTGGCCTGGTGCCGCTTCCCACCAAGTGTCGAGATTGCCGTCCAAGACGAGGGCAGGGCGGTTGGCTGGAGCGGAGGTGTCTGCTGTAATCTGACCGCCTTTGGCGAGGTCGGTGGCGAAGGTCTCATTGATAATGTCGGCCGCTTGGCCTAGCGAGATGAGCTGGTTGTCAGGGACGAGGCCGCGCTTGTCCGGCGAAAGATTCAGTATGAGATTCGCGTTACGCCCGACAGAGGTGTAAAAAATATCCACCAATTGCGCAGCCGACCGTGGGCGCTTATTGCGCGCCCAAAACCACTGGCTGCGTTCGAGCAGGGTTGTGTTCACCTCGGCCGGATACCACCAGAGGTTCGAGCTGGGCGTGAGCTTCGCACGGCTGCCGAGGTCGCCTGCCGTCAAGTCCGGCCAGCGGAAGGTGTCGGGCGATGTTGGTAACGGAACGACACTCCATTCCGTGGTGCGGCCTACGCCGCGCTCATTGCCAACCCAGCGCACGTCGGGCCCTTTACCCATGATGACTGCGTTGGGTTGGAGCTGGCGGATCAAATCATACCACGCTGCGTAGTTGTAGGTTTCGGAAACACTTCGATCTGGATTGGCGCCATCGAACCAGACCTCGGAAATCGGCCCAAATTCGGTGAGCAGCTCATAAAGCTGGTTTAGAAAGTAGCGGTTATAGTCGTCCACCTCGTAGGCATAGCTCTTGAACCCCGGTGCGGGCGAGCGGCCCATGGTCGGATCACTTTGGAAACTGGCGGGATCGGTTGGGATGACAGAACGGACGTTGCCGCTGCCGTTGCCATAATAACCGGTGGGGTTCTTCGGGTTCGTCCTCAGCTGAAAAAGGTCGGCCGGCGACAGGTAGACGGCGAGTTTCACGCCCCGTGCGCGGGCGGCGTCGGCAACTTCGCGCACCAAGTCGCCCTTGCCGTTCCGCCATGGGCTGGCGACTACCGAGTGCGGCGTGTAGCGCGTGGGCCAAAGGCAGAACCCGTCGTGATGCTTGCAGACGAGCACAATCATTTTGCCCCCAAAGTGGGTGATCGCGTCGAGCCATTGGTTCGCATTGAGTTCCGTCGGATTGAAAATCACCGGCTCTTCGCGTCCGCTGCCCCACTCAACCTCATTAAACGTGTTCACGCCGAAATGGAGAAAAAATGTCCTTTCCAAACGCATCCATTCGGTCTGATTAGGCCGGGGTAAAACCTTTGCCGCCTTTTCAGCGATGGTGGCCGCTGAATCCGTGTCGGTAATGATCTGCAAGGTGGAATAATCGATCGGCGTGGGCGCAGCTACCGGGACACTATCACTCGCGCGCAATAATCCATGCGCCAAGGCGAGCATGAACCCCAAGATCGTCGTTGCTGCCAGCGCTTGGGCTAGAGTGGAACGGGGTAATTGCATCGTTGGCAAAACTTGGTCGTTACTCGTCAAACTGAGTGCTAGGGTTGATTCACCATTCCCATCAAATCCAGCTCGGACAGCGCGGCGGATTGGGCGTCAGGGGTTCCGGTGAAAGTCACGCGCAGGAAACGCCCTCGAGGCGCGTTGCTCGGGGCCGGATCAGTGCGCTCCTTGGCGGTGCTAGCAGTTTGGGACTGGTCGGCGACCAGTTGCCAATTGCTTTCGCCATTATCGGAAATTTCCACCTTGTAACGCCATTGGCCCTCAGTGGGAAAAGTCAGCTTCGTTGCGCTGACCGTCACGAACCGCTCTAGATCAATACGCAACCACGGGGTGGGGTCATTATCGTCGGCCTGCCAGTAGGTCACCGCACTTCCGTCATTGGCAAGTCGCCCGCTGTGGCCGGGTGATTCGCTGCTGGCACGAGTGGGTGTGTTCAGACCCAGTGTGAGCGTCGAATGCGCCGCTGAAACCTCTGTGAATCGCACATAGGGCCGCGCCTTAACCGGCGGCGTAATGTTCACGATATACTTCGGCTCGCCGAGCGAGGTGATTTCAAGCATGGCGTCTTTCAAGCCGGGTGACGACGCACGGATCATTGTCCGTCCGGCGTAATACGAGCGAAATTCAATCGCCGCCTGACCGTCGCGGATCGCGATGTCCGAGTCCGCTGCGAAGTCGATACTCGGGCCGGTGGGAAACTCGCCCGGGCCTGAAACGATCGTGAGCGTGACAGGCGGACAGTTGCTGATCGCGTGGCCAGTGCTATCCAACACCGTGACGATGAGCTGAGCGTCGTCGGTTCCGTCCACCGCGCGTAAAATGGTCTTGTCCGCGGCGAGTTTGAGCGCGGCGGGCGTGCCCTCGACGGGCCACGTGGGCGGCGGAAGGTGCAAATACTCGTTGCGGTACCAATACCACTGGCGCTTGGGCAGTCGGAAATAATCCACCATGCCCATCGCACCGAACCTGCGGCCCGCGAGGCTGCCGTGATCGAACGCGCACCAAATAATTTCGCCGCTGCGCCACGGGAGCCGCCAGGAGCCGACGACGTTTCTGTCCGCGCCGGGCGTAAGCGGCAAATCACCCCAGCCCGGCTCGTATTTACCCGGACGGTCTGTCATCGTGGAGCCATATTCGGAGATGACGCTTGGAATACCCGGATTCACGAACAGCCGTGCGCCGTCACCATTGTAGCCGGCGATATCGCCGAGCCGGTCAATTTCACCGCGCTGGCTGCCGCCGATCGCCGCGGGGCGCGTCGGATCGAGTTCGTGCGAATAGGCCACGAGATTTTTCAGAAACGTCCGCACCTTTGGTAGCACCGGGCGGGAGCTGAAGTAGACTTCGTTGTCCATGCTCCAGACCACGATGCTCGGATGATTGCGGTTAATGCGGATCATCTCACGCAGGCTGGCCTTCACGCTTGCCTCGAAGCCCGGCTCATCCAGCGGATCGGTCGGATAGGCACTCGACGACCACGGACTCCGAAAACCCGTCGTGCCCCAGAAACAATTTTCCGACCAAAACAAAATTCCGAGCTGATCGCAGGCCGCGGCAAACGCCGGTGCGTGCGGATAGTGCGAGCCACGGATGAAATCAAAGCCGGCATCCTTCACCATCTGCACGTCACGGAAAAATCCGCTCTCGGTCACCGCGTCGCCCCAACCCGCGTGATCTTGATGAACGTTGGCACCCTTGAAATAATAGTGCTCGCCGTTCAGGGAAAATCCCTGATCAGCGGTGAACTGGAACCAGCGAAAGCCCAATGGCGAGGTGTAGTCGTCAACTGTCTTGCCGTCGTCCTGCACGGTGGTATTTACCGCATACAAATTCGGATGCTCAGGCGACCAGAGCGCCGGCGTAGCAATCGCCGTGCTGGTCTGGTCGATAATCCCCGTTGCGCCGGCTGGGAGGCTTTGGGTGGAGGACATCTCGGCGACAGTTATTTCCTTTGCATCCACTATGCTGGTTTTCACGGTGACTGTTTTCGCCGTGCGGGACTCATTGATTACCTCGGTTTTCACATTCACCGTGGCGGACACTTTGGACACCTGAGGCGTCGTGACCGATGTGCCATACCATGCGACGTGGATCGGATCGGTCACAACGAGGCGCACATTGCGATAGATGCCGCCGGAGTACGTGTGCTCGCCCGCGCGCGGCGCGAGGCGGGCGTTCCAGTTGTTGTTCACGCGGATGGCGACAACATTGTCCCCGCGCGTCACCGCATCGGTGATGTCGAAGGTGAATCCCGTGTAGCCGCCCTGATGCTCGCCGACGCGCCGGCCGTTCACAAACAACTCCGCGACCTGGAACACGCCGTCGAACTCAAGATTGATCCGCTTGCCTGCCCACGCCGCCGGCACTTCGAAATGCTTCCGATACCAACCATAGCCGACGTAAAATCGGTCGGCGGCAAAATATGGCATCGAGAACGAGTGCGGCAGGTTGGCATCGTCCCACTTTTTGTCATTGAACGCTACCGCGTCCGCACCGGCCACGTCACCAATTTGAAATTTCCACTCGCGGTTGAAATTTTCGCTCAAACGCTGCCCGCTCGCGCTTGCCCAACCGGCTATCATCGCGAACAAGCCCACAAGCAACCCCAGGCGATTTAGGCATCGAGCCTGGCTGAGCATGGTGAGAGAGGGGGGAGTTTGTAGCAGTGATACTTCAAGCGTCAGGCGCGACTATTTGAAAAGACGCTGCGCGAAGAGATAGAGGTTGTTGTTCCAAGTGTCGAAATCGTGTGCGCCGGGGTCCACGTTGTAGACGTGAGGAACGTTGTGCTCCTTAAGATAGGCGTGGGTGCGCGAGCTGTAGGTCAGCAGGCCATCCTTCGCGCCGCCAGAGATCCAAAGGAGCTTGAGCATTTTTGTCGCTTTCTCGGAATCGGGTACAAGTTGCTCAGGGGTGCGCGTGTTGGGCGCGGAGGAGAAACCGCCGACGTAGGCAAAGGTGTCGAGGTGCGCGAGGCCGAAGTCGAGCGACTGCCCACCGCCCATGGAGAGACCAGCGATGGCGCGGTGCTCGCGGTCAGCATTTACAGAGTAATGCGTCTCCATGTAGGGGATCATGTCCTTGAGCAAATCGGTCTCGAAATCTTTGCCCCAACCATCGCCGCTGATCTGAGAAGCGTCTCCGCCACCACCGCCTGGTCCGCCGCGCCCACCACCGCGGCCACCCGGAGTGCCGCCGTTATTAGCGACTGCGCCTGGGCGCGTGACGTTGCCGTTGGGGAAAACGACGATCATCGGTTCGATTTTTTTATCGGCGAGGAGGTTGTCGAGAATGATAGCCGCCGTGCCCTGTGAACCCTTGTTATTGGGGACAAAAGTGTTCCATTCGGACTTCTCATTGCCGCCGATGCCGTGGAGTAAGAACAGAACGGGATATTTCTTGTCCTTGGAATAGCCGGGAGGCGTATAAACTTCAAACCAGCGTTTCAAATCGGGGGCGACGGCGCTGGCCGCGTAGTCAACTTTTTCGAGTTTGCCGTGCGGAATGTCTGCTCGCACCACGTTGTAGCCATCGGGTGCCGGCGGCACGGACTGCTTGTCGTCAGGTCCGAGTGTGGGAGCGCCACCTCC
>CAIQKQ010000234.1 GCA_903872425.1 uncultured Opitutia bacterium | reverse complement strand
AGTAGTTAATGTGTCACCCCAACCGCTCCCCCTCTGCACATGCTCACCTACGTCTACGAAACTCTGCCGCGCGCCGGTAAGAAAACGCGCCGCTACGAGCTGCGTCAGTCCATTAAGGACGCGCCGCTGAAAAAACATCCCGAGACCGGCGAGCCTATTCGCCGGCTCATCGCGCTCAATCGCGATCTATTCGTGCGCGAGGCCACCATCGAGCTGCCCGAAGCCCGGCCCGCCAAACGTTCGCGCGGCCACGATGACCACGATCACGACCATCACCATCATTAATGGACGCAACCGGAAGTTGAGATCTCCGCTCGATGAATATAACTGAGTCATGGTGTACTACTTTGCGATGTTCGGCCTCGGTTTGTATTTGGCTGGTCGCGCTCTTTCCGGTCGTCCTGTTATGTGAGCGCTGCGTCGCTGCCGAGTCAGGTGTCGCCGTGTTGCTGGTGGATACGGATCGGGTGGAAGGGAAAATAGACGAGCATATCTACGGACAGTTTCTCGAGCACATCAATCACTCGGTGGAGGACGGCCTTTATGCTGAACAGGTGCGCGGGCAAGGTTTCGAGGGCACAGATTTCAAAGACTTCTGGGAACCGTTTGCTGAGCGCTGCGTGGTCGAGTTGGCTGAGGTTAAGTTTGAGTCGGGCGTGCGCAGTGTGCGGTTCACCGCCGACGGCGGCACGGTGGGTATTCGGCAGGGACGCGTTAATCTCGAGACAGGCGTCGCCTACGACGGCTCGGTGTGGATTAACTCCGAGCACGGCATGCTGCGTCTCGGGCTGCGGCTGAAAAATTCGGCGGGTCGTGTACTCGCGGAAGTCCCGCTCACAACTGTGACCGACGCACGCTGGCACGAGGCGACATTCAAGTTCACTGCACCCGTGACCGAGCGCGAGGCGGTGCTGGAGATTTACGCCACCGGCACGGGTGCCGCTCTGGTGGATTTTCCCTCCCTGATGCGGGCTGACGTTCGCACCCAAGGTAAATTTCGCCCTGACCTGCTTGCTTCACTGCAAGCGCTGAAACCACCGTTCATCCGCTGGCCGGGCGGTTCATTCGCCTCCACCTACCAATGGAAGGATGGTATTGGCCCCGCGGTCGCTCGTAAGTTTAGCCCCAACCTCGAGTGGGGTGGCTACTCGGACTACGCCGGCTTCGGCACGGACGAGTTTATGGAGCTGTGCCGCCAACTCGGCGCAGAGCCGATAATCGTCCTCGCTGCGACTGGCCTCGACCCCGCACAGCTCGAATACGCGATGGATTGGATCCACTACTTGATCGACCCGCCGACGACCGATTGGGGCCGCCGCCGCGCCGCCAATGGCCACGCCGCGCCTTACCGCGTGCCTTTTATCCAGATTGATAACGAGCCGATGAACCACTCGCTCTCGCCTGAGGGCTACGCCGCCATCGTCAACCTCTATGGGCCCCGCATCCGCGCGCTCGCGCCCGGCGTGAAGATTGTTGCCTGCGGCCAGAAGCGCTCCAATGATATGAACTGGTCGCAAAAGCTCGTGGACCTGGCTGGAGCGAACTTCGACATTCTTGGCTGCCACAACTACGAATACGAGCCGGACAACTACGCCACCGGTGTCCGCCGTATCGAGGATTACCTTGATAAGGTCGTCACTTACATCCGCGCCTCTGCGCATCCTGCCATCCGGCTCAGCGTGCTCGAGTGGGGGCTCTGCCGTAGCTATGATTGGCGCGCCGGCCTTCACACGGCTGGCAGCCTCATTAGCTACGAGAAGCTTAGCCCCGCGCTCGACATGACCTGCCCCGCGCTGCTGATGCGCAACACCACCGACAACCCCGAGTGGCGCGCGTGGATCTATCACGACCACGTCTCGTGGTTCGCTGGCTCCGGCTACGTGGCCGAGAAACTCTTCCGCGAGCACTATGCACCCCTGCGGCTCGCGTCCGCCTCCGGCGTCTTCCGCGACATCGCCGACCGCGCCAGCTTTTTTACCACGATCTCCCAGATGAAACCCGAGCGCTGGACGCCCGACACGGTGGATGCCATCGCCTCGGCCAGCTCCGATGGTCGCCGCATCGTGCTCAAAGCCGTCAACTACGACAGCAATCGCCACACGTTGCTCACCCGATTGCAAGGTGTCAGCGTCCCTACCGCAGCGATCGTCAAGATTTGGACCGTGACCGCCGCGCCAACCGATGAAAACTCGCTCGCGGAGCCGAATAAAATTCATCCGATGGAGACAACGATGCCTTTCGCGCGTGACATGGCTTTCGACCTTCCTTCGCACACCGTTGCCGTGATGGAAATCACCGCGCAGTGAGTTCATGCGACCGGGGCTGACTTACGAGCTTACGTAAACTCGCGGCCTAAGGCGCAAATGATAATGACCCGGTGTTCATTCGCAGAGCCCACCGATCAGGCTTTTGTCAAATGCATAGCTAGCCAGTTCACGTAGGCCAAAGTCAAAGCGTGGCAAAAAGGGTTGCCCTGCGGGTTGGGTTTCTTTGGGTGATGACCAACGGCGTGCGTGGACCGAATACTTGTTTAGTTCGCGAATCCGAAGCGGTGACGTTCCTCATCGGGCTTGATTTTAAGCGTGGTACAGATGCGCTGTGCGGCCAGTCGCGCCGCCGCGAGGCGCACCATCCGATCAAATTTGGCCGGCGATAGCGCTGCTCCCTCGTGCCGGATAGCATGGAGCGCCATGCCTTGTTCTAGTAGTTCCTGGATGAATTCCTCGCACGCTACGGGGTCATCGCTGTAATAGATATGATGCGCGGCTGGATGATGTTT
>CAIQKQ010000233.1 GCA_903872425.1 uncultured Opitutia bacterium | reverse complement strand
CGTCCTGGTGTCGTCATCGGCCGCAAAGGGCAGGAGATCGACAATATCAAGGCACAGCTTGCCAAGCTCACCGGCAAAGAGATCTTGCTCGATATTCAGGAAGTTAAGAAGCCCGAGATCGAGGCGATGCTGGTCGCGGAAAACGTCGCGCTGCAGCTCGAGCGCCGCGTGGCTTTCCGCCGAGCCATCAAGAAGTCGATCGAGATGGCGATGGCGCTCGGGGCGGAGGGCATCCGTATTCAATGCTCTGGCCGTCTAGGCGGTGCCGACATCGCCCGCCGTGAGTGGCAACGCAAAGGCCGGGTGCCGCTGCACACGCTCCGCGAGAACATTGATTACGGCTTCTTTGAGGCCCACACGCTCTTCGGCAAGATCGGCGTTAAAGTTTGGATCTGCAAAAAAGAGGAAGCGGCTGCCTGATCGGCTCGACCGCGCATTTAACATCAAACGGAGAAATTTCCCATGGCTCTCGCCCCCGCCCGCACTAAATACCGCAAATCGCAGAAAGGCTCTACCGCTGGCAACGCCAAGCGCGGCAACGTGCTTTCATTTGGCGAATTCGGCCTCCAGTCGCTCACCCGCGGCCCGATGACCGGCCAGCAGATCGAGGCCGCGCGTGTCACTATTTCGCGCCATCTTAAGCGCAAGGGCAAGCTCTGGATCCGGGTCTATCCGCACAAACCCGTTACGAAAAAGCCCGCCGAAACCCGCATGGGCTCCGGTAAAGGCCCAGTCGAGTATTATGTCGCCATCATCAAGCCTGGCGCAGTGCTTTTTGAGTTGGCCGGTGTGCCGCTCACCATTGCCAAGGAGGCGTTCCGCCTCGCCGACGCCAAACTTCCTTTTCACTGCCGCTTCATCACGCGCGAAAGCGCCGCCGCCTGAGCACCACCGCCATGACTGCCAAAGAAATTCGTGACCTCTCCTCCTCGGAGATCGAGAACAAGCTCCGCGACACCCGCGCCGAGTTGCTCAACCTCCGTCTGCGGAAAAATACCGGCCAGATCGAGAAGCCGCACCTCCTGCGCTCCCTCCGCAAGGACATCGCCCGCCTCCTCACCATCCAGACTGCCAAGGCCCCGGCCAAGGCTGCCACCCGCTAATCTCCATGTCCTCGCCCGCCCTCAACGCCCGCAATCCGCGCAAGACCCAGATCGGGTTCGTCACCAGCCGTTCTGGCGACAAATCCGTGAAGGTCACCATCGCGTACAAGACGCCGCATCCGCTGTACCACAAGGTGGTCAACCGCCAGACCGTCCTCCATGTCCACGACGAGAAAAACGAGACCAAGGTCGGCGACAAGGTCGAGGTTATGGAAACCCGTCCGCTCAGCCGCCTGAAGCGCTGGCGCGTCACGAGCGTTATTCAGACCGGTGTCGTCGCCGCTCCTGCCATTTCCGAGCTTGATGTCGCCGCTGCCGTCCCGACGAAAACGACCAAACCCTTGGCCGCGCCCGCCGCCGCACCCACCGCCTGATCTCTAGGAAATTCCACCATGATTCAACTCCGCTCCATCCTCGACGTCGCTGATAACACCGGTGCGCGTCGCGCCGCGATGATTTCCAAGAAAGGCCAAAACACTGACACGGCCGCTGTGGGTGACATCATCACTGTCCACATCAAGCAAAGTGCCACCGACGCCACCGTGAAAAAAGGTGAGGTCGCTAAGGCCGTGGTCATTCGCACCCGCCATCCCGTCCGCCGCGCTGACGGTAGCTACCTCCGCTTCGACAGCAACGCCATCGTCATCATCGACGCCACCAATAATCCCAAGGGAACCCGCATCTTCGGTCCCGTCGCCCGCGAACTGCGCGCGAAAAACTTCATGAAGATCATCTCGCTCGCCCCGGAGGTTCTCTAAACCATGGCTAAGAAATTTCACGTCAAACGCGGCGACCAGGTCGTCGTCATCGCCGGGGCCCACAAGGGTAAGGCCGGCAAAATTCTCGAGCTGCTCGCCGCCAAGAACCGTGCCCGTGTCGAGGGTATCGCGATGGTCAAGCGCCACGAGAAAAAGTCGGAGAAAAATCCGCAAGGTGCGATCACCGAGCGCGAGGGTTCCGTTCACGTCTCCAATCTGATGCTCCGCGCCACCTACGACGCGAGCAAGCGCAAGAAAATCTCTGCTGCCGCGCCTGCCGCCTGATTGCGCGCTTGCCAAACCCGCCTGCCGCCTGCGTTACTGCACCTTTTCCCTTTTCCCATCTCCCATGAGCAGCTACACTCCCGTCCTTAAAAAACTCTACCACGAGCAGGTTGTTCCCGCGCTCGTGCAGAGCCGTGGCTACAAGAATAAGCACGAGGTGCCGAAGCTGACCAAGATCAGCCTCAACACTGGCATTGATGCTGAGGCCGATAAGAACCAAATCGCCGACGCCGCTCGCGACATGGCCACCATCGCCGGTCAGAAGCCCGTGCTCGCCCGCACCAAGAAGGCCATTTCCAATTTCAAGCTGAAGCCCAATCAGGTCACCGGTTGCCACGTTACCTTGCGCGGCGACGCGATGTGGGAGTTCCTCTATCGCCTGCTTGCTGTAGCGCTCCCGACCATCCGTGACTTTCGTGGTGTCGGCTCCAAGCTCGACGGGCAAGGCAACTACAACCTCGGTATCACCGATTTCACGATTTTCCCTGAGATCACTGTCGAAAGCGTCAAAAAGACGATGGGCCTTGACATTACGATTGTCACTACGGCCGAGACAGACGACGAGGGACGCGAGCTGCTCAAGCTTCTTGGCATGCCGTTCCGCCGGGTTGAGACGCAACCCGCACCACAGCCCAAGCCGGTTGCCGCCTGATAATTTTTTTCGCCGCCCATGCCCAAGACCTCCGCCATAGATAAAAACGAAAAGCGTAAGCAGCTTGTCGCCAAGTTTGCGCCCCTCCGGGCCGAGCTGAAGGCCGTCCTTGCCAATCCTGCCACGACCGACGAGCAGTTCTTCGCCGCACAGAAACGGCTGCAAAAGCTGCCCAAGAACTCCTCGCCCATCCGCGTTCGCAACCGTTGCTCCTTGAGCGGCCGTCCACGCGCGTACATCGGCAAATTCGGCGTATCACGTATCACGTTCCGGGAGCTCGCGCTCGCCGGAAAAATCCCCGGCGTCACCAAATCCTCCTGGTAAACCTTTGGCTCGCGGGGGTCGGATATGACCTGCGTGCCACCAACCAACATCCACCATGACCGATCCTGTCAGTGATTTTCTCACCCGCCTTCGCAATGCGTCGAAGGCCGGCCTCGCCGAGTGCATCTCCCCGCACTCGAAACTTAAGCAAAGTCTCGCCGCCATCCTCAAGGCCGAGGGCTATATTTCCGACTTCTCTGACGGCACCGACTCGCAGGGCCACAAGACGCTCGTCGTAAAAATGAAATATGTGGCCAACGCGCCTGCGCTCACCGCGGTCAACCGCGTTTCCACGCCTGGCCGCCGGCTCTATTTCCGCTACACCGAGATTCCGCGCGTCCTTAACGGCCTCGGCATCGCCATCCTTTCCACTTCGAAGGGGCTGCTCAAGGATCAGGACTGCCGTCGCCAAAAAGTTGGCGGCGAACTGGTCTGCAACGTCTGGTAACACCCGCACCCACCATGAGCCGCATCGGCAAACAACCCGTTCCCGTCCCCGACAAAGTCAAGGTCAGCATCCTTGGCCACACTGTTTCGGTCGAGGGACCCAAAGGCAAAGTCGCCAAAACATTTGCGCCCGTCGTGAGCATCACGCACGGCGATAATAAAATCACTGTCGCCCCGACAGCCGACACGAGCCGCTTCGCTAAGGCGATGTATGGCACCGCGCGCTCGGTCATCGCCGGGATGGTCAAGGGCGTATCAGTCGGCTACAAAAAGGAGTTGGAGATCCAAGGCGTCGGCTTCAAAGCCATACTCAAGGGCAAGCAACTCGATCTCTCGCTTGGCTACTCGCACCCAATCCTCTTCGACATCCCTGAGGGCATTGTGATTACCGTCGTCGAAGGCACCAAACTCTCCATTGAGGGTGCAGACAAACAGCTTGTCGGTCAGGTCACGGCCGAGATTCGTGCCTACTATCCGCCTGAGCCTTACAAGGGCAAAGGCGTCCGCATTGTGGGCGAACATGCCGAACGCGTCCGCCGTAAGGAAGGCAAGACTGTCGCCTGATGAGTCCTGCCACTCCCACCTCCTCATAATTTTTTATTCTCCGATGAACACCGTCCACAAAGCCGTGCTGCGCCAGAAACGCCGCTGGCGCATCCGCAAGAAGGTCAACGGCACCGCCGCGCGCCCGCGCCTCTGCGTGACCTTCACCAGCAAGCACATTTACGCGCAGGCCATCAATGATGACGCTGGCACCACGCTCGTCTACCTTGGCACGCTCGACCCCGAACTGCGCCGGCAGAAGCTCGCCGCCAACCTCGCTGGGGCCAAAGCACTCGGAGCCGCCTTTTCCGCTAAGGCCAAGGCCGCCGGCCTCGGGCCCGTTGTCTTCGACCGCGCGGGCGCGCTCTACCACGGCAAAGTCAAAACCTTCGCCGACGCCGCACGCGAAGGTGGCCTCCAATTCTAAACACCGCATGAGCACCGAACCCGACAAAGTTTCCGAGACCGCCGCGCCCGTTGCCCAGGCAACCGCCCCTGTTTCCGCCCAGCCCGATCGCCCCACCGACCGCCCGCAACGTGGCGGTCAGCGCCGTGACGGCGGTGGCAACCGTGGCCGCCGCGATGACCGAAACAAGCCCTCGACCACCAACCCCGACGGCAGCCCGGCGATGTTGGAGAAGATTGTTTTTATCAACCGCTGTGCGAAGGTCGTGAAGGGCGGCCGGCGTTTCAGTTTCGCCGCGCTAGCCGTGGTCGGAGACCAGAAAGGCAACATCGGCGTCGGTATTGGCAAGGCCAATGAGGTCCCCGAAGCCATCAAGAAAGGAACCGCCAACGCCCATAAACGCCTGATCCATGTCAAGCTGAAGGGCGACACCATTCCTCACGACGTCTTCGGCGAGTATGATGGCGGAAAAGTTTTGCTCAAACCCGCCTCGACCGGCACCGGCCTCATCGCCGGCGGCGCGGTTCGCGCCGTGCTCGAAGCGGCCGGCGTGAAAAACGTGCTCACGAAATCCATGGGCTCGTCAAACCACATTGCCGTCGTCCACGCCACCATCGCGGCGCTCCAGCAGCTCCGTCTAGCGGCTGATATCACCGCCCTCCGTAAGAGCTAAGATTATAATCCGAGTCCGTCACCGCCCTGCGCGGCGACGGGCGCATCTAGGAACTACCATGAAACTTCACGAACTCAAAAACACTCCCGGTGCCGTCCACCGTAAGAAGCGCGTTGGCTGCGGCGAAGGCAGCGGTCACGGCAAAACCTCCACCCGTGGTGGCAAGGGCCAGAGCGCCCGCTCCGGCAGCAGCATTCGCCCCGGCTTCGAGGGCGGCCAGATGCCGCTTTACCGCAAACTCCCGCACCGCGGTTTCAACAACTACGAGTTCCGTACGGAGATCGCGATACTCAACGTCGGCGACCTTGCGCTGCTCGACGCTACCGTCACCGAGGCTAACGCCGTCACGCTGGCGGCTGCCGGACTGATCCGGGGCGGGGAGAAGACGGTTAAAATACTAGGCGACGGCGAAATCACGCGTGCGCTAAAAGTCACCGCCGCCAGATTCTCTGCATCCGCCAAGGCTAAAATAGAGCAGGCTGGAGGCTCGGCGGTCGTCGGCTGAGTAATTTATTCCTCGTGTTTTCTGCTTTCACCAACTGCCTGAAAATTCCCGAGCTACGCTCGCGGATCATCTACACGCTTTCGCTGCTGTTCGTAGCGCGGGTGGGCACGCACATTCCGCTGCCGGGCTTGGATCCGACCCCGCTCAAGGCGTATTTCGAGTCCAATGCCGGCGGAGCGGGTGGGGCGGTCATGGGCTTGTATAATATGTTCACCGGCGGTGCGCTCCTCAAGGGCGCGGTCTGCGCGCTGGGCATCATGCCTTACATCAGCGCCTCGATCATTTTTCAATTGATGACCGCCGTGCTGCCCAGCTTGAGCCGCTTGGCGCAGGAGGGTGATGTTGGCCGGCAGAAGCTTACCCAATATACCCGCTACGCGACGGTAGTAATCTGCATTATTCAGGGTGTTTTGCTTATCCTTGCGTTGGAGAATCCCGGCCGCCTGTTCAATGGTTACAGCGGTCCACCCATTGTCATCGTTCCTCACTTTTGGTTTCTTGTCACTTCCGTCATTTTTCTGACGGCGGGCACGATGTTGCTGATGTGGCTGGGCGAGCAGATCACCCAGCGTGGTATTGGCAATGGGGTCTCACTACTCATCACGGTCGGTATCTTGGCTGATATTCCCGGTGCGGCCATCGCTACATGGAAGCTCTTCTTTAAGGAAATTGGCACAGGTCAGTCGCTCGGACTGCCGGTGGCGGTGATCATGGCACTGCTGTTTATCGGCGTAACAGTCGGCATCATCTTGGTCGTGCAGGGCCAGAGGAAGATTCCTGTGCAATACGCCAAGCGCGTGGTGGGAAACAAGGTCATGGGTGGCCAGAGCTCGTTCTTGCCGCTCAAGGTTAATTACTCGGGTGTCATGCCGGTGATTTTCGCTAGCGCAATCCTGCTGTTTCCGCAGCAGATTTTCCAGATGATCGGCGCGGCTTGGGATTTCCCCCGTCTCACCGAATTGGCGCAAAACCTGATCCGCGGCCATTGGACTTACTACGTCGGGTTTGGTTTTTTGATTCTCTTTTTCAGTTATTTCTGGGTGGCCGTCATGTTTAAGCCCATCCAAGTCGCCGATGAACTTAAAAAACATGGTGGCTATGTTCCAGGCGTGCGTCCGGGCGAGCCGACCGCGAAGTTTTTGGACTTCGTCATGACGCGCCTCACGCTCGCGGGTGCGATGTTTCTCACTTTTATCGCGGTCATGCCCGACGTATTGCTCTTCGAGTGGAATGTGCCGCCGCGCGTCGCTTATTTCTTCGGTGGCACGGGCATGCTGATCACCGTCGGCGTCATTCTCGACACGATGAAGCAAGTGGAAACTTTCCTGCTCCAGCGTCACTACGACGGCTTCCTGAAGAAAGGCCGCGTCCGCTCGCGCGCCGACACGCGGCAGGGCATGACGGGCGAGGCGCTCAGCTCTGAGTCGCTCATGAAGATCGTCGTGCCGCTCACAGTCATCTTCTTGGTGGGTCTCCTGGCCGCGCTTATTCAGTATTTTCGCGGCCCGTAATTCACCCTTTACATGACCTGTGCTGTCTGTACAGTCCGACCCTTTTCCCAGTTCCGGCCACCGGGCCAGAGCTAAGCTTATAGTGCTTGGTTTACCGAGTCCTTCCTCCGAAGTCTTGATGAACCGGTTGCGTTCTTTGAATCTCGAGCACGTCTCTCCCGCCCGCCTGATGCGGCCGGAGATTTCGCGTCGCCTGCCGTCCACCCCCTGCGCGGTGGACGCCGCCACCCTCACTCTGTTCCGTCGGTGGTTCTGGGCGCGCAAACCTGATGCGGGTTTCGTCCTCACGGACTTCCCGGCTACGCTGCTCCAAGCCAAGGTGTTTGATGAGTGGCTCGACGCCCGCGCCGAGTCACTGGATGCCGTCATCCTCGCCGACGCGGCCACCGCCGCGCCTGCTGTTACCGAACACTACCGCACCCTCGGCTTCCTCGCGGAAGCCGCCGAATACATCGCATGATCCCGATCAAAGACAAAACCGGGATCGCTCACATGCGCGCTTCGTGCGGGGTTGCTGCCTCAGTGCTATACGAGTTAAAAAAACTCGTTTGGCCTGGTGTTACGACCTACGACTTGGATCAGGCGGCGCGCGATATTATCGCGCGCCACGGAGCTAAGAGCGCCTGCCACGGCTACCAGATTGGCAGTCGCCGCTATCCCGCTTATAGTTGCATCTCCGTCAATGAGGAGGTCGTGCACGGCATCGGCTCTCTCAAACGCGTCCTGCGCGACGGTGACGTTGTCACCCTTGATGTAGTAGTCGAATATCACGGCTACATCGGCGACAACGCCGTCACCATCCCGCTCCTGCCTGTATCGCCCCGTGTCGCTGAACTCCTCCGCGTCACGCAAGAGGCGCTCAGTATCGGCATCGCTGCCGCGACGGTCGGTAACCGTATCGGCGATATCTCATACGCGGTGCAGCGTTACGTCGAAGGCCATGGTTTCAGCGTCGTCCGCGATATGGTTGGCCACGGGGTCGGTCGCACAATGCATGAAGAGCCGCAGATCCCAAACTTCGGGAAACGTGGTACCGGCGATCGGATCAAGCCAGGCATGACCCTCGCCATTGAGCCCATGGTCAACCTCGGTGGGTACAAAACGAAAACCCTCGCCGACGGCTGGACCACTGTTACTGCCGACGGCATGCCCTCCGCCCATTTCGAGCACACGGTGCTCACTACCGACCACGGCCCCGAGATTCTCACAGTGCCACCCATTGGCGCCTAAAACTTTTCCACTTTCCGTCTCTCCACACAAAACTCCGCAACTCCCAACCTTTCCCATGCCACGTCTCCTCGGTGTTGAAATCCCCGCGAAAAAGAAAGTCGCGTTCTCCCTCCGTTACATCTTCGGCATCGGCCCACAGCGCGCCGATCAGGTCGTCGCCGAGGCCGGCCTTGACGCGAACATGCGCGCACAGGACCTCAGCGAGGAGCAGCTGAACAAAATCCTCCACATCATCACCGAGCACAAATGGGTGGTCGAGGGCGACCTCCGTCGTGAGCTCGCTGGCAACCTCAAACGTTTGCAGGCCATCAATTGTTACCGGGGCGTCCGCCACCGCAAGGGCCTGCCCGTTCGCGGTCAGCGCACCAGCACCAACGCCCGCACCCGCAAAGGCCCTCGTCGCACCGTCGGCGTTACCAAAGCCGTCGAAACCAAATAACCTTACCCTATTAACATGGCCGAAGAAAAGTCCGCTCCCAAAAAAGAACGCGCCCCGAAAAAGGACGCCGCTGTTGCTGTCGCCGCTTCCGCGGTCGAAGGCACCGCTCCCGCTCCTGAGAAGAAGCCCAAGACCCCGAAGGCCGCGCCTGCTGCGGCTGGTGCCGCTCCGACTGCCGAGAGCGCTGCGCCGGCTGCACCGGCGAAGCCCGTCGAGCTGGTTGGCGGCGTCGCTCGCCAGCCCACTGCCGAAGAGCTCCTCAAAGAGGAGATGGGCACGATCAAGGTCCGCAAGGCCAAGGGGTCGAAGAATGTCACCTCGGGCATCGCGCACATCAACGCCTCGTTCAACAACACCTTCGTCTCGATCACCGACCAGAAAGGCGCGGTTATCGCCACATCGAGCGCCGGCAAGTGCAACTTCCGCGGCTCGCGTAAATCCACCGCGTACGCCGCGCAGGTTGTCGCCCAGGACGCCGCCCGTAACGCCATGTCGCACGGCCTGAAGGACATTGTAATTCGCGTCTCTGGTCCCGGCCTCGGCCGCGACTCCGCCATCCGTGCGCTGCAGGCCATCGGCCTGGAGATCCACTCCATCATTGATGTCACGCCGATCCCGCACAACGGCTGCCGTCCCCGCAAACGCCGTCGCGTCTGATCCGCCCTCCTCGCGCGATCTGCAATCTCCAATCTTATAAAATCATTTTACCATGGCTCGTTATACCGGCCCCACCACCCGCATCAGCCGCCGCTTTGGCCAGTTCATCCTTGGCTCGGGCAAGGCGTTTGAGCGCCGCAATTTTCCTCCCGGCCAGCACGGCCCGAAGCTCCGCCGCAAGCTCTCCGAATACGCCACGGGCCTCAACGAAAAGCAAAAGCTCCGTTCGATCTATGGCGTGCTTGAGCGCCAGTTCCGACGCGTTTTCGCCATCGCCAAGTCCGAGCGCGGCGTCACCGGCGAGCGTTTTCTCCAACTTTTGGAGACCCGTCTCGACAGCGTGATTTACCTTCTCGGTCTTGCTCGCTCCCGCGCTGCCGCGCGCCAGTTCGTTAATCACGGTCATGTCCGTGTCAACGGCCACAAAGTGGATATCGCCAGTTACAACGTCTTGCCCGGCGACGAAATCGAAATCAAGGATCGCCCGGCTGCCCGTCAGCTCGCCACGCGCAACCTCGACGAAAGTCGCGCTCGCCCGGTCCCCGGCTGGCTCGCACTCAACGCGGATCAGTTCAAGGCCACCGTTGTCCGCTTGCCCAAGCGCGACGAAATGGCCCCCGAGGTCAACGAGCAGCTCATCGTAGAGTTTTACTCGCGGTTCTGATTTTACGCGCACCCAGCGCCGTCGTCCGGTGGACGACGGCGGATCGTCCGCTTACACGCCACTTTCACTTTTTTTCATTCAGACTTAAACTCCTCCTGCCATGCCCAAACGCCTCGGAAAATTCGAACTCCCCAACAAGCTCACCAAGGTCGAGGAAGGCTCCTCGCCGACTTATGCCAAGTTCATTGCCGAGCCCTTCGAGGCCGGCTACGGTCACACCGTTGGCAACTCCCTTCGTCGCATCCTGCTCGGCTCAATCGAGGGCAGTGCCATTTCTTCTATTAAAATTGAGGGAGTGAATCATGAGTTCCAGTCGGTGGAGGGGGTGGTCGAGGATGTGACTGACATCGTCCTCAACCTGAAAAAAGTTCTCATCGTTTCCCAGAAACGTGAGCCGCTCACCCTCTCGTTGAAGTCCAGCAAAGCTGGCCGCGTCACCGCCGCCGACATTCAAGCCGACGCCAACATTACCATTGTCAACCCGGACCAGCTCATTTGCACCCTTAGCGCCAAGCGTGCCTTTGAGGCCGAGGTCGAGATCAAAACCGGGCGCGGCTACCATCCCGGCGTTGAAAACAAAAAAGAGGAGCAGGCTATTGGGGTTATCCCCATTGACTCGCTCTTCTCGCCTGTCCGTCTCGTGAAGTACGCCGTCGAGGCCACTCGCGTCGGCCAGATCACCGACTACGACAAACTCATCCTTGAGATTTGGACCGACGGCCGCATCACGCCCGATGATGCCCTCAAACAAGGCTCCTCCATTCTCAAGCACCATCTCGACGTCTTTGACCGCGCCAGCCAGGAAGAGTATGAGTTCGACAGCAAACAGAACGAGGTCTCCGAGGAGCAGAATAAACTCCGCAAGCTCCTCAATATGTCGGTCAATGAGATCGAACTCTCGGTGCGCGCCGCCAACTGTCTGAACAACGCCAACATCACCACGGTTGGCGAACTCGCGATGAAGACTGAGCAGGAGATGCTCAAATACCGCAACTTCGGCAAAAAGTCCCTTAACGAAATCAAGGAAAAGCTCGAGGCCCTAGGCCTGTCGCTAGGCATGAAGTTCGACGAGCGTCTCCTCGACACCAAGAAAGAAGGCTGAGCGGAGTTTAGTGAGCAGCAGGTGGCAAGGAGGCTACATTACGCTTCGCTTGCCACTCGGATTCTACTCGCTACCCGCTCCTTACTATTCGCTACTTAATCTTGTTCTCGCGCCGTCCGCTGCCGCCCTACGCTGCGACCGGATTGCCGATCGGGAACCTACCAACCAAAAACCACCATGCGTCACGGAAAACACCACGCCTCCCTCGGCGTCACCATCGAGCATCGCCGCGCGATGCTCTCCAACCTCGCTGCCTCGCTCATCACGCACGGCCGCATCGAGACTACCCTCACGAAGGCCAAGGCCCTGCGCCCCTTCATCGAGAAAGTCATCACCAAGGCCAAGCAGGCTGCGGCTAAGTCCGAGAAAAAGGACGCGGTCCATCTCCGCCGTATGGCCCTCAGCGACGTGCGCGACGAGACTGCTGTCACCCTCCTCTTCAACGAGAAATACAAGGAGTTTGTCAACCGCCCTGGTGGCTACACCCGCATCTATAAACTCGGCCAGCGGCGCATCAGCGATGCCGCCGAGCTCGCCCTCATCGAGTTCGTTAAGGCCGATGAGCAAGGCTATAAAAAATCTAAAGGCCGCAAAACGGCTAAGGCCAAGCAGCCCAAGGTCGCCGCGACAGCGGCCCCTGTCACCGAAGACAAGGCCTGACCCGCTCACGCGAGCGTTTACGCTAGTTGGCATGCGCCGCCGGATTTTCCGGCGGCGCATTTTAGTTGGTTGACCGCACCGCCTCCGAGCCACTTCGTTGTCATTCACCAACTTTCCATGAGCTACAAACTTTTCATCCCTGGTCCTGTCGCTGTCTCCGAAAAAACGCTCCGTGCTATGGCTCAGCCCATGATCGGCCACCGCAGCACCGACTTCGTCGCGCTCTACCAGTCGCTCCAACCGGGTCTGCAGGCGCTCGCCTACACCAAGGACCCGGTCTATCTCTCAACCAGCAGCGCGTGGGGCGTGATGGAAGGCGCCGTCCGCAATGTCACCAAGAAGAAGGTGCTCAACTGCATGAACGGCGCGTTCTCCGACAAGTGGAACGACGTCGCCCTCCGCTGCGGCAAACCCGCCGGTGCGCTCAAGAGCGAATGGGGCCAGCCGGTGGACCCCGCCGCGGTCCGCCGTGAGCTCGCCACCGGCAGCTACGACGCCATCACCCTAATCCACAACGAGACCTCCTGCGGCTGTATGAGCGATCTGCCTGCGCTCATGGCTGTCATCCGTGAATTTCCTGAGGTGATCAGTATCGTGGACGCCGTCAGTTCCTTCAGCGCCATGCCGATTAAAAAGGACGAGCTTGGCATTGATATCCTCGTGAGTGGTTCGCAAAAAGCACTCGCCATGCCGCCCGGCCTCTCGTTCTGCTCACCCTCGAAACGCGCGCTCGACCGCGCCACCACGGTCGAGGGTCGAGGCTATTATTTCGACCTCCACGAGTTTCAGAAAAACCATGAGGCAGGCATGACGCCCAGCACACCCGTGATCCCGCTATTCTATGCGCTCAAGTCGAAGCTCGACGACATCGCCGCCGAGGGGCTCGAAGTCCGGCACGCCCGCCACGCGCGACTGAATAAGATGGTACGTGATTTCGTTTTTGCCAAAGGCTTCAAACTCTTCCCCAAGGAAGGATATGGCTCGGTTACGCTGAACTGCTTTGCCAACACCCCGAACATTGACGTCGCCGCGCTCAATAAGACGCTAAAATCGAAACATAAACTCGTGATTGATGGCGGCTACGGGAAGCTGAAGGGGAAAACCTTCCGTATCTCCAACATGGGTGACGAGACCGACGAGACTATTGCTGCGATGCTAAAATCGTTCGAGTCTGCGCTGGCCGAGACCCCGAAAATGGCCGCGTGAAAGGCGCTGGTCGCCGACAGCTTAAGGCAGGATTTGCAGATCAGCCAGGGGCATTTTTACGAGTAGCCCTTGTTGCAGCACGTCCACCGCAAGGATGATGCCCTGAGGGCTGGTGGGGTCGTCTACGACCCCTTCTAGACCGCGCAATGGGCCGCTGATGACTCGCACCCGCGAACCTCGGTGGATGAGGGGATGCAGGCTCAGTTCCAGTCCAGAGGCGACAATGAGCTTCACGTCGGTAAGCTGGTTTAGAAACCTCGTTTCGTCCTCAACCGTGAGGACGCGGGCGAGCAGGTCTTGCTGATAGATGCGGCTTTTTCGTGCCGTCCCGAGGCGGGCAAAAACGTAGCCGGGAAAGAGCGGCTTGGTGAATTTCTTCACTTGGGTGCCGTAACGACGTTCGCTGCCGATCAGCGGCAGGTAATGCTCAAATTTTTCCGCCGCCATGAGCGCCGCAAATTTTTTCTCGCAGCGGGGGCGTGTGTGGCACACGTGCCAATATTCCTCGGTGGCGGAGGCGTGCGGCGCGGCGTCGCTCACGTTTTTAGCAGAAAGCGCACGGCGGCAAAATAGCCCTCCAGTCCCAGCCCGGAAATAATGCCGACGCAGGCGGGCGCGGTGAGCGACGTGTGGCGGAATGCCTCGCGCCGATAAATGTTCGAGATATGGACCTCTACCGTAGGGAGGTGTGCGCCGAGCAGCGCGTCACGCAGGGCGAAGCTGGTGTGCGTGAGCGCGCCTCCGTTCAGAATTAATCCGTCAATTTTTGTGTCGGCCAGCTCGCCGATTTTATCAATCAGTTCGCCTTCATGGTTGGACTGAAAGAATACAAGCTCGGCGTCTCTATTGAACTCGGCGCGCAGCTTTTTTTCGAGGTCGGCGAGGGTAGCGTGCCCGTAAATCTCCGGCTCGCGCTTGCCCAGGCGGTCAAGGTTCGGGCCGTTGAGGATAGCGATACGTTTCATGGCGGGAATAATTCAGAAGCCTTGAAATCAAGAAAGACAATACCGTCACTGGTTCATCGTTTTCTGGCGGCAAAGTGTCGAAATCAGAGCGGGTTATCCGTGGCGATAAACTCCCATGGCAAGCGGAACTTTTTCGCCAGCTCTGCGGCGAGCGCCTGCACGGCGTGGACTTCCGTTGCATAGTGGCCGCAGAGGTAGAGGTTAAGCCGTTGCTCCTGAGCGACATTGAACCACTCCTCACGCAACTCGCCCGTCACGAGCGTGTCAGCCCCGGCGGCGGCGAGGTGAGGGATGGCGCTGTTGCCCGCGCCACTACAAAATGCCACTGCGCGCGGCGCGGCTGAGCCGCACTCGATGGCGATGACGCGTCCGTAGAGCTGTTCGAGCTTCGTGCGCAGCTCAGCGCGTTTCACCTTCACGCGCGCGAGGCGGCCAATGTGCTCGCCGTCGCGCAGTAAAAATGGCTCGGTTTTTTTCCAGCCAAGCGAACGGGCGAGGAGGGCGTTGTTGCCGATCTCCGGGTGACCATCGAGCGGTAGATGGTTGGAATAGAGCGCGCAGTTGCCGTGGACGAGCGCCGCCACCCGGTCATAGGCCGGACCGGTGAGCGGGCGGGGCATATCCCAATACATCCCGTGGTGAACAATGAGGAAATCCACGCCAGCGGCGACGGCCTTCTGAAATGGCACGAGGCCGGCATCTACGGCGGCGCCGAGTTTGGTGACGCGGCCATCGTTGGCTACCTGCAAGCCATTGAACGCGCCGGGCGCGTCTATAAACGCGGCGCGGCGGGTGCGGGTGTCACAATAGGTGACGACATCGGAGAGCTTGGGCATACGGAAAAATGTGATAGATCCGGAGGCCAAGGGCGAGTCTGTTTCAGATACTGGTTTCAACGCGCGCTTGCGCCGGGCAGAACCAGTGGTTGCATTTCGGCCATGAGCCCAACCGCTGCATCCGTCGTGCCCGCCACCGCCGTTGATCTCGTCGAGCAGGCGGCGGCGTGTTTTCCGGGACGGCCGTCATGGGATGACTATTTCATGGCGACGGCGGTGATCCTCTCGACGCGTTCTCCGTGCGAGCGGTTGCATGTGGGCTGTGTGCTGGTGAGCGGTGGCGCGCGTAAGCACCGCATCATCGCCGCTGGCTACAACGGATTTCTGCCTGGCACGCCCCACGTCTCCCGTGTGCGCGACGGCCACGAGCAGGCGACGGTTCACGCCGAGCAAAACGCCGTGTCGGATGCCGCACGGCGCGGCAGCTCGCTCGAAGGCGCGGTCGCCTACGTCACACATTTTCCCTGCATTAATTGCGCCAAGATTTTCGCCGCCGCCGGCATCGCCGAGGTGCGCTACCGGCATGACTACAAAAACGACACGCTGGTCGAGCCGATGTTGGCTGACGCGGGTATCAAGATTGTAAGGCTTTGAAACGAGCCTAAATCCAACCCAATGCGCCACCGCCGCCCCCGTTCCGCCGCCAACCGGCCCGCGCTCGCCGGCTCGCTGCTATTGGCGCATCCGTCGCTGCGCGATCCGCACTTTCGGCGTACGGTCGTGCTGCTCTCGGCCCATGACGGCGGCGGCGCGATGGGGGTCGTACTCAACCGGCCGCTGACACGCCGCTTAGGCGGTCTCGGTGGCGACTTCGCACTGGGGCCACTGGCGGACGTGCCGTTGTTCGCAGGCGGGCCGGTGAAGACGGAGCAACTCGTGCTATGCGCGTGGCAGCCGCACCCTGAACAGTCGGCGTTGCAGATTGTGTTTGGTCTTGATCCGGAAAAAGCGGCCGAGCTACACGGGCAACCGGGGGTGGCGGTGCGCGGTTTTCTCGGGCACGCCGGATGGTCGGGAGGGCAGTTGGAAAACGAGTTGAAGCAAAACGCCTGGGTGGTCTGCCCGGTGACCGCAGACGCGATGACCGGTGAAACGGGTGAGCCGCTCTGGCGCGGGCTACTGGGAGGCATTGACCATGAGTGGCGGGTGCTGGCCGACGAGCCGGACGATCCGGAAAAAAATTGACGCTCCGGCTTTGGAATTGCGCCGCCGTGCCGATAATCTTAACTTACAACCATGAGTATCACCGACCCGAACCACGTTGCTACCCTTGATTCCGTTCTGATCGTGGATGACGAGGGACCGATGGTGGAAATCTTTGCCGAGGCTTTGCGCGGCAAATTTGAGGTGACCACGGCCAAATCGGCGCGAGAGGCGGAGTTTTTGTTACGGAAGAACAATTTTAAGGTCATTGTGTGTGACCATCTCATGCCCGGTGGCAACGGCATGAGCCTGCTGGTAAGGGTACGTGAGGAATATCCGCAGATGCAGCGCATCCTCGTGACCGGCTACATGAAACCTGAGATGCTACTGCGCAGCGTGAATGAGGCGGCCTTGTTTCGCTACTTACTCAAGCCCGTACCGCTCGACTCACTCCTCTCTGCCGTGCAGGAGGCCGCTAAGCTGCATGACCAATACAATCAGGTACCCGTTGCAGTTCCGGCCTGAAAAGCGGTGGGACAGTCTTATTTTTTCATTTTCATCCGGAGGTAGGGCGCGGTTGGGCTGCGCTTCACTCTGAAAAGTCCGGTGAGTTCCCCTTGGTAGAGTAGTTCGCCGCCGTTGGGCCCGCCGACCGGGCCGAGTTCGATCAGGTAGTCGGCCTCGGCAAGTAGATCAAGATGATGCTCGATCACGACAACGGTGTGGCCCTGCTCCACTAGCGAATGTAAAACGCGGATCAGTTTTTCGCAGTCGCTCAGGTGCAGGCCAATCGTCGGCTCCTCAAGCAGATAAAGATTCTTTGGTTGTACGCCGCGGCTGCGTTCGCGGTAGGACGCTAGGCCGGTGGCCAATTCGGTGACAAGCTTCAGTCGCTGCGCCTCGCCGCCTGAGAGCGTGGGCGAACTCTGGCCGAGCGTCAGATAACCTAGCCCACAATCAATCATCAGCCGGCAGACTTGTGACAGCTGCGAGTGAAAATCGAAAAAAAGCGCCGCCTCCTCGAACGTGAGCCGTAGCACCTCTCCGATGTTTTTACCTTTCCAAGCGATGTCATTGAGCTCGGCGTTGTAGCGCAGTCCGCGGCAGTCGTCGCAGGGTAGATAGGTGTCGGGCATGAACGCCATCGCAAGCATGATCCGCCCCGCGCCTTCACAGGCCGGACAGCGCCCGCCCGCGGTATTGAATGAAAAGCGCGAAGCCGTGTAGCCGCGGATCTTCGCTTCTGGTAATGACGCGAAAAATTGACGGATGAGATCGAAGATCCCGAGATACGTCGCGGGAGTGGAGCGCGGAGTTTTGCCGATAGGTGACTGGTCGACTTCAATCACCGCCTTGAATGCATTGCCGCCGGTCAGATCGATAAACGCGGGCGGCGCCGTCGGCGTCTCGGCGGCTAAACCCGTGGCTTTGACGTAAGCGGCGCCGGTGAGCTTGGCTTGATTGGATTTGATTGCGTGGGCGACCACGGGACGTAGTAGGTCTCGGAAGAGGGTAGATTTTCCTGCGCCGCTTGGGCCCGCGACCATGATCAGTCGGCCGAGCGGTAGGCGTAGATTAATATTTTTTAGATTCCGTAACGCCGCACCCCGAAGCGTGAGCCAGCTTTTCGATTTGGCCGGTGGGAGATCGCGATAATTGCCGCGTTGTGGATGCGCGAGGCCGCGGGCGAGAAAAAGTCCAGTCAACGATTTGTCGCTGCGCTTGATTTCAGTGGGTGTGCCATGGGCGAGCAATTCGCCACCGTGAATCCCCGCCGCAGGCCCGAGATCGATGATGCAGTCGGCGCGCGCCATGAGGTCCTCGTCGTGCTCGACGACCAGGAGTGTGTTCCCCTTGTCGCGCAGTGCGAGCAGTGTCGCGATGAGCTGTTCGTTGTCGCGCGCGTGCAGGCCGATCGACGGCTCGTCGAGTACATAGAGTACGCCTGAGAGATTCGAGCCGAACTGGGCAGCGAGTCGGATGCGCTGGGCCTCGCCACCCGAGAGTGTTTCGGTCGGCCGGTCGAGGGAAAGATAACCGAGCCCGACGTGATCGAGAAACTTCAGTCGCTCCACAATCTGCGGCACGATGTCTTGGGTAATGAGCTTACCACGGGCGTCGAGGTCGAGCAGGCGCAAGTGGTGGAGAAGTTGCGAGGGCGTACTGGCGAGGAGCGCGGGGAGGGAGAGGGTGGAAGGAAACAGAGAGCTGCGATTTGAAATTCCAGTGCCAGACTTTTTTGGCCTGAAAATCAGCTTTACTGCGCGGCTGATGCGATTGAGGCGGGTGCCCTGACAGTCAGGGCAAGGAGCGCCTGCGTCGGAAATGTCCGCAGGGGAATCGAGGCCAAATTCTCGGAGGCGTGCGGCGGGGTCATCGGGCTGATCCTCGTCGATGGATTCGAGCATCCACGGGAATACACGGCCGTGTCCACGGCAGGTCGGGCACCAGCCGCGCGGGGAATTGAAAGAGAAATCTTTCGGATCGAGTGTGGGGAAGCTTTCGCCGGTTTCGATGTCGGTGCGCTCGGTAGAGAACCAGGAAAGAATGACGTTCTTTTCGTTGAGGAGAAAGCAGGTGCCGTGGCCGAGACGGAGAGCGGTGGTAAGAGCCTCAGACGTTGCTTGCGGCGTAGCAGAGTTACGGCGACGAGCTTTCAAATCAGCGACGACGACTTCGAGATCGTGTTCTTTATAGCGGTCGAGCTTTTGAAAGGACTCCACGCGCATGAGGCGACCGTCAGCGCGGAGGAGTTCGTAGCCCTGATTGGTGATCCACGTGGCGATGGGTTGATGGTGGCCTTTGCGTCCGCGGACGAGCGGGGCGCAAAGGTAGAGATGTTTCGCCTGACGGGCCTTGGGCGTGGCAAGGACGCGCGCTAGCAGCTTTTTGAGCGCGTCGGGCGAGAGGGGGGTGACTGGCCGGTCCGAGTCCGGGTGATGCTGCACGCCGAGTCGCGCGTACAGGAGTCGGAGATATTGCGCGACCTCCGTGATGGTCGCGACGGTAGATTTGCGCGAGCCGCGTGTCACGCGTTGCTCGATGGCGACCGTCGGTGGGATGCCGGTGAGCCGGTCAACCGCCGGCCGTGGCAACTGCTCCACAAATTGGCGGGCATAGGGAGACATTGACTCCATGAACCGCCGCTGCCCCTCGGCAAACACGATGTCGAACGCCAGCGTGGATTTTCCGGAGCCAGACACGCCGGTGACCACGGTGAGCTGCCGATGTGTAATCGAGAGCGAAAGGTTTTTGAGATTGTTTTCCCGCGCACCTTCAACGCGGAGCACCGAAGTGTAGGCGGGCGCAGGGAGTAGGTAAGCAGAGGAGTTGGTAGTTTCAGCGACAAATGAGGCGGCATTGTTCTCGCCATCAGTCGGTATATTTCCACCCACATCCGCTAGCGCCGCTCGCAAGAAGGGCGAGGTGGCGGTGGCGGTGCGGACAACTTCCTCCGGAGGACCGGCAGCAACGATCCGGCCACCGTTCGCGCCGGCATCAGGACCGATTTCAATAATCCAGTCGGCCGATTTCAGGATATCGAGGTTGTGTTCGATAACGACGACGCTGTGCCCACAGTTAACGAGAGCCTGAAGAACCCCCAGCAGACGTTTCACGTCGTGCCGGTGTAGTCCGGTGGTGGGCTCGTCGAGGAGGAGAAGGGCTCCAGCGGGTGGAGGAGACTCACGTGTTGCGGGCTGAGAGCCAAAATTATCGGAGGCGAAAGCACTGAGGTAGCGGACGAGCTTCAGGCGCTGGGATTCACCGCCACTTAGAGTATTAAGCGGCTGACCGAGCGTGAGGTAGCCGAGGCCGACGGAATCGAGCGGGGAGAGGCGACGATGAATGTCGGCGCGATCGGCAAAGAGACCGAGGGCATCAGCGACCGAAGTGCTAAGGAGATCGGAAATGGAGTGGTCGCGCCAGCGGATCGCGAGAACTTCCGGTTTGAAGCGTTTCGATTCGCAGACAGGACACGGGACGAAAACGTCGGAGAGAAACTGCATTTCGACGCGTTCGTAGCCGAGGCCGCGGCAGTGGTCGCAGCGGCCATCGCCGCTGTTGAAGGAAAACGAGGAGGCGCTGAAGCCGGCTGCCTGCGCCGCGGGCGTAGCGGCGTAGAGTTCGCGAATGAGTTCCCACGCCTCGGTATAAAGGGCGGGGTTCGAGCGCGGTGTGCGCGAGAGCGGGGATTGGTCGACGAGGACGATCTCGGAGCAATCGAGATCGGAGGTGATGGATTCGATCGCGGCGGGATCCTCCGCGAGCTGATGGCGTTGAGCGAGCAGACCTTGGTAGATGACGTGGTCGAGGAGGGTGGATTTACCGGAGCCAGAGACGCCGCTGAGGCAGACGAGGCGGCCCAGCGGAATGGAGATATCGAGGTTGCTTAGATTGTGCTTGGAGGCGTTTTTGAAATGAAGCCAGCGGGTGTCGGATGCGCCCGCAAACGAGCGGGCTACAGGGCGTCGCAGCGTGGGGGTAGAGATGGTTTCACGGCGGGAGAGATAGGCACCAGTGATGCTGGCGGGCGAGGCGAGCAGGGCCGAGATGGAGCCAGCGAACACGATGTGGCCGCCACGACTGCCAGGCTCGGGTCCGACCTCAATGACATGGTCCGCGGCGCGGATCATCGCTTCGTCATGCTCGACGACCACGACCGTGTTACCAGTGTCGGTGAGCGTGCGGATGATGGCGATGAGACGGTCGATGTCGCGCGGATGGAGGCCGACGCTGGGCTCGTCGAGGACAAAGAGCGTGTCGACAAGCGAGGTGCCAAGGCAGCTCGTAAGGTTGACCCGTTGGACTTCGCCACCGGAGAGGGTCTTCGAGCTGCGGTCGAGGGTGAGGTAGGCGAGACCTACTTGCTCGAGGTAGCGGAGGCGGGTGAGGATCGAGTCGTAGGCAAGGGAGGCAGAGTGCGGGCTGGAGGCCGGGGACGAAGTGTCGCCCCATGGACAAAATTGTTGGAGGAGCGCGTGTAGGCTGGAGACAGGAAGTTGGTAAAGTTCGGGGAGCGTGTGACCCTGCCATTTCCAGCAGAGCGCCTCGGGCTGGAGGCGCCGGCCGCCGCAGTCGGGGCAGAGATTGTAGGTGCGATAGCGTGAGAGAAAGACGCGCACGTGCATCTTGTAGCTGTGTTTTTCCAGCCAACGGAAGAAACCCTTCACGCCATACCAATGCTTCGGCCGGGTTTTACCGTCGGCCTCACTGTAGCCGGGCTCACCTTCGACCACGAATGCGCGTTGGGCGGGAGTCAGCGAGGCGAAGGGGACGTGAGTGGGGATCTTTTTCTTTTTCGCGAAAACAAGGAAATCGTCGAGCGACTCCCGGTAGACATCGCCTTCCCAGCATTTCAATGCGCCATCGTCGATCGAGAGCGACTGGTCGGGGATTGCGAGGCGGTAGTCGATGTCGATAACGCGGCCGAAACCGCGACACTTGGGGCAGGCCCCAAGCGGCGAGTTGAAGGAGAAGAGCGCGGGTGTGGCGGTACGAAAAGTGCGGCCAGTTTTGGGTGAGTGGAGGCCGCGTGAATAGTGGCCGAGTTCTAGCCAGGATTGTGTGCTGAGGGACGGATGCGGAGAGCCAGAGGTAATTGCTTCACCGAACAGGTGGACCTCGTTTTTGCCAAAGTGGAGAGCGGATTCGACGGCTTCGAGGAAGCGGGATTTTTGATCGGCGGTGAGTACGACGCGGTCTTGGGCGACAAAGAGGTGAGAGGAAGCGGAGAGTCGAGAAACGAGAGCCGAGTGCGGTAGAGCGAGGAGTTCGTCGATGCGGTCGACGGCGAGATTGACTTGCGGTTGCTCGTCACCACGGGGGACCAGCACGCGGACGTAAGACTGGCCCTGGAGGTTTTTGAGAATTTCGGTCCAGGCGAGATTGTCGGGTTTGGTGACCTTGAAGCTCACGAGGACGGTGCGGCCGGCATGGGCAGCGAAGGATTTTTGCCAAATGGTCTGGGGGTTGTCGTCCTCAACTTTTTCCCCGGTCGCGGGATCGAAGCATTCCGCTACATGGCTAAACCAAACTTTGAAAAAATCTGTCAGCTCGGTCATCGTACCGACGGTCGAGCGCGAGGTTTTAACCGTGTTGGTCTGCTCGATCGCGATGGAGGGCCGAATATTTTCAATCGAGTCCACCTTCGGTTTGTCGAGGAGATCGAGAAATTGGCGGGTGTAAGCGCTGAAAGTTTCGACATAGCGCCGCTGGCCCTCGGCGTGGAGTGTATCGAAGACGAGCGAGGATTTGCCTGCGCCGCTCAAGCCGGTTACAACAATATATTTCCCCAGTGGCACATCGAGATCGAAGCCTTTGAGATTATTTTGGCGCACACCGCGCAGGCGGATGCAGTCCGGGGCGGACGGGAAAGCCGGAGGAGGGGACGCGGAGCTTAGAGATTTTTTGGTCACGAAGATCTTTTTTGAAGTATGGATAGAAGGCCCCGCGGCCATTGGTGGAAGCGTGAAAGCTGCGTCCGCGTGGGTTTGAACACGGGTATCGCAGGCGTATTTCAACGCAGGTGCCACATTCGTCTATTGCTAGGAACGCGAGGACGGCTTTGTTCGTGGACGCGTCCGTCGAAGTGGATGCTGTTGTGAAACCACTCTCGTTTTCCCGCTTTAGCGATCTGTTCCAGCCCGTCACTCGCGGGCGGTGGGATCGGCTTTCCCCGTTGGCCATCGGCGCGTTGGGGTTCATCGGGGTGGCGTTCATCTACTCGGCGCAACGTTCGGTACATGGGACAGACTGGCGACGCCAACTCATGTTTCTCGCCTTGGGTGCGGCGACTTATGTGACGACTGCCCTAATTGACTATCGATTCTGGCTGGGAATGGCGCATTGGTGCTACGGCGCGGCCTTGGTGCCACTGGTGCTGGTGCTGGTGCCGGGCATAGGCCATGCGTCTGAGGGCTCGCAGCGCTGGCTCAGCCTCGGTTTCACGTATTTTCAACCATCGGAGATAGCGAAAATTGGCGTGTTGTTGCTGACGGCGAGCCTCTTGGTGAGCGCGAAACTGGCAGCGACGCGTGACGCGTGGCGCACATTGGGGAAATTGGCGCTTGCGGCGGGCGGGCCAGTTCTCCTTATCCTGCTGCAGCCTGACTTGAAGTCGGCCATTGTGCTGCCCCCCATGATCTTTTCGATGCTCTACGTCTCCCGGTTGCCGACCCGCTACTTCCTGTGGGCGTTGGGTGCGGGGCTGCTCGTGGTAGCCGTGGTGGGAGGGGACGCGGTGCGCTACAAAAATTTCATTGTGGCGCAGGGGCAGCCAGGCCAGCTGGCGCCATTTAAGCACGAGGACAAGAATTGGTCGCGCTCTTGGGTGCCGCTCCGCGACTACCAGCGCAACCGCCTCGTGGCGTTTCTCTGGCCTGAACTGGTCAACCCGATGGAAGGCGGCTGGAATTTGGGCCAGTCGCTCATCGCGGTGGGTCACGGCGGCGTCACTGGCGAGGGCTGGACGCAAGGCTCGCAGACGCAGCTCGGCTATCTGCCGCGCAAGGTCGCGCACAACGATTTCATCTTCTCGGTCATCGCCGAGGAATTAGGTTTTTTGGGAAGCCTCTTGGTTCTCAGCCTGTTTGGTCTGGTCTTGTTCAATGGCATCCGCATCGCGGGCCTCGCCCGCGACCGCTTTGGCGCCTTGCTCGCCGTTGGCGTCACGGTGCTGTTCGCGGTGCATGTGTTTGTGAACATCGCCATGACTATCGGGCTCGTGCCCATCACGGGCATACCGCTTCCCTTCATCAGCTACGGAGGCTCCTTCGTGCTCAGCTGCTGCCTGCTGCAAGGACTGGTCCAGAGCGTCTATCGCTTCCGAAAGGATTTCCCATGACCCCGGGACTTCTTTTCCGCGATAATGTCCGCCCTGCCGGAATTTCCTGCGCGCCAGCCGCCGCATGGGGTTGCCCCGTGTCCCACACCCAGAAAGACAGCCACCATGAACAACCCGCCCTCCGCCACCCCGCCCGACGCCTCGTCGGACGGCCTTTCCCGCCACGATGAGGAACTCGCCCAGCCCCCACCTAACCTCCCGACCGAACCGATTGACCGCGCTGAGTTGAAGGCCGGTGCACTCGAACGCGCCAAACAACGTCCTCTGCTCCAAAAAATCCTCGCCGTTTTCCAGAAGGAAAAAACCACCTTCCGCGAGCTCATCATCAATGCCGAGCCGCTCGAAAAGCGGGTCGCGCTACTCGTCGACGGCACGCTCGCCAAGTTCGAGATCGAGCGCGAGTCTGACGACCGGATGGTTGGGGGCATCTTTAAGGGAAAAATCAAGAATCTCGACCCCGGCCTCAAAGCGGCCTTCGTGGACATCGGCTACACCAAGAACGCGTTTCTCCACTACTGGGATATGCTGCCCGCCGCGGCCGACTCATCGGTCGAGGTCGTGCGCGTTAACCGCCGGAAAGACGCCGCCCCACGCGGAGCCGAGCCGACCGTCAAAGATATCCCGCAGCTCTATCCGCCCGGCTCCGAAATCGTCATCCAAGTCACCAAGGGCCCCATCGGCACCAAAGGTCCGCGCACCACGACGAACCTATCAATACCTGGCCGCTATCTCATCCTCACGCCGTTTTCAGACGGTTGCGGCATCTCCCGTAAAATCGAGGAGCCGAAGGAGCGCGCCCGCCTCCGCCAGCTGGTCAATAAGCTCACCATCCCGGAGGGGATGGGCGTCATCGTTCGCACCGCTGGTGAAGGGAAAAAAGACCGCTACTTCATCCGCGATCTCCATATTCTCCTGAAGACGTGGGAGGATATCCAATCGAAGCTGAAAAGTAACCGCGCTCCCACGACCCTCTACATGGAGCCCGACATCGTCGAGCGCACCGTGCGCGACTTCTTGACTGAGGATGTTGACCGCGTGCTTATTGACAACGCCGAGGACCACGCCCGCTGCCAGGCTGCCGTCGCCCAAATCTCTCAGCGCAGCAAGGGCAAGATTGCCCTCTACAAGGACAATATCCCCATCTTCGAGCGCTTCAACATCGAGAAGCAGATCGAGCAGACGTTTCAACGCCGCGTCTCTCTTCCGAGTGGAGGCGAAATCGTCATTGACGAGACTGAGGCGCTGATCGCCATTGACGTAAACACCGGCTCCCACCGCCAGCGTGCGGGCGAGGAGAAAAATACCCTCTACGCCGTCAACCTCGAAGCTGCAGCCGAGATGGCCCGCCAGATCCGCCTCCGCAACCTCGGCGGCCTGATCATCATGGACTTCATTGACATGAAGGAGCGCCGCCACCGCAACGCCGTCTATGAGAAAATGGTGGACCTCATGGCGGACGACAAGGCCAAGACTCACATCCTCCCTATCTCCGCGCTCGGCATCATGCAGATGACGCGCCAGCGCCAGTCTGAGTCGCTCTCGTCGAACCACTACACCGACTGTCCGTATTGCCACGGCCGCGGCATGGTAAAAAGCGCGACCACAATGTCCGTCGAGCTCCAGCGCAAGCTCTCCTCTGTCGTCCGCCGCCTGACGGCGCGCACCGACAGCAAGGATTACTCGTTGCGCGTGCTCGTGCATCCAAGCATCCTCGAACGCCTCCGCAGTGAGGACGCCGACCTGCTCGTGCGCATGGAAAAGCTCTTCGGTGTGAAACTCGCCTTCCGGGCCGACGCCGCTTATCACGTCGAAAATTACAAGATACTCAACGCCGTTACCGGCGAGGAGTATCGGTAAAATTTCGTGCTCATTCACTGCATCGCGCCCGGCTTCGACGCCGGCGCGATGTTATTGCCAAAACTATCTCAACCGCCACCGGCTGCGCCACCGCGCCCGCCGCGCTGCGGGGTGCTGGTGCTGGTCGTAACCGGCGTACCCACAGGCAAAGGGAGGGAGGGTAGCGGGCCGGTGGTATTGCGCACCGTGATGGTGCTGCCACGTGCCACCATCGTGCCGGAGTCGAGGGGCAAGGCCCGGGCCACTTGGCTCACGGTGGAATAAAATGGACCGGAGGGTGCGGCTGGGCTCTGGGCCGTGGGAGGGGGTGCGACTGGCGCGGGACCGCCACGGTTAGGTACAAACAGGCCGCCACTGACATAGACCACCTGAGGCGAGGCCTCGGCTAACGGTACATCGGTAGCCGGTTCGGCCGCGACAACTTGCTGTACGTAGTAATTGTTCACCACCGTTGGCGGTGTTTCGCCGGCCGTGGGGGTGGTTGCGCCCGGCTGGGACACCCCCGGTCCAGACAGTGGAAGCATGGACGGCAAGCTCGCGGGCGTGGCGGCCGGCGGTGGCGCGGGCTCGGCGGCCATCACCGGCGGCAGCATCGCGGTCGTGAGTTGGAGCATGGCGAGCGCTGACAGCAACTGTGCGTTTTGCAGGAGCTGCGCGTTCATCGCCTCATCTTCTGCCGATGCGACCGCTGCAACTGGAGCAGGCTGGTTCACAGGCTTTTCGGCCTCAGGGTTCCGCGCAGAGCACCCACCACACCCAAGCGCCAGCGTCACGGCTAGGGCGGCCAGGGAGTACAGAGAAAGCTTGGTCATGGGGAAACAGTGCTAAGACGCGCGCGTCAGTGGGAGGTTGCGTGAATTTCGTCCCTTGGCAACCTGCTATTGCGTTTCACCCCAGCACAAAAACCAGAAACTCCGCATCGGCGTGCGCCGTTAGCGTAAGGTCCGTGACGTGTTCCACGGCCGCGCCGTCGCCTACGCTGAGCGACTCGCCGAGTACGTTGAGCGCCCCGCGAATCACCTGCAACCACACGCCCCGGCCTGCGCCGGCCGCGACAGCAAGTGTTTTGCCGGCCGCGAGCCGACCGAAATAGATCTCTGCATCGGCACGGATGGCCGTCGCGCCGTCGCGCGACTCGCCGGCGAACAGCAACGTAAGTGCATTTGCCTGCGCCGCGCTGCCGAGCGCTCGCTCCGCGTAATGCGGTGCGCCACCCCGCTCGCGTGGCCGCAGCCAGATTTGGAGGAAATGCGCGGGGGCGGTCTTGGAGGGGTTGAATTCGCTGTGCCGCACGCCCGAGCCCGCGCTCATGTATTGCAGATCGCCCGCCTTGATGACCCGCCCATTGCCCATGCTGTCGCGATGCTCCAACTCGCCAGAGACGACATAACTGAAAATCTCTGCGTCGCGATGCGGATGCGTGCCGAAACCGCCCCCCGCCTCCACAACATCGTCATTCAAGACCATGAGCGAGCGAAAGCCCATGTGCGCGGGGTCGTGATAATCACCAAAGGAAAATGTGTGATGGCTGTGTAGCCAGCCCAGCTCGGTTAGGCCGCGGGCTCCCGCGGGACGTTTTGCGATCTTTGGAGCGTTGAGCGAAGACGGATTGTTCATTTTGCCCACGATGCTTGGCCATCGCGAAACTGCAAATCGTGCATGAGCACCGCGGCCGCCACCGAGACGTTGAGCGACTCGACCCTTCCGCTGCCAGGAATTGTCACCCGCCGGCTACAAGCCGCAGCTACCTCGGGCGCAAGGCCGTGCTCCTCGTTGCCCAGTACGAGCGCAATTGGTTTACGTTTTCCTGCCGTCTGGCTCCTGACTGCTTTCTCCACGGGCCCCGCGTTGTGCGCCGCTGCGCCCACGACGTCATAGCCCACCGCCGTTAGCTCGCGGCAGAACGACGTGAGACTCGGCACGCGCCAGACGGCGACGTGTTCTAGTCCACCCTCGGCCACCCGGTGCGCGGCTTCGTTCGGTAACGCGGCGGCTGGGTGCGCCGGGATGATGATGTGCTCGATGCCAAAAAATGCGGCGGTGCGTGCGATCGCGCCGAGATTGTGCGCGTTGCTGATGCGGTCGAGCAGCAGGAGTGGGGCGCGGCGCACGGCCCACGTCTTGATGTCCACCGCGGTCGGCGAGCGTAGCCTTGATGCGGCGACGACCGCGACAATACCGCCGTGGTGGAGCGAACCGGAAATTTTCTCTAGCTCGCCCGGCGGCACGCAGCGATAGACTTTGCGCGCAGCGGCAAGCGTTTGGCACATTGAGCCGATTTTTCGGCTCATGGGCTCGTCGAAAAATAGCCGCACGATCGACCCCGCGTCGTGCTCAAACCGCGCCCGTACCGCCGCCAAGCCGCAGAGGCAGATTTCGTTTTTGTTCATGCGAGGTTCGCCGGATTCGGATGAGCCGCAACCAGGCGCAAGAAGCGCAAAAACGAACCAATCTCTCTGAGAGCGGGCCGGACTCCGAGGGAGGAACGCGACGTCCCGGCGCGTTTCGAGCGCGTCGGGGACGCCGCGCTCCACCTCAAGCCAGACGAGGTTGTAGGGACGTCACTTGCCGACGCCCGTCGCGCAATCAGGAAGAGGGCCGTGACAAGCACCGCCCCTACATGGAAGCGCACATCCCGATTCCGTTTTTTGCGCTCATTGTGCATTTTGGGCGATTCTCCGTTCAGGCTATTCATTTCACCACTGTCGCCAATTCACGCAGTAGCCGCTCGTTCTGCGTTGCGGTGCCGACGGTCACACGCAGCCACTCCGCCATACCGTAAGGTTTGAGCGGGCGCACAATCACGCCGCGCGCCTGCAACTCACCAAACACCCGTGCGCCATCGCCGACGCGCACGAGGAAAAAGTTCGCCACGCTGGGCACGATCTCCAGCCCGAGCGCTTGGCAGCCCGCAGCGAGTTGTTCCAGCCCCGCACGGTTCTCCCGCACGCAGCGCGCCGTGAACTCGCCGTCGTCGAGCGCGGCGCACGCGGCGGCCTGCCCGATGGCGTTCACATTGAACGGTTGGCGCGCGCGGTTGAGCAGCGCGGCGATCTCCGGGCTAGTGTAGCCATAGCCCACGCGCAACGCGGCGAGGCCGAAGATCTTGGAGAACGTCCGCAGGCAGACCACATGCCGCCCTTCGCGGAGGAGTGGGCGCAGGTCGGGAGGATTGGCCAAAAATTCTGCATAGGCCTCGTCGAACACGAGGACGACGTGCGGCGGCAGCGCGCGAGCGAACGCGAGAATCTCCTCCTCGCTGTTGGCCGTGCCGGTGGGGTTGTTCGGGCTGGGCAGAAACACGAGTTTCGTGCGTGGCGTGATAGCCAACGCGAGTGCGGCGAGGTCGTGACGGTGGTTGACGAGCGGCACCTCGACCGGTTTCGCGCCAAAGAGCAGTGCCACGAGCTTATAGACGACAAACGCCGGCACGCCCATCACGGCCTCGTCGCCCGGACGCAGGAACACGTGGCCGAGTAATTCGAGGATTTCGTTGGAGCCATTGCCCGGCACGATCTGCTCCGGTGCAAGCGCGTGTCGCGCCGCGAGCTTTTGCCGCAGGGTGAACGCGCCACCGTCCGGATAAAGCTGCGCCTCGTTCAGCGCCGCATGCGCCGCGGCGATGGCTTTGGGCGATGGGCCGAAAGCGTTTTCGTTGGAGGCGAGCTTGATGATCGTCGCAGGGTCGAGCCCTAGTTCGCGCGCGACCGTCTCGATGGGTTTGCCCGGCTCATAAACGGGCTGCGTGAGAATCGTGGGATTGACGAGGTCGGAGAGCTTCATGGCGGGCCGACAGTGAAAACAATCGGTGCGCCGATTCCGAGATTGAAAATCAATACCTCAGCGGGCGATCACGGTGGCAGGTTCAGAATCAAAGCACCACTGGCTCGGTACATGATCAGCCTTCATCCCCGCAAGGCGCGCGACAACAACACCCGGCTCCGCGACGACGAGCAAGACACGTTGACTCGGCGGCGCATTATGCCGCTCGGTCATAAGAAGGGGAAATGTCGGGTGCCGTTCGGCCGCCTTCACCCGCCGATGTTGACTTGCGACGACTGGCCGTCAATGAGGCGCCACATTTTCCCGTTGGGGTTTTTGTCCTGCAAGGAGGCGGGGAGGCGGGCGGCGCGGACGTTGTCGTAGCAGTGCAACGCGGCGAAGCGGCGGATGCTGGCCGGGATGCCGACGGCGGTGAAGCCGGGGTGTCCCGTCGCCGGGAACGGTCCGCCGTGGTTCATGGCGGGGCTGACGGCAACGCCGGTGGGCATCTTGTCGTTGAGCAGGCGACCGACCTTCTGGCGCAGAATTGGCTCCAGCTTGGCGTAGGCGGCGTCGTCGGAGCCGGCGGTGTCGGAATAGAGTGAGCCAGTGAGGTTGCCCTCCAGTTGATTCAACACGGCGGCGGCCTCGGCGAGGTCGCGCACGACGACGAGCAGCGAGGCGGTGCCGAACATCTCGGTCTGGAGCTGGTGTGGCTTGGCGAGGAACTCAGCGCCGGTCACACGGAAGAGTGTATTGGCGTGGCGGCAGGCGGGGCCGGCCACCGGTGCACCGCCGGTGAGGAGTTGCGCGCCGGCGGCCTTGAGCGCCGCGACACCCTCGGTGAGGGAGCGCACGACGGGCTTGCCGAGCAACACAGGCGGGTTGGCGGCCTCGAAGCGGGTTTTCACGTCGGCGATGAATTTTTCCGTGTCGTCGGACGCGAAGAGAATGATGAGGCCGGGGTTGGTGCAGAACTGGCCGCCGCCGAGCATGGCGCTGCCAGCGAACTCCTCAGAGAGCTTTGCGCCGCGTTCCTTAAGCGCGCCGGGGAAGAACACCACGGGGTTGATGCTGGAGAGCTCGGCATAGAAGGGCTTGCCGACGGCGTCGGAAGCGTTCTTGAGCTTGATGCCGGCGCCACGGCTGCCGGTGAAGCCGCTGCCGCCCGTGCGCGGGTCGGACACGAGGCGCAGGCCGGTGGCGGGCTCGATACGATGGACGAGCTGCACGGTGGCGAGGGGCAGGCCGGTTTCCTTGAGGGCCTCCAGCGCCTCATTGGCGAGGAAGCGGGTCGTGCCGGCGTGAAGCGGGTGGCCCTTGGCGATGACGGGGTTACCGGCGGCGATGGCGGCGGCGAAGTCGCCACCCGCCGCACCGGAGAAGGCATAGGGGAAATTGTTGGGTCCGAAAACGACTACGGGTCCAAGTTGGCCGAGCACGGAACGAAGGCCATTCTTCGTGTCAATGGTTGGCAGCGCCCACGAGCCTTCGAGTACAGCGGCGGCGGCCTGGCGGAGCTGGCCGGTGGTGCGCGGCAGCTCGACGTCGGAGAGGCGCGGGGCTTTGGGCAGACCGGTTTCAGCATGGGTCAGCTCGACGAGCTCGGCTTTGCGCGCATCGATACGGTCGGCGTAGCGATTAAGAAACTTGGCGATCTGCTCGGGGGGCAAGGTGCGGAGCACGGCGGCAGCGTCGACGGCCGCGGTGAGCGCGGCGTCGCAGTCGGCCCACGAGCTGACGGGGTATTCGCCGGGCAGTGTTTCGCCCGTGGCGGGGTTTTCGACCCGGAACGTGCCGGAGGATTGGGAGGGACGCCATTGACCGGCGATGAGAACAGGGACGGTGGAGGACATGGTGGAAGAGAAGCTAGGGCGGGTTGGGCTGCAAGCGAAAGCACATTTTGGCACGAGCTGGATAATTGAGATGCGCTCGGGCTGCACTCGCACCGGCCATAAGGTCTAAACGAGCGCGGCGTGAAGGATTTCCACAGGGTGCTGTGCTATGCGGGCGGTGGCGTCTTTGATTTGGTGGCGACAGCTCGTGCCGGAGGCGGCGACAATCGTATCGGGTGCCGTGGCACGGATAGTGGGAAAGAGCACCAGCTCGCCAATTTGTTGGGAGAGGCCGAAGTGCTCAGCCTCGTAGCCGAATGAGCCGGCCATGCCGCAGCAGCCACTGGGGATGAGTGTCACTGTGTGACCGGGGGGTAGTGCGAGTATCTTTAACGTCGGCGCGAGCGAGGAGAGCGCCTTTTGGTGACAGTGGCCGTGGAGCCGGATGGTGCGAGCGGCAGGGCGGAACGACTCGGGGCGGATGCGGCCGGCGTCAGCCTCTCGGGCGATGAACTCATCGATCAGCAGCGCGTGTTTCGCGAGTGAGCGCGCCGCATCTTTCAGGTGCGCTGGCACGAGATCGGGGTATTCATCGCGAAAGCCGAGCAGGGCAGAGGGTTCAAGTCCGATGAGCGGGGCGTCGAGGGTGATGATGGGGTGCAACAGCTCGACGTTGCGGGTGGCGAGTTTTTGCGCGTTGCGAACGAGGCCTTTCGAGAGCTGTGCGCGGCCGCTCTCGACGTGCGTCGGGATGACAACTTCGTAGCCGAGGCGGTTCAGCAACTCGATAGCCTTGATGCCAATGGCGGCGTCGAGCGTATCGGTGAACTCGTCGCAGAAAAAATGGACGCGGCCATGCGGATAAGCGCGAGAACGTGGGTTGGCGTGTTTCGCGTGCCATGCGCAGACGGTCGTCGAATGCAACGGTGGTAAACTGCGCTCGGGAGCGAAACCGGATATTTTTTTCAACAGGCCGCCCGTGACGCGCGAGCCGGTGATGGTGTTGTATAGGCTAGGGGCTTTCGTGGCCCAGCGCATCATTCCGGCGAAATTGGCGATCAGGCGCGTGCGCCACGGCACGCCGTGGGTGTCCAGCCAGTGCTGCTGCCACTCGGCCTTGAGGCGCGCGACGTCCACGTTCGACGGGCACTCGCTCTTGCAGCCTTTGCAGGAGAGACAAAGATCCATGACCTCGGCGACCGCGGGGCTGTCCCATGGGTTGCGCACATTGTGCGGCGCGGTGAGGACTTGGCGCAGGAGGTTTGCGCGGCCGCGGGTGCTGTCGGCCTCAAGGCGCGTGACCATGTAGCTTGGACACATCGTGCCGCCCATCGCGGCGGACTTGAGGCACTCACCCGCACCGGTGCATTTTTCGGCCGCGCGCAACACACCTTGGGTGGTGGAGAAATCGAAAATCGTCTTGTGTTCGGGCGCGGTGTCGCCGGGGCCATAGCGCAGCGATGTGTCCATCGGCGGCGTGTCAATGATCTTGCCGGGATTGAAAATCCCTTGCGGGTCAAACGTCTCCTTCACGCGCTGCATCATCGCGTAACACTCATCGCCGACCATGAACTGGATGAATTCGCCGCGCAGCCGGCCGTCGCCGTGCTCGCCGGAGAGTGAGCCGCGGTATTTTTTCACGAGCGCGGCCACATCGGTGGCGATGGCGCGAAACATCCGCACCCCCTCGGGCGTTTTCAGGTTGAACAGCGGCCGGGTGTGCAGCTCGCCCGCGCCGGCGTGCGCGTAGTAGGTGCAGGCGACACCATATTTGCCGCGCATCAGCGCGTCGAACTCCGCGATGTAGGCAGGCAGGTCCTCGACCGCCACGGCGGTGTCCTCGACGTTCTCGCGGGGTTTGGCGTCGCCCGAGACGTTGTTGGTTAGTCCTTGCCCGGCGCGGCGGAGCGCCCACACGCGCTCGCAGTCGTCGCCCCACAGGACGGGAAACGCATAACCGAGGCCGGCGGCGCGTAGGTCGCCCTCGAGCGTGCGCAGTTCGGCCTCGATGTCGGGGCGGGTGGGTCGGCGGATTTCCACGACGAGCACCGCGCCAGGATCGCCCTGCACGAAGGCGCGGTTGCGCGTGTGTTCGGGGTTGTCCTTGGTACCGTCGAGGAGGCTGCGGTCAATCAGCTCGCAGGCATGCGGGCGGTGGCGCATGGCGATGAGGGTGGCCTTGAGCGCGTCTTGTACGGTGGCGAAATGGGCGCACTGCAGCGCGCCGGGCGGCGGCAACGGTTCGAGATTAAGCTCGAATTCTACGCCAAAAAACAGCGTGCCCTCCGAGCCGGCGAGTAGACGGCAAAGGTTGAAGGGCGACGGTGACCCCGGCTCAAATACCGCGCACTCCATCAGTCGGTCGAGCGCGTAGCCGGTGTTGCGACGGGTGACGGCGGGTTTTGGGTAGTGGTCGCGGATGAGGTCACGGTGGCGGGCATCGCTCAGCAGGTCGCGCACGGCACGATAGATCTTCGTTTCCAGGGTGGCCGCGCCGTTCGCCCCGGCGCACTTGGCGGCAAACTCCGCCGGGGTGAGCGGCCCGAACGTCACCTCGCTCCCATCACTCAAAAAGCCGCGCGCCGACACGAGGTGTTCGCGGGTCGTGCCATAGACGATGGAGTTCGCGCCGCAGGAGTTGTTACCGACCATGCCACCGATCATCGCTCGGTTGGCGGTGGCGGTCTCAGGCGCGAAAAACAGGCCTGTGGGTTGGAGCGCGAGGTTGAGAGCGTTACGAACGACGCCCGGTTGCACGCGCACGCGTCGCGCGGCGACGTCCACCGCGACGATGCGATTCAGATGATGGCCGAGATCTACGACGATACCGCTGCCCACCACCTGTCCCGCCAGCGATGTGCCGGCCGCGCGCGGAATAAGGCCGGTGCGGGTCTGCGCCGCAAACGCGACCAGCTCGCGTACGTCGCCCTCATCTTGCGGCAGCGCGACGGCAAGCGGCAGTTCCTGATATTCGGAAGCATCGGTCGCGTAGAGCGCACGCATCGTCCGACCCGTGTGCAACGCCCCGCGCAGCCGGGCGGCAAGCGGCGCGAAGTCGGGTGCGGCGGCAAAATTCATCAACTGAGGCGATGATGGATGACACCGAAGGGGTCAATCAGCCTCAGGCAGAAAAGCGGCACGGCGGACGCGACCGTGGTGGATTCGAAACCAACGCCGCCATGAGGGTTATTAATTTCCGTCAGGTTTTGGAAGAATTCGCAGACGTTTAAGAATACGGGGGGTGGCGGCGAGTGGAAAGCAAGGGGTGTGCATGGGGCTTGCAGCGACCGTGCTGAGCTAGAGCACTAAACTCTCGGCCGGTCGCAGCGGCGACCAGCCGACCGCGTCCGGCGTTGCCGCACCTCGCCGCTGAGCCCAAAAAACATTAAGAATTACGGATTTATCCCATTGACATACGGTAGGCCGTAGGCCAGAGTGAGCGGCATGAAGCCCACCGCTCCCAAGAAACCCAAGGCCAGCATCACCGTGCGTCAGTTCTTCGCGCAGTTCCCCACGGACGAAAGTTGCCTCTCGCACCTGTTCAACGTCCGCTTCGGACAGGGTCACACCTGCACGCGTTGCGAGCGTCCCGCTAAGTGGTATCGGATTAAGGCCGAGCGCGCCTATTCTTGCCAATGGTGCGGGAATCACCTGCACCCTACGGTTGGCACCCCGGTCGCCGAGAGCCGCACCTCCCTGCAACTCTGGTTCTACGCCATCTATCTGTTCACCACGTCCCGCCACGGTGTTTCCGCGAAGGAGTTGG
>CAIQKQ010000232.1 GCA_903872425.1 uncultured Opitutia bacterium | reverse complement strand
GACAAAATTCACCAGATTATCATTGATCGCTTCGGCGTGGGCTCTGGCAGTCTCGACGACGATGACGCCTACGAGCTGGAGCAGGCTCCCGATGACACCGGTGACGACGTGGACGAGGACGCCGCCGTGGTGCGTTTTGTGACCGAGGTCATCACGCAGGCCGTGGCCGACGAGGCGACCGACATCCATTTCGAACCGCAGGAAACGCAGCTCCGTATCCGCTACCGCGTGGACGGCTTGCTCGTCCATGTGCCGGTGCCGGATAACCTGAGAAAATTCCAAGACGCCATCATCTCGCGTGTGAAGATCATGTCGAAGCTCAACATCTCGGAGAAGCGCCTGCCGCAGGACGGCCGCATCACCTTCCGCGCTGGCGGCGCGGTGCTCGACATCCGCGTTTCCACGCTGCCGACGATTTACGCCGAGTCCATCTCGCTCCGGCTCCTCAACAAGAAGAAGGATTCCTACGCGACGATGGACAAGTTGGGCATGAATGCCAACGAACAGGCCCAGATTAACGAGGTGCTCGATTACCCGCACGGTATTATCCTCGTCACCGGCCCCACCGGCTCCGGCAAGAGCACCACGCTCAACGCCTTTCTCCGTAAGATCAACTCGACCGATCTCCGCATCATCACGGCCGAGGATCCGATCGAATACGAGGTGCCTGGTGTCAACCAGACGCAGGTCAAAGCCGAGATCGGCCTCACCTTTGCCGCTGCCCTCCGGAGCATGCTGCGCCAAGACCCCGATGTCATTATGGTCGGCGAAATCCGCGACCGCGAAACCGCCGACATCGCCGTACGCGCTTCGCTCACCGGTCACTTGGTGTTCTCCACCCTGCACACCAATGACGCGCCCGGGGCCATCACCCGCCTCGTGGACATGGGGATTGAGCCCTTCTTGGTGGCCTCGGCCATTGAGCTTGTGCTCGCCCAGCGCCTCGTCCGCCGCCTCTGCACCTGCGCGAAGTTGAAGCCTATCAGTCCGGTCAAGCTCCGCGAGTCCCTCTCCGTGCTCCACGTGGACCACTCCGAGGCCGCGAATATCACCGAGCTCAAGGCCCCCGTCGGCTGCGACCGCTGCCGTAACACGGGCTACCGCGGCCGTGTGGGCGTGTTTGAGATTTTCCGGCTCAACAACGACGAGATCCACGAACTCGTACTCAAGCGCGAGAGCACGCAGGCTCTCGCCGAGTGTGCCCGCCGCCATGGTATGGTTGCGCTCGAGCACAGTGCGTGGGACAAGGTCAAGTCCGGCCTCACCACCCTTGAAGAGGTGCTCCGTATCATCACGGTTGCCTGAGTCCGCCGTCCACCCGCGCCATGCCGACTTTCGCTTACTCCGCTCGCACCGCTGACGGCCAGATTGTGGAAGCCGAGCTCAATGCCTCCGGCCGCCGCGACGCGCTGCGGGCGCTCAGTTCGCGCGGTCTCACGCCCCTTCATCTCAGCGAGCAGGGCCTCGTGGCTGCCACGCCCAAGTCGCCGGCGGCCCGCGGTGGACACCAGACGGCGGCCCAGGCTGTTGCTGCGGCCGCGACCGGCGCGGTTAAGCTCAAGCGTCGGCACCAGCTCGATTTTCTCGCCAATCTGCATGACCTCACCAGCGGGGGTCTCTCGGCCGGCGAGGCGGTGCGGATGCTCGCCACGCGCGTCAAGGATCCCGCTATGCGCGAGCTCTGCGGCGGTCTTTGGGGGCGGATTAGTGAGGGTGCGACGCTTTCCCGCGCGCTCGCCGCCTATCCGCAGGTTTTCACGGAGAACACCATCAACCTCGTCGCCGCCGGCGAGGCGACAGGCAATCTCAACGAGGTTTTTGTGCGCCTCATCGCCTACCTCGAGGAGCAGCGCGATCTTCAGCGCACCGTGGCCACCTCGCTTGCCTACCCGGTTTTCCTCGGCTGTGTGGCCGGCGGTGTCGTGCTGTTTTTCCTGTTTTTCCTGCTGCCGCGACTGGAGGGTCTCTTCAAGTCTCTGCGCGGCGAGATGCCGACCTCGACTAAGCTCCTCATCGGCCTTTCGCAGTTTGCGCTACATTGGGGCTGGCTCGTGATTGTGCTTGTTGTCGTCGGCGCGCTCGCCGCATGGCGCTGGCGCTCCACCGAGGAAGGCCGCCGCGTCAGCGATGGCTGGCTCATCCGCCTTCCGGTCATCGGCCCGTTCTTCGTCGCGCGCACGGTACTCGCATTCACACAAAATCTTTCCGTGCTACTGGAGAACGGCATTACGACAGCGGAGGCGCTCCGCATGACGGAGAAACAAGTCGGTAACCGCGTCCACCGCGCCGCCTTTACCGAGGCCACCGACCATGTGCTGGAAGGCGAGGCGCTCTCGAAGGCGCTCACCCGCACTGGCTGTTTCCCCGACCTCGTGCTCGACCAGCTCGCTGTCGGCGAGACCAATGGTAACCTTGTCCCCGGTTTGCGGAAGGTCGCCAACGGTTTCCAGAAGATGCTCACCGCGCAGCTCAAGATGTTCACCAGCGTGATCGGCAGTGTGGTGCTGCTGGCGGTGTTCGCATTCGTCGGCTTTATCGCCTACGCCATCGTGCAGGCGGTCTTCTCAATGAGCTCCGCGATCAAGCTGTCTTGACGCGGGCGCGCGCGTGATGGCATCGTGGCGCGCATGGAATCCGCCCAGCGCGCGGCGCGCAAGGCGCTGCTCCTCAAATTCGCCGTGGCGGCCGGCGTGCTCGGCACGGCGGCGGTGCTTCTGCTGCGCGGCGTAGATCTGCGCGAGGAGTTGAAAAAGGTGGTAACGGCTACGCAAGCCGCCGGGCCGACCGCGTATTTTTTAGCGATGGCCGTACTGCCCGCGTTCGGGATGCCATTGCTGGCCTTCGCGCTGACCGCCAAGCCCGCGTTTGGCGTGCAGCTCGGCACGGCCGGCGTGCTCGCCTGCGCGCTCGCGGCGATGGCAGCCAATCTCCTCCTCGCCTACTGGCTGGCGCGCTTTACCCTTCGGCCGCGGCTAACACGCCTGCTCACCCGGCTCGGTTACCGTCTCCCGCCGGTCGCGGCCGGCGATGTGACCGACCTCATTGTCCTTGCGCGCGTCACGCCTGGAGTGCCGTTTGTCGTGCAAAACTACCTGCTCGGTCTCGCCGAAGTGCCGCTGGCGAGATATATGGTGGTCTCTTGCCTTGTCTCCGGTGCGCACACGACTGCGTTTGTCCTGCTCGGCGATGCGCTACAAAAAGGCCAGGGTAAACTGGCGGTGGCTGCCATCGGACTGCTCATGGCGTTCGCGGCATGCACGCACCTCGCCCGCAAACATTATGGAAAGCGGCAGGCCAGTCGCATTACCTCCGACGTACGCAAAGCCAATGAATGACACGCGATTGCCAGCGTCCGCCCAACGTGGCGTTAAAATCTCGACGAAGCGCGACGGCCGGCGCGCGGGGAAGATTTCCCTCGCGCAACTGGGCAGTGGCGCGCTGGCACTTGGCGACGACGAGAAGGACGCTGGGGCTTTCATCGCGCGACGAGTCGCACCCCCGGCGACACGGGAACATATGTCCGGTGAAACAGCGTCAGAGCACCCGGCGCGTGTAGAGACCGTGAGCGAGTTCACGCGTCGGGTGAAGGTGCTCCTCGAAAGCGGCCTCGCGCCGTGCTGGGTGCGTGGCGAGGTGAGCAATCTACGCGTCCAAGCGAGCGGGCACGTGTATTTTTCGCTGAAGGACGCGGGCGCGCAGGTGAGCTGTGTGTTGTTTCGCGGGGACGCGGCGCGGCTGGCAGCACCGTTACGTGAGGCGACGCAGGTGGTGGTGTTCGGTGAGGCGAGCGTGTATGAGGCGCGCGGGCAGTATCAGCTCATCGTGCGCGTGGTGGTCGAGGATGGGGTGGGGCGGTTGCAACGCGAGTTCGAGGCGCTGAAGCAGCGGCTGGCCGACGCAGGGTTGTTTGCGCCGGAGCGCAAGCGCGCGATCCCCGCGATGCCGCAGTGTGTGGGGTTTATCACGTCTCCGACGGGCGCGGCGGCGCAGGATTTTTTGCGGATCATGACCCGGCGCGGCTGGCGCGGGCGGCTCGTGCTGCTACCAGTGAAGGTACAGGGCGAGGGCGCGGCGGCCGAGATGGTTGAGATGCTGCGGTTAGCGGAGCGGCTAGGAATATTCAATGTGCTCGTGATAGGGCGTGGTGGCGGGAGCATCGAAGATTTGTGGGCGTTCAACGAAGAATCGCTCGTCCGAGCGGTGGCAGCGTGCGCCGTGCCCATCATCTCGGCGGTTGGGCACGAAATCGATTTCACGTTATGCGATTTTGCGGCGGATGTGCGCGCGGAGACGCCGAGCGCGGCGGCGGAGCTGATTTCAAGCGCGTTCGTTGCGTGCGCCGAGCGCGTCGCGCAGGTTGAGGCCGCGCGCACGACGGCCTTGATTGGTGCGGTAGAGCGGGCCGGCGAACGCCTCGATCACGCGCGTTCGCGGTTGCGGTTGCTTACGCCAGCCGCGCAGATCGAGCGTGGTTGGCTGCGCCTCGACGACAGCGCCAACCGGCTTGCGACGGCCCTCGGCGCAGCTACGCGTGACAAACGCGAGCAGCTCGCCGCCGTCCGCGTTGCGCTCGCGCAACGCTCGCCGGAGACGCGCGTGCAGCTCGCCTCTCACCAGTTGCTCGCGCTGTGGAAACGCTTGCAGGCCGCCAGCCCAGCATCCGTGCTGAACCGTGGTTTTGCCATCGTGCGTGACGATAAGGGGGAGCCCGTCGCCCGTCGCGCCGCCCTGCACGCGGGACAGCGGCTCACGACGGAGTTCGCCGACGGCGCGGCCCCGGTGCGCGTGGAATCCCAATAATGACCTACCCCGCGCGACGCGCTTTTCGGCGCGCGGGCGTCACGAACAGCGGCGGCGAAGGAGGGCGACGGCGATCCCGCTCAGGCCCAGCAGCAGGGCGGACGCGCTGGGCTCAGGCACGGGCGAATACGTGAGTGTGACAGTGAGCGGAGTGCTGCCGAAGAGGAAACTACCGGGCGCACCCACGGCAAACCGGACTTGGTCGCCTTGGGCCAAGGTGAGGCTGCCGGTGATCATGGGGTTCACGCCGGTGTCAGGAAAATAAGCCACGGGCGAGACGGTGTTGCCGTTGAGGATAATGGTTGCGTCGGTCCCACCGATGTCGCCGACGAAGAACCGGGCGTTGAGCGCATACTGGCCCGCCGCCGGGGCGGTGAAGGCGATGACAGCGTATTCTCCGGCCGGGCCGGGGTGCAAAATGAGATCGCCGGGAGATGTGCCGCCGACGAACGGGCCGGTGAGCTTGAAGACGGAAGGTGTACCGAGCGAGAGGTTGGTGGACCACCCAAAGGCAGTGGCGTCGGAGCTGTAGCTGGCGAATGACGTGAGCGCGGTGCCGAGGTCGGTCGTGTGGCCGTAGGCCCATACACCGTTGGGATTGGGCAGGTCGGGCGTGAAATCGGCGGTGGCGTCATAGATCACCGGCTGGGCGACGCCGACGACGGTGAGGCCCATGGCCGCCGCCGCACACGCATGGCGAAGGAGAAACGCGAGCCGGGCGGGAACGCTTAAGGCGTGGTGCATGGAGCAAGTGGCGGAGGCCGGGGACACTGTCGAGCGTTCTTTAACTGCAAAAGACGAGGATGACTGACCCCCAAAGCCTATTCACGCGTCGTTGAACTTCATTCTTGGGTTCGTCTCGAGGAAGGCGCGGATGGCGGTGGCAAAGGCGGTGGCGAATTCGGCGCGTTTCTTTTCGCCCATGCCAAAGAGTCCGTGCATCGCCGCCTCGCTGGTGGGATACT
>CAIQKQ010000231.1 GCA_903872425.1 uncultured Opitutia bacterium | reverse complement strand
GCACCGTCCTCGCCAACGAAGAGGTCGTGGACGGCAAGAGTGAAGTCGGCGGCTTCCCGGTAGAGCGGCGCAACCTACGCCAGTGGGTACTGCGCATCACTGCCTATGCCGAACGCCTGCTCGCCGATCTCAAGGACGTGGACTGGCCCGACTCGACGAAACGCATGCAGGAGGCCTGGATCGGTCGCAGCGAAGGAGCCGAAGTCTCTTTCGCGCTGGAAAACGAGAAACTCGGCGCCCTGAAAATATTTACCACGCGACCCGACACCCTGTTCGGCTGCACCTACATGGTGCTCGCACCGGAGCATCCCCTAGTGGACGCGCTCACGACGCCAGAGCAGCGCGAGGTGGTCGCGGCCTATCGCCGCAAGACGGCGGGCAAGAGTGACCTAGAACGCACGGATTTGGCGAAAGAAAAATCGGGCGTGTTCACCGGCGCGTATGCCATCAATCCGATCAACGGTGAACGCGTTCCGGTGTGGATCGCCGACTATGTACTGATTGGCTACGGCACTGGCGCGATCATGGCTGTGCCGGCGCATGATGAGCGGGATTTTGCGTTTGCCACCCAATTCGGGTTGCCAGTCGTGCGCGTGATTGATGGTACGGACACGCTGCCCCACACTGGCGACGGGAAGCTCATAAACTCTCCCGGCTACGACGGACTGGCCTGGCAGGAAGCGAAGAAGAAAGTCTCTGCCGATCTCGCCACGCGTGGTATCGGCAAAGCCACGGTCACCTACAAGCTCCGCGACTGGCTGTTCTCGCGGCAGCGTTACTGGGGCGAGCCGTTTCCCATCGTGTGGGTGAGTGAGGCCGACTACCGTCGTGCTGCCGCCGTGCGGTCGGACTTGCCCACGTCGCCGGTGACGTACCGGCAGGATGGCGTCACCCATTTCGCACTACCGCTGCCGGCGGGCGCGCTGCCGCTCACACTTCCCGAGGTGTCGTCGTATCTGCCGAGTGGCAACGGTGAAAGCCCGCTCGCCAACGTCACCGACTGGCTAGAGATTTGGCTCAACTTCAAGACCGGCGAATCACTCCCTGCTAAGCAGCCTCAGCCCGCCGGCGAGCATTGGGTGCGCGGACGGCGCGAGACCAACACCATGCCGCAGTGGGCCGGCTCGTGCTGGTATTACCTGCGTTTCACCGATCCCACGAACCCCGCGGCGTTCGCCTCGCCCGAGGCGCTGCGCTACTGGGGCGTGCCCGACCTCTATGTCGGCGGCGCGGAGCACGCAGTGCTGCATCTGCTCTACGCGCGGTTCTGGCACAAGGTGCTGTTTGACTTGGGAGTCGTACCGCAGAGCGAGCCGTTCACGAAACTGTTTCACCAAGGCATCATACTCGGCGAAGACGGCGAAAAAATGTCCAAGAGTCGGGGCAACGTCGTGAGCCCCGACACGATTATCGCCTCACATGGCACCGACACACTACGGCTTTACCTGATGTTCCTCGGCCCGTTGGAGGCGATGAAGCCATGGAGCATGCAGCAGATCGAGGGCGTCCACCGTTTTCTGCACAAGGTCTGGCGCGAGTGCCTCGCAGCCGACGGTGGCGTGAACCCCAAAATCTCCGCCACGGCCACCGAACCAGCCGAACTGACGCGGCTGCTACACGAAACGATCAAGAAGGTCGGGGAGAAAATCCAGGCCCTACAATTCAACACGGCCATTTCAGACATGATGGTTTTCGCCAACGCGCTCCAGAAAGCACCGGCAGTGAACCGCGCGACGATACTAGCCTTTTTGCAAGTGCTCGCGCCCTTTGCCCCGCATCTTGCCGAAGAACTCTGGGCACGACTTGGCGGCGGCGCGGCCGGCACGTCGATCCAGCAAGCCCCATGGCCCGAGTTCGACGCGTCCCGACTAGTCGTGACCGAACAAAAAATCATCGTCCAAATCAACGGCAAGCATCGCGGCGAAATCATGGTTCCGGCAGGCGTAGCACAGGACGCGGTTCTGGCACTGGCCCAAGCAAATGAGCGAATAAAGCCGTTACTGGCGGGCAAGTCGTTCAAGCGCATCGTCTTTGTGCCGGGAAAAATCTTAAACATTGTTGTTGATTAGACCCTATGGCATCTATTTATTTAGGGGATACACCCTAGTTGGCTTTGGTGTGGATCGGCCGGTTCGTAGCTGTTGAAGCCCGAGCGCGACCGTTTCCTCGCCAAGGTGAACAGGTTTCATCTGACCATGAAAGCCATGACACGCTATCTGCCTACCACTGCCGCGAGTCTCGCCGTTGCGGCCATGCTGCTTAGTCCCGCACGCTCGCTTGCCGAGGACAAGAAGCACAATCCGACCAGCAAGCTCTACGTCGCCCAGGTCGGTGAAAATGAGGCCGAAATCAACACCGGCGTGCGCATTGAAAATCTCGCCGACAAAGACGTGCGCTCGGCCGAGGGCACCACCATTCAGGTCAAGCCCGATGCCAAGCCGGCTGCCGTGGTGCTTTCCAATAGCACTGGTGTATTCCTCGATGCCGACACGAAGGTTGAAATCCCGAAGTTCATGCAGGAGCCCTTCACGCCCAACCGCACGGACCTCGAGACCGAACCATCCATATCGCAAACCCAGGGTAATGTCGTCCACGGTGCCATCGGGCTCTGCACCCCAAAGATGGTCGCCGGTAGCAGCATGGTGATCAACACCCCGCACGCGAGTGTGAATATCCAGGGCCGCAAATCCGTCGTGCAAGTGGACGACAATTAGACAACCGTCTCGGCCATGGAAGGAGACCTCATGGTGCGGGGGGATCAATTTAGCACCGGCCAGTCCCTTAAAGTCGGCCAACAAGCGGTCATCCGCCGCACCTCACCTAATTCACCGCCCATCATTACTATCCGCCCAATCCCCACCAATCAAATGGCCGCGCTCAACGACCGGGTGGACGCCGCCTGTACCGCACGCCAGAAAGTGTATTTCCAAGAAGTGGAAACAAAAAATCTCTTCGGCGACGGCACGCCCAAAAAAGAAATCGTGCCCAAGGAGGTCGTGCCACCCGACGTCAATCCCAACATCATTGTAAGTGCCTCCTCGGTCGACCAAGATCAAAACAATCAGGGCAATGGTCAAAACAATCAGGGCAACGGCCAAAATAATCAATAAATCACTCGCTCTCATACCGGCACAATCTATGGTTTCCGCAATTAATCGTCTCCCTTTCTGGCGCTGGCTAGTCGGATGGGTGGCGGCCATCTTCATCGCCACCACGCCGGGACACGCCCTGTTGCGGTTCAACGACAGCCATGACCAGGTTTTTGTCACCGGCACCGCCGTGTTTGGCTGGGACTCGAACATTTTTTCCAGCCGCGTGGCCAGTGCCGACACGACCTACAACGCCACCCTTAACGTCGAATACCGTCGCAAGGCCGGCTATATCGGGGTGGACGCTAGCATCGGCTGGGATTTCGGCCGCTTCGAAAAAATTACCACTGAAAACTTCGCCAATCCGCATTTGAGCTTGGAGTTTAGCAAGCAGACTGGCCGTACCACTTACGACCTCCTCTTCAAGGCCGCCCGCCAGAGCAGCTCCGATAGTGCCGCCAATATCCGCACCCAATCCTTAAACTACAGCGCGGATCTCAATTGGAAATAAGCATTTCGACCTCATCGTCATTGACTCCCCGCCGATGGGGGCCGTCACCGACGCTCTGCTCATCGCCGATCGCGCCGACGAAGTGCTCTATGTTTGCCGATTCAACCGTGCGTATCGGAAACATATCCGGCTTTATATCAAGGCGCTGCGCCATGGTAAAAACGAGGTTCTTGGTATTGTGCTCAACGGTCTCTCACCCCGGCGCATTGAGTACTATTCCAACTACCGCTACTATCGGAGCTACAAAAAATATTACGGCACCCAGAGTTGACCTCGCTCAACCCATTCAGCCGCGCTCCCCGCGCGGCTTTTTTTGGCCATCTTTTCCTGCTTCATTCTGTCTGCTCTGTGCTCCATGGTTTCGTGGTGCCGCCGCTTTCAGCCTTTCTACCAAATAATTTCGACGCCGGTCGCCCCGTCGCGCTCATCGCCGGCCAGGGTGACTACCCGCGTCTCGCCGCCGCGGCCATCCGCGCGGCTGGCGTGCCGCTGCGCCTCATCGCCTTCGAGGGTGAGACGCCCGCCGATCTGGTCGCTTCATTTCCTGACAACGAACGCCGCGTTCTCCTCGTCGGACAGCTCGGCAAGATGCTCCGCACGCTCACCGACTTCGGCGCCGGCTCCGCATTTATGGCTGGCCAGATCACTCCGCGCCGTCTGTTCAGCGGCCTGCATCCCGATCTCAAGGCGGCGAAAATCCTCCTCTCTCTCAAACGCCGCAACGCCGAGACCATCTTCGGTGCCATCGCCGTCGAAATCGAAAAAATCGGTGTTACTCTCCTCGACGCCCGCGCGTTTCTCGACGCCCAGCTTGTCCCGTCGGGTTGCCTGACCGGAAAAAAATTCCCCATCGCGGCCGACCATCTCACCCACGGCATCACCATTGCCCGTGAATGCGCCCGCCTCGATATTGGCCAGGGCTGCGTCGTCCGCCAAGGTACCGTGCTGGCCGTCGAGGCCTTTGAGGGCACTGACGAAATGCTCCGCCGGGCTGGAGCGTTCAAGACCGACGGCACCCTTTTTGTCAAAACCGTAAAGGCCCGCCAGGACTTCCGTTTTGATGTACCTTGCTTCGGCACCCGCACGCTCACCGTCATGCGTGAGAGCGGTATTCAGGCCGCCGCACTTGCCGCCGGCCAAGTGCTGCTGCTTGACCAGCTCGCCGTGCTTACGCAGGCGAAGCGCGACGGCCTCCACCTGTTCGGCTTTGAGTAAACTCTGCCCAGCCCCACTGTCGCACTGCGCTGGCTTGCGCTTTGCCCCGCGTCACCCACCCTTCAGATCATGAACCACGACAACGTCCGCGTCAGCGTCAAAGGCGTGATGCCCACTGCCAACGGCTGCGCCGTGTTCCTCGGCCACGACGACAAAACTTTTGTCATCTACGTCGATCACGCTGTGGGCAACGCTATCCAGATGACCCTCGCTGGCGTGAAAAAGGAGCGTCCGCTCACGCATGACCTCATCGGCCACCTCCTGCTCGGTCTAGGAGCACAGCTCGAACATATCGTCATTAACGATGTCAGCGGCGGCACCTTTTTCGCCCGAATTCTTCTCCGTATGGAAAACGAACTCGGGAAAAAGATCGTCGAGGTAGACGCACGCCCTAGCGACTCAATTGTACTCGCGCTTCAGCTCGGCCGCCCGCTCTTCGTTGCCCGCAAGGTTCTCGATGCCGTTGAGGACATGACCGAAATTCTGGAACGGGTGCTCAAGCAACAGGCCGATGAGGCCAAAAAATCTCCGCCTGAGTCGGGGGAAGACAAAGCAGCAGCCGACGGCGAGGAAGAGGGCAAGTAAACGGCCTTCGTCTGCCAGAGCAAAACCTTGCGGATGCCTGCCTCCGTCCCCTCATTGGCCACCGGTCTCCCACCTCCGCTGGCCCAAGGTCAGCCCCTCACCGCGCTCGCGCCGATGCAGGATGTGACCGACCTAGCGTTCATGCGCGTCATCGCGCACTACGGCGCGCCCGATTATTTTTTTACCGAGTTCTTCCGCGTCCACGCGCAGTCGCAACCGGAGCGTCACATCCTGCGCTCGATTGACGAGAACACCACTGGCCGACCCGTTTTCGCCCAACTCATCGGCGAGGATATCGGCCATCTCGCCCGCACCGCCACCGCACTCCTCACACATAATGTGGCCGGCATTGACCTCAACCTCGGTTGCCCCGCACCCAAGGTTTATAAAAAAAATGTCGGCGGTGGCCTCCTCCGCGACCCAAAACGCGTCGGAGAAATCCTGGCCACGCTGCGTGCCGCCATTCCCGGCCGCTTCACTGTAAAAATGCGGATTGGGTTTGATGACACCGCCCCCTTCGAGCGCATTCTCGACCTCGTCAACGAACATCGCGTTGACCTCCTCAGTGTGCACGGCCGAACTGTCAAGGAGATGTATCGCAGTGAGGTTCACTATGATTTCATCGCCCGCGCCGTTACCCGCGCGCACTGCCCTGTGCTCGCCAACGGCAACATCATCTCTCCGGGCCGTGCCGCCACCGTCCTCGCTGAGACGCGCGCCGCCGGAGTGATGATTGGCCGCCACGCCATCCGCAACCCATGGATCTTTCGCCAATGCCGTGAAACATTTTCCGGAGTTTCCGTCTTTTGCCCCACCTTGTCCGACGTCCGTGAGTATATCGAGCGCCTCTATTACGCCACGCAGACATCTGGGCTTCCCGAGCGCGCCCACGTGAACAAAATGAAAAAATACCTGAATTTTGTCGGCCAAAGCGTGGACGCTGCCGGTGAGTTCCTCCACGACATGCGCCGCGACGAGACGGAGACTGAACTTTTTGCCATCTGCGACCGACATCTCCTCATCCATGGCGCCGCCGAGCGAAATTTTTCACTGGACCCGTACCCTGGCGTCATCGCACGGCCGAACTGCGAAACCCCCGCCGGTGCTGCCAACGGTTGCTCGCTTGAAACCGTCACCGCGTAACCCATGTGGTATGGCGAGAGTCAGGCTCAGTTTGCTACCGGTATCTCTGGTGGCT
>CAIQKQ010000230.1 GCA_903872425.1 uncultured Opitutia bacterium | reverse complement strand
GGTGCAGCCGCTGGGGGCGGTGGCCGTGGTGGCGGTGGTGGCGGCTAAGCCGTTGAGCGTTTTTTCAAAGTGCGCCGATTAATCGGCGCACTTTTTTTTTTAGTCCGTTTTGCGTGGCCCAGCGGTGATTGGGGCGGCCGTTAAAAAATTTGCTTCGGCCCGATCGAAAAATTACCTCTGAAAAATGCTTTGCAAACGCCCTGCGCACTCCTAGACCCGTCTTCGCTATGGCAAAACGCAAACCCAACGCAGCATTCATGAAACCGGTTCAGCCTGACGACGTCCTCTCGGCCGTGGTCGGTTCGAAACCTCTCCCGCGCACGGAGCTTACCAAGAAACTCTGGGACTACATCAAAAAGAACGGTCTCCAGGACAAGAAGGTCAGAACCCAGATCAACGCCGACGCCGCCCTCAAGGCAGTATTCGGTGGCAAGGCCAAGGTCAGCATGTTCGAGATGACGAAACTCGTCTCGGGCCATCTGAAAAAATAAGCCGCGCCAGATCCGGGCTTGCCCTCAAGGTAAGCTTTCCACCCGCCGCCAGCCTTTAGGCTGGCGGCGGTTTTTTTCGTGCGGAGTCCCACCTTCGTTCACACGCGCAAATTTCCCCGTCCGTACAGCCACCCTGTTTCTCGCGCTCCTTCGGGGTTGCGCGCGGCGAAGCACGGGGTTTGCCTTGGCATGCCGCCATGCTGCCGCTGCTTCAACGCCGTTCCGTGCTTACCGCCCTTGCCGGGCTCGTTCTCCTCATAGGCGCGGCGGCCGGCGCGTGGAACCGCGCCCGAGTGCGTGACACCATTCTCGGCGATCTCATCGCCGACGCGCAGCGCTGCGCCGTCGCGTTTGATCCGGCTGAACTGCGCTTGCTTACTGGCACAAAAAATGACGTCACCACACCCGCCTACATCGCGGTCAAGTCACGCCTACTTCGACTGCACAATGTACATCCACAGGTGCATTACGTCTATATTTTCCGTTTCCTCCCGGCGACAGGTGAGGTCATCTTTCTCGCCGACTCCGCCCCAGGAGGCTCGAAGGACGAGTCGTTGCCTGGCGATCATTACGTAAATTTCCAGCACTCCGACAAGGCTCCCGGCCTTCGCGCTATCGTCGCCAACAACCAGCCTGCTACCGAGGGACCTGAGGCGGACGAGTTCGGCGAGTGGGTGACCGGCTACGCACTCGTCGGCAGCCCCCCTCGGCCGGTGCGTCAAAGGATATTGTCGGCCTTGATCTGGACGCCGCCAGCTGGCGGCGTGACCTTAGCATCGCCGCGCTCTCTGCGGCCGGCTTCGTCTGGGTGCTGCTCGGTATACCGCTAGCCGCGTTTGCTCTCACGCGCCGGGGTCTCGCGCAACGCGAGGCGCTGCGGAATCTCTCCGAGGCGATGGAGCAAAGCCAGTCTGCCGTGCTCATCGTTGACCTCGAGAGCCGCATCGAATATGCCAACGCTGGACTCTGCCGTCAGATCGGCTATGCTCGTCGCGAGCTGCTCGGCCGACCATGGCGCGATTTTCAGGTTCCCGAGACGCCGTCCGCATTGCTCGCGGAAATGGTCGCCACCGTGCGTGCTGGTCGCGCGTGGACGGGCGAGTGGTTCAACCGACGCAAATCCGGCGAGACTTATCCCGTGCGTGGCGTCATCACGCCCGTGAAAGATCGCAACGGCCGTGTCGCCAGCTTCGTCGCTGTCTTCGATGACATGACCTCCGCCAAGCGACATGAAGCCGAGCTACACGAGGCGCTAAAGCGCGCAGAGGCTGGCGACCAAGCCAAGGGCCGCTTCCTCGCCACCATGAGCCATGAGCTGCACACCCCGCTCAACGGTATCGTGGGCTTCACCAGCCTCCTCTCCGACACCGCACTCACACCCGAACAGCGCGAGTGCGTCGAGACCATCCGCCTAAGCGCGGACGCGCTTCTCCACCTGACTGGCGACGTACTTGACTACTCGCGAATCGAGGCCCGCCGTATTAAGCCCGATCCCGTCACTTGTGACCCGCGCGACCTCATCGATGAAACACTCGACCTCCTCGCCACCCAGGCCGCCGACAAAAACCTCATCCTCCTCCACCACGTCGCTTCTAATGTGCCCGCGCTCGTCGCAGTCGATGCCGGCCGCACCCGCCAGGCCCTCGTCAACCTCGTGGGCAACGCCATCAAGTTCACCACTACCGGCGAGATTGAAGTCACGTTGCAGCTCGCCCGACAGACACAGACGGAGGCAAAAGACCAGAATCAAACGTCGGGCGATCACACTCAGGCAACAGCTCATCCGCCCGCCGCCCGCACCCCAGATACTCCACCAACTCCACTCCAGATTTCTCTCTCCAGTTCCCCGGCTTCCCCCGCCTGCCTCCTCGAATTCACCGTCCGCGACACCGGCCCAGGCATCGCGCCCGAAGAACAGATTAAACTCTTCCAACCCTTCAGCCAGCTCGATAGCGGTCTCCGTCGCCGCCACGCTGGCGCAGGCCTCGGACTCGCCATCAGCCGCCAACTCGCCCGGCTGCTTGGCGGTGATATCACCGTCACGAGCGCGGTCGGCGCTGGCGCGACCTTTCGTCTCACCGTCGCCGCCGTTATCGAGCAACCACCGCCCACCATCAACCCCGTCCTTGTCGGCAAACGCGTCGCGCTCGTCTGCAACCATATCGGTCTGCGTGCGGAACTCACCGCCGCCCTAGCCGCACTCGGCGCGACGGTTGTGCCCTGTGCGGCCGCAGCCGTCGCTCACGCCCAAGCCGATGCCGTCATTGCCGACTGCGACCACGATCTGCTCGCACTCGCACACACCGGTCGACCGCCCGCCGCTATCTGGCCGACGGAGCGAGCCATCGGCCTCGTCCACGGCGCGCACACCGCCACCGACCGACAGGCCCTTCGCATGTTTTTCCCGCGCCTGCTCGGAAAGCCGCTCCATCATTCCGTGCTCGCCGGCCTCTTCGACACCGGTTCGCGCCCACCGCTGACCGCCCTCTCGCGCCCGCGCCTCGGCCTCCATCTGCTGCTCGTAGATGACAACCCCGTCAATCTCCGCCTCCTCCAAAGCCTCGTCGCCAGCCTCGGTTGCGAGTCCGCCACCGCCGCCAGTGGGGCGGCCGCGCTGGCAGCGCTTTCGGCGGACGGAGAGAACTTCGACGCCATCCTGCTCGACATCCACATGCCGGATATGGACGGTCTCGAAGTTTTACGCCGCGTGCGCGCTGGTGAGGCGGGTGCGTGCGACCGATGGATCATCATGGTCACGGCCGACCAACGCCCAGAAATGCGCGCACACGCTTTCGCCCTCGGCGCTAGCGACTACCTCCTTAAGCCGATGACCATAGAGGCCTGCCTCGCTGCCCTCCGTCGCCTCTCTGCCCCGCGGCAAGTCTGAGGTTCCGGTCTCACGTCCCGCGCTTATTCCCATAAAGTTCGATTTGGAGGCGCGGTGCGTAGCGGTAGCCACGCGCCTTGCACAACTCACCGAGCCACAACGTGCGCGCGCGGATTTTCTCCACGGTTACGCCTTCGGGCATCAGCAGGATACGGTCAGGTTGGATCTCACGGCCGAGTTTTCCCAGCATCGCTTCTATCTCCTCCACATCCTCAGGGCGTGCGACGACAAACTTGAGCTGGCAGTCGTAGCCGTCGAGCCACGCTCGTACCACCTCAGGCTGCCAACGCGTGGCCTCGTGCTTTTTCCGCCATGCGGCGTGTTTGGTCGCATCGGGAGCGGAGTTTAGGAGCTTCGGTGAAAGCGAGGCGAGGTCGCACGCAACGCCGCCTGGCGCGATGGTCGCCGCCGTCTCGATGGTGATATGGCGGCCGAGTTTTTTCAGCTCAGCCGCAAGGTCATGAATGTCTTTTGCGACCATCGGCTCACCGCCGGTGAGCACGACGTGTCGGGCCGGATGCCGCAACACCTCAGCGACCATAGCCTCCACGGAGCGAGGGGTGCCCTCAGGATTCCACGAGGCATAAGGCGTGTCGCACCACGCGCAGCGGAGGTTGCAGCCGCTCGCGCGGACGAAGACTGACGGTACGCCCGCCAGTGTGCCTTCGCCCTGCAACGAAAAAAAGATTTCAGAGACTAGCATCGGAGTTTTTTTCACAGACTATACGGAAGGGCGCGGATGAAAAATCGCACTTATCCGCATTTATCCGGGTGATTCACGACCAAGCTTATTTCTGGCTTCGGCGGCAGCGGACCCGTCGATTGATAGACGGTCGGGTCAGGCAACCCCGCCACGATGAACGCCTCGCGTCGCTCCACGCACGTGCCGCATGTCCCGCAGTGTATCGCGCCACCCTTGTAGCACGACCACGTTTGCTCAAAATCTACGCCGAGTCGCGCGCCCTCAGCGGCGATCTGCGCCTTCGTCAGCGCGATGAACGGCCGCAGCAGTGCCACGCCCGCATACGTGCCATGCCGCATCGCGTCGCTCATCGCACACATGAACTCTTCCCGACAGTCTGGATAGATCGCGTGGTCGCCACCGTGCGCCGCGATCACCAATCCGGCCGCGCCCGCGCTCTCGGCGAAACCACACGCGACTGATAGCATGATGGCGTTGCGAAACGGCACCACCGTCCGACGCATCGTCGTGTCCTCATAATGGCCGTCGGGAATTGCGCCGCCGTTTTTCAATAAATCCGACACGAACAACCGCTCCACCCCATCGAGCCGCACGACCTCGTGCCGCACGCCGAGTCGCGCCGCATGCGCGGCGGCCAGTGGCAATTCGCGAACGTGATGCTTCGCCCCGTAATCAAAGCTCACAGCGGCGACGACGCCATGCGCCACCTGCGCCCAATGGAGCGCGGTCACTGAGTCCATTCCACCAGAGCAGAGCACAACGACTTTCATGGTGTGCAGCGTTAGTCGCGCGAGCGCACAAGGCAACCACGGCAAGGCAAAATTGTTTTGCGCGTCGCACGCCATGCATGCGATAGTGCGCTATGCCGGTTCTGTCTCACGCATGATTTCCCGTTTCCTCCCCGCGCCCATGCGCCGTTTTTTCGGCGTCCCCCCCCCGACCCCACGCCCGCCATTGAGCCAAACGGGGACTCACGCGAAAACCAACTACGACTCACAGGAGCCGAACCGTCAGCGGCAGGCACCACCCACGCCGACGACGATGGCCCGGCCCGCGACTAGGCCAGTGGCCGCGGGCGCCAGCCAGATGCCCAGCTACCGGCTGATTGACCGTCATGGCCAGCTCGCGCCGTTACTCGCGGCGCTGGCCCCGATGGAGGACGCGTTTCTCGACACCGAGGCGGATAACATGAATTGCTACCGCACGCGCCTGTGCCTGCTGCAATTTCTAGCTGGTGGCGAGGTATTCCTCGTGGACGCGCTCGCGCCGGGTCTCGACCTGCAGCCGCTGTGGGAAATATTGGCGGAAAAACATCTCGTCATGCATGGTAGCGACTTCGATCTACGCTTGCTCCATGATCTGTGCGGCTTCCGCGCGCGCGGACTGTTTGACACGATGCTCGCCGCGCAACTGCTGAATCGCCCGCGCACGGGCCTCGCTGCGCTGCTGGAGGAACACTACGGTGTCACGCTCGACAAGGCCAGCCAGCGCGCCAACTGGTCGCGCCGGCCGCTCACGCCGCGCCTGCTCGACTATGCGGCACTCGACGTGTGGCACCTACCGGCGCTACGGGACCTACTGGCGGACGAATTGCGCACGCTGGGCCGGCTCGACTGGCTCGACCAGCAATGCCGCCGGCAAATCGAAGCCGCACTCACTGGCTTCCCAGGCACAGACGAACACTCTTGGCGCGTCGGCCGCAGCGAACGTTTGCGCAGCGTTGGCCTGAGTGTGCTGCATGCCGTCTGGCATTGGCGTGAAGAATGGGCGCGCAAGCTCGACACGCCTCCCTTCAAGGTTTGCCACAACGACGTGTTGGTTGCGTTGGCGTTTGCTGCCGAGGAGGGTGCAACAGCCGAAGCCGTTGTCGGCCGTGTCAATCTCGGCAAACGCCACGACCGCCTCGCCCCCTCGCTCGCCACTACTGTCCGGACCGCCCTCGGCCGCGACCCACAAAGCCTTCCGCGCCGTCCGCGAGTAGTACGCCAGTCGCTCACGACCGAACAGATCGCCCGTCAGGACGCGCTCCGGGCTGGCCGTGACCGCCGCGCCACACAGCTCGGGCTCGAGCCGACGCTCATCGCCACCCGGGCCCAGCTCACCGAACTGGCTTGCCGTCCCGGCAACATTGACGAGATATGCCTACCTTGGCAGGCGTCGATTCTCCGGGATGATCCCGCCCTTAAAACAGCGTGAATTAATTCGAAAAAAAACGCAGCTGGGGCTTGCCAAGCCTTGTTCAGGCCCCCTACCTTGGTATCTTCTCCCCTATGAAAAACACCCGCTTACTCACTCTCGGCTTGTTGGCCGCCACGCTCTTCGTGTCCGGCTGCGCCACCGAAACCACCCGCTACGGCAAAAACACCTATATCATGGGTGGCTTGGTGACCATCCGCAAAGCCGACTTCATTCCAGTCGCGGCCAATGGAGCCCAAGTGGACACCACCAAGTGGTTCGGCAAAGGCAATCCCTCTGGCAACAGTGTTGATTTCCTCTACGACGCCATCAAATTTACGAATTACTGAGTGGGCCTGCGCCCGTTTCCACTCCCCGCCCGGCCCCGTGCCGCGCGGGGTTTTTTGTGCCTGGACAACAAGGCCATCGGCCCGTCCCACCGGCCGGGCCGAGCCACACCGCTCAAGTCTGGGGCTCGCAGGGTTTTGCTTTGCCCCGCTTGCTCCGCCACATGAGTCTCTCGGCCGCTTGCCCCCCGCCGACGCTAACATCTCACGCCACCTCGCGCTCATGGCCGCGCGCCAGCCTCACGCTACCGCGCTTAAAATCCCGCGCGGCCGCACCCCGGCCGGTGACATTGATTACCTTACGCTCACGTTCACCGAGCTCGCCGCCGAGGCTAACACTTGGCATGCACGTCTCGCCGTGCGCGGTGTGCGCCCCGGCGACCGTGCGCTTGTAATGGTGCGCCCCGGCCTGCCGCTGATCGCGTCGGCCTTCGCATTGTTCCAGCTTGGCGCGGTGCCGGTCATCATTGACCCCGGCATGGGCCTAAAAAACTTCCTCGCCTGCGTCGCCCGCTCGCGCCCCCGCGCGCTCGTCGGCATCCCGCTGGCGCAGATTCTCAGTCACCTCTTCCGCCCTTCATTTCGCACAGTCCAAGTCCGCGTCCCCGTCAGCGGCTCCCTGACCGCTCGCCTGACCAATCCCAAATCAAAAATCCCAAATCAAAAACTCGATCCGGTGCCGTCTGCAGCGACGGATCTCGCCGCTGTCCTGTTTACTTCGGGCTCCACCGGCGCCCCCAAGGGCGTCTGCTACGAGCACGGGATGTTTGACGCCCAGGTGCGCCTCATCCGCGACACCTACGCCATCGCCCCCGGCGAAGTGGACCTTCCGCTACTCCCCATTTTCGCGCTCTTCAACCCCGCGCTCGGCATGACCACCATCATCCCCGAACTCGACCCGCGCCGCCCCGCCGAACTCGACCCCGCCAAGATCGTCCAAGCCATCCGACAGGAAAACGTCACGAACTCCTTCGGCTCCCCCACGCTCTGGAAAAAAATCGGTGACCACTGCCTCGCCCAGAAAATTACGCTCCCCACGGTTCGACGTGTCCTCTGTGCCGGCGCGCCCGTCCCCGCCGCGCTCTGGAAAAACTCCATCGCGTTCCTGCCCAAAGGAAAACTGTACAGCCCCTACGGCGCGACGGAGGCGCTGCCCGTTGCCAGTGTCTCCGCCGACGAGGTTGACCCCGCCTCAGTGCGAGGTGCCTGCGTCGGCCGCCCCGTGGCAGAGAACACTGCCAAAATCATCGCCATCACAGATACCCCCATCGCCAACCTCAGCGACGCTTACGAACTCCCCTCTGGTGAAATCGGCGAAATCATCGTTTCCGGTCCCGTCGTCACCAAGGAATACGACGCCCTTCCTACCGCCACCACTGCGGCCAAAATCGCGGACGGTTCCTCCGTTTGGCACCGCATGGGCGACTGCGGCTATCTGGACACGTCCGGCCGACTTTGGTTCTGCGGTCGTAAGGCCGAGCGCGTCGAGACGCCCTCCGGTACGCTCCACACCGAGCCCAGTGAGCAAGTCTTCCGCGCGCATCCCCGTGCCGTTCGCTGCGCTCTCATCGGTCTCGGCGAACACCCCGTCCAGCGACCCGCTCTCGTCGTCGAAACGACGGTGAAAAACTCCCGCGATGCTCGTGCCCTCGCCCGCGAATTGCGCCAGCTCGCCCTTGCACACCCACACACCGCGTCCATCCAAACCTTTTACTTCCACCAGAAATTTCCGGTGGATGTCCGTCACAACGCCAAAATCCACCGCCTGACTCTCGCCCGCTGGGCCGCCACCGCCAAAGGCTTCGCTTCTGATCCAAAGCGGTAGCCTATCAGTCCCACCACCAATCAAGAAATTTGGTCGGAGCCAATTGTGTCACGATCAAACAAGCCACAAATGAAAATGAATATACTCCCAGATAACCCACCAATGGCCGCAATCGGCGAATGAGCAGAACCAAAACAAAAATCACCGGCCAGCCAATGAGGCTGAAAATAATCCAGTTTTCAAAACAGCCGTCGACGAAGTTGGCGTGTCCGATCATAGAGGGCGACAAACCATTTGGTTTCATCCAAGCGATAGTTGATGGCGGCCATGTGCCAAGCTCCCAATAGATGCGGACTACCAATGAATAAAATAAGCCAAGCATCAAGAGACTGGGCAATGCCGCAATAACCATGCGAGCAAACGTGAGCTTCGCCGGTGCATTCGTTCTGGTTGCCACTAGAAATGCGATGCCCCCATAAATCAGGGGAAGTATGGAAAGTGGGACGGCGAAAAGCAACGAGCTCTCCATATCAGCCAGAAAGCGCGATCAATCGAGACTCACAAGAATATTTGCCCGATGCAGTTTGCTTGCCCGGAGGGCATCCATGTCCATCCGTGTACATCCGTGGATTCCGCCTCAACCTCCGACTCCCCCGCACTCATCACCGGCGGTACCGGCTTCCTCGGCCGGCGTATCGTCGGACGGTTGCTTGCGGAAGGCCGACACGTGGCCGTGCTGGCGCGCCATCCGGCGCCGGACCTAACAGCGCGCGGCGTTCGGGTGATCTGCGTTGCGCTGGATGACGCCGACGCCGTGCGGGCCGCGTGCGCCGGTATGGGCACGGTGTTTCACGTCGCCGCCAAAGTTGGCGTGTGGGGCCGCGCCGATGATTATTACCGCGTCAACGTCCTCGGCACCGAGGCCGTAATTGACGGTTGCCGTGCGCACGGTATACGCCGCCTCGTTTTCACCAGCACGCCCAGCGTCGTCTTCAATGGTCGCCCACTCGCGGGTGCCAACGAGTCGCTCCCGCTCACGACCACATGCCCCAGCGCCTATCCGCTCACTAAGGCCGCCGCTGAGCGCCTCGTCCTCGCCGCCAACTCGCCCGCACTCCGCACCATCGCGCTCCGCCCGCACCTCGTGTGGGGCGTCGGCGACCCACACCTCGTTCCACGCATCCTCGACCGCGCGCGCACCGGCCGCCTCCGCATCGTTGGCAGCGGCACCAATCGTGTGGACATGGTCCACGTTGAAAACGCCGTGGACGCGCACCTGCTCGCGGAAGCCGCGCTCACGCGCGAGGAGTTAGCGCGCGGTTCTAGGCCACCGGCACCCAAGGCGGCGACCGCATTTCGTCCGGTCGCCGGCCGTGCATTCTTCATCACCAACGGCGAGCCCGTCGTGCTCTGGGACTGGATTAACGACCTCCTTCGCGCTCTCGACAAACCGCCCGTGACCAAGAAAATCTCCCACAACGCGGCCTACATGGCTGGCGCACTCTGCGAGGCGGCATGGCGGCTGCTGCCGCTGCGCGGCGAGCCGCCGATGACGCGCTTCGTCGCCGCTGAACTGGCCAAAGACCACTGGTTCGACATCACCGCTGCCCGCCGCGATCTCGGCTACGTCCCACGCGTCAGCATGGCCGAAGGCACCGCCGAGTTGGTCACGTCTCTGAAACAGCAGAGCGTCGCCTGACGACGCCCTCGGGCCGCGACAAATAGGGCCCCACTAAACCGACCGCCGTCCCTCCCCGCCTTGCCTATAGGCGCGCTGACTCTCCCCGACCATCAACCAATCATTTTACTACTCTGCGGCCAAAATATTCCGCACCTTGCTTGTTCACTCGCCCCGTTGCCGCACCGCTTCAAACAGTGTGATCACCGCTGCCATCGCCACGTTGAGCGAGTCGGCCTGCCCCGCCATCGGGATGCGCACCTGCGCGTCGCTCTCCTTGAGCCAAAACTCACTCAGTCCGTACTGCTCGCTGCCCATCACGACCGCGAGCGGACCGCGCAAATCCGCGTCCGAATGAATCGTCGTCGCAGCCGGCGTGGTGACGACCGCGCGGATATTTTTCTCCCGCAGCCAGGCGCGCACCGCCGCGCTCGCAGCCACGACGACCGGCACCGAGAACAGCACTCCAGTCGAGGCCCGCACAACGTTGGGGTTGAAAATGTCGGTCACCGGGTCACACACGATCACCGCCTGTACGCCCGCCGCGTCCGCCCCGCGCAACAGTGTACCGAGGTTGCCCGGCTTCTCGATGGCCTCGACCACAAGAAGAAACGGCTCGGGCGGCGGGGTTCGGTGACCCCGCCCTACAATATCATCCAAGTCTGCCAACGTTTTTTTCCATTGCGGTGCGACCGCGAGAAGACCGTCCGGCCGCTCGCGGTAGGCCACCTTGGCAAATGCCTCCTTGGTTAGCTCAAACGCCTGCGCCCCCGCCGCCTCGGCCTGCGCGATGAGTGCCGGTTCATTCTCACCCAAAAACCATTCCGGCGAAAAATATATTTCAGTTGGCCTCACACCCTTCTCCAGGGCGCGGCGCAGCTCGCGGTAGCCTTCGATAAGAAACACCCCCGCCTCGTCGCGCGGGCGCCGGTCACGCAGCCGCACGAGCTGTTTTACACGGGGATTTTGGAGACTGGAGATTCTTTCGATGGCCACGCCTTGTTTTGAACACGGAGAACACGGAGAGCACGGAGAAAATCAGTGGCTGACTTACAAGCCAGTCCGTGTTCTCCGTGTTCTCCGTGTTTAAACGGAAAAAATTCAACGACCAACCCTTTGCCTACCACGCCGAAATCGAGCTGGAGATTGCCACGCTCACCAATCTCGGGCTCGGGTTGGGTCGCGTCGCCTTGCCCGGTGAAGCCGACGCCAAGTGGGTCGTGATGGTGCCGTTCACGCTGCCGGGCGAGCGTGTCCGGGCACGGGTATTTCGTAACCACAAAAACTTCTCCGAGGCAGATCTGATCGCTGTGCTCACGCCATCGCCGCATCGGATGACGCCACGCTGCGCCCTTTATGGCCGTTGCGGTGGCTGCCAATACCAGCACCTCGCCTATTCCGAACAGCTCGCCTGGAAACGCCGCCAGGTCGCCGAACTGCTACATCACATGGCGGGCGTCACGTTTGAAGTCGCGCCTGTAATCGGCTCGCCGTCGGAGTTCGGCTATCGCTCGAAGATCACGCCGCATTTTAATCCGCCGCGAGTCGCTTCCCGTGTAGCCGGGGGCGCTGACCCCGGCTCCGACCTCAGGCCGGGGGCAGCGACCCCGGCTACAGCCAGCCTCAATCTCCCCATTGGTTTTCTCCGCCAAGGCACGCGCTTCGACCTCGTGGATGTGCCTCGTTGCGAAATCGCGACCGACGCCATCAACGAAAAACTCCCCGAGGTGCGCGCCAAGACTCGGGCCAGGCTCGCTGCCGGAGAATATCAGCGTGCGGCCACCCTCCTGCTCCGCCACGCCAAGGACGGCGTGACCACCGACTACGACGCCATTATCACCGAGGAGATTGCGCTGCAATCTCCGCCTTCCGCTCCGCACACCGCATTCCGCACTCCGCATTCCATCAGCCTGCGCTTCCTGGCCCGTGACTTTTTCCAGAACAACCCCTTTATTCTACCCGCGTTTACCAGCTACGTTCGCGCGCAGGCTGCGGCGAGCGGGGCGCAATTCCTCGTGGACGCCTATTGTGGCAGCGGTCTGTTCGCGCTCGCCTGCGCGCCCGTGTTCGAGCGAGTGGCCGGCGTGGAGGTCAGCGAGAGTAGCGTGCGCTTCGCCCGCGAGAACGCCATCGCCAATGGTCTCGCCAACGCCACCTTCACAGCCGGCGACGCCGCCGCTATCTTTGCCGCGCTCACTTTTCCCGCCGACAAAACGGTGGTCGTGATTGATCCCCCACGTAAAGGCTGCGACGAGAGCTTTCTCGCACAACTATTTGCTTACGGCCCGCGTGCAGTCGTCTACGTATCGTGCGACCCCGCCACACAGATGCGCGACCTAAAACAGTTCTTGGCCGCAGGCTTCGCACTCACCGCCGTGCAGCCCTTCGACCTCTTCCCCCAGACGCGCCACCTCGAGTGCGTCATCACACTGATACGAAAATCATAAGTATAAAAAATCCTCGGAAAACATACCGCGTTCAAACTCGGTACTCATCCTACGAAAAATGGCTCGTCCATCCTGAAAGCGGATGGCCGCAGTTTTTTGTAAAGGCTGTCCGTCTGCCGCATTTTTATAGGCCAAATGGAACTCAATGTTCACCGCTGGTGCGACGCTTATCGACTTGGGCATTAGATTTACATCCGTCATTCCATCCGTAAGCGTAAGCCTTATACTGGCGAGATTGGGATCGACGAGACCGCTGAGAGCTTTCGCGGGCACTGCGATCGACTTGCCGCCGCACTGTAATGTAATGGCCGTAATCTTGCGCTGCGCGCCGCTGCCGGCCACGCGCACGGTCGCTACTATTTCCCCTAGCGGCTGATTCGCATCCGCGCGGATACTAATTTCAGAAGGCTCCAGCGGTCGGTAAGTTTCTTGGGTGCAAAAACCAATATAAGGCAGTGCGCAAGTCAGCGCGGCAAAAACCAAGCGAAGCAGAGAGGTTTTCATAAATTGGGGTTTTCGCACAGACTTAGTGGCGAACCGCTAAAGTCAATTTAGCAAGTCCTCTCCGGGCTTCGATCTACTTCGGCTAAGTCTAATGCGCGTTAAGCGCAGCATGCTCGTTGTTGCTATTATCCCAAAGCCGACTGACACATCGAAATGTTCAGGTCATCTACCGGCTTGGGCCTGAAACTCCACCTGCATCAAAGGCGGGACACTATACCCGTATTCACGGGCAAAATCCAAAAGCTTGGCTGCTGATTCGGGTGCGTCCGCGCTTCGCTCCACAAGGGCAAAAATATAAAGCAGGTCCGCGACCACCGGATCTCTCGGCTTTACCCACATCATCCGATCTTTCAATTGGGCAAAAAGCGCGCCCTGGATATCCCGTTTGTTTAGGACCTGATCCCCCATCTTGATGCTAAACTCAGGATTCCGAAGCGACTTGGCATCAATCTCCAAAACGTGGTGACTCTTCAGCCATGCTGGATCTTCGGCGATTTTAACCTTTGCTGACAGAATTAACTGGAGCAACCAGCCGCTGCCATCGCGAGCCTCGGGGTCGCGCCGCAGATATTCTCGGCCCCATTGCTGGGCCTGACGATTGTCGCCAACCAGTTCATATGCCATGCTGAGCTTGGCCGCCAAGCCGGGCCGCACGTCTGGCTCCACCGACTCTAGTTTCCGCAAATATGAAATCCCCTCTGTCTTAAGCCCGGAAAACAACATTTCCGTCGCTAGTAACTCGGCCCTCAAAGAGTCGTCCGCCTTGAGCTTCGCGATGGCATTGCGGCAAACGGCTAAAATGTCCGTCGCCCGACTGGCACGCAGCTGATCTTCCAAGCTGAGATGTTCTGGTCGGTTAACCACAGTCGGTGGGGCGTTGAAGATGGGGTCCGGCGGATTGTCAGCTGGACGACTTTTGCCCAAACGACCAAGCGCCTAATTTTTGCGCAGTTGGTCTGACATAGAGGAGGGTGAATTGCCCGCATCCTGTGCTGCCAAGCGCCCGGCCGCGAACGCGATGCATAGAACCAGTGCGAAACTGCGAACGCATATGGCGTAGGACAAACGAGCTACAGAGGGGGTATGAGAGCGCTCCGAGGACATCGGCCAATCCAAAACTGCCGGAAGAACAAAAGCCAAGTAGTTTTTAACTAAGAACTACTTCGTTACAGGCATGTCACCGGGCCTCGTTCCACTCGGACGCGGCGTAGTGCTCGGTAAGAGCGGCCAGCTCGTCATCGCCGACTTCCTCGGGCCAGGGCGCGGGAGCGGCCCAGGCCCCGAGCGTGGTGGCGAGGCGGGCGGCGAAGTCATCACCGAATTGATCCCAGTCCACCGTCGCACCGGCTGCGGCTCTCCAGATGGAGCCTTGGAACAGTATCCCCTGTTTCGCACGTTTTTGTGCGGCGCCGGCGATCTTCTCGCCGGTGTCGGCGTGGCATACGTCGAATGTCTCGGCCCTCTGGAAACATACGCCAGCCGGCAGTCCGCTTACGCGCGGGACTTCGGCGACCGGCTGCAACACGGCGTTGACACTTTGCGTGGCGAGCGCGGCCACGAGCGCCTCATGGACAAGCCGGTAGCTCTGCGTCGCGCGCATTTCCTCCAACGCGTGGCCGCGGGGCAGTACGAGCGCGTAGGTCCAGTCGTCGCGATGATCCACGAGGCCGCCGCCGGTCGCTCGACGGCAAAGGTCGAAGCTTTCATCCGACGGGAGCTTGGCGCGCACATCGGCGATTTTCTGGCTATAGCCAAACGTGAACGCGGGCGTGCGCCAGCCGTAGTGCCGGAACCGCGCGCGGTCGACAGGGAGATGTTTCAACAGAAGAAAATCGGCCGCCATGTTCTCGGCGGCGCCGGCGGTGCGGTGAGGAATCAGGTCAAGGTGCATCAGAAATGTAAGCAGAAAACGAGAACACCAAG
>CAIQKQ010000229.1 GCA_903872425.1 uncultured Opitutia bacterium | reverse complement strand
CGTCGGGCAATTCACCCGCCGCATCCACCGGTAGACCGAAATAAAATTCAAACGGGTGCCCGTTTTTTCCGCGGCCCGGTTCCGGTTTTTTCGTCTCGTCGATGCCGCGATAGCGATCTCGCCAACCTCCCATCACATCAAAATTTTCCAAGGCAAAACCGGGCGGGTCCATTTTGCTGTGACAGGAGGCGCAACTGGTGTCGGCACGGTGTTTCTCGAGTTGCTGACGGATGGTGACGGCGCCGCGAATATCGGGTTCAACGGCAGCGACCGGCGGGGGCGGCGGAATGTCGATACCGAGGATGCGTTCGACAATCCATTTGCCGCGGAGCACGGGCGAAGTGGTGGTGCCGTTAGCAGTGATTTTTAGTACGCTGGCCTGCGTCATGAAACCGCCGCGCGGGCTATCGGGCGGGAGCGTAACGCGGCGCATGGCGGCGCCCTTCACGTCATTAATACCGTAGTGCGTCGCAAGGCGTTCGTTGAGATACGTGTAATCAGCGGCGACGATGCCGCGGGCGGGTTGATCGGCGCGGATCATTTCTTCAAACGTGAGGCGAGTCTCGGCGACGGCGGCCTCCGCCAGCGAGTCGTCGAGGTAGTAATCGTTATAAAGCGTGGTCGAGGGCGTGGAGTCTTCGATTTTGCGCAGATCGATCCAATAATCGAGAAACGCGTCGCGGAAGCGTTGTGATTTGGCATCGGAGAGGAGTCGCTCGGTCTCTGCGCGCAAGACGGCGGGTTGGCTCAACTCGCCCCGGACGGCGCGAGCACGCAATGCGGTATCAGGTGGAGAATTCCAAAGGAAAAGGGCGAGACGGGTCGCGAGCGCGGTGTCGTCGAGCCGGCCCGGTTTCTCGTCGAGAAACACAAATCCCGGCGAAGCGAGCACCGCAGTATAAGTTGCCACCATGGCTTCGGCAAAACTCAAACCAGCGCTTTGGCGTTCGTCGAAGAGCGCAAGGAAACGAGCGAGGTCGGCCTCGGCGACGGGGTAACGGTACGCGCGATCAAGGAAACCACGGAGTAAGCGGGCAGCGTCGCGGTGTGGATCGGTTGAAACGATCTCAACGCGGGTTTCTTCGAGGGGTTCGACGCGTTGGCCGGCTTGGCGGCCGCCTTCACGGCGGTCACCGCGCGCGGTGATCGGCAGAGCCAGCCCGGAGGCGCGGTTCGGAGATTTTTTTAGCGGAAGATCGCCAAAAAGCAGGCGGTAACCAGCGGTGGTGTCGGCGTCGTAGAGCGGGCCTTCGACTTCCATCCAGCGGAAGGCAACACTGGGCACTCCCGCGGTTGTCATGAGTGGGTTGCGGAAATTTTCTGGGCGCGAACGGTAAAACCGCGAGGCATCGGGCACGAGCGTCTCGTTGGCCAGCAACCAAACCTCACCGACCTCGTGCGTGGCGGGCTCGGGCGTGAGGTCGAACTCGCCGAGGCGGCGATTGGGAACCCCGTTGCGGGTGTATACGGTGATGGGCTCGATGGTACGACCCGGTGAGAGGCGATCGTAGTCAGGCGTATTTAAATTGGGCGGACGAATTTTCCCGACGGTGTCCGTGGAGTGAGAAAAGCTCTTGGTCACGCCGCCGGGCGCGGCCCACATTGTGTAACCATTGAACCGAATCCGGTAGCGACCCGCGACGGGGGCGCGAAATCCGTCCCAGCGGTACGTGAAGCCGGTGACGTAATTACTCGAGACCCAACCCACCGCCTCACGGTCGCGCGTGGCTGGATCTTGCGCGCCGACCGTAAGTGGCGCCTCACTCATGCGCACGGGGCGCTGCGGCTCGCGGTCGAGCAAGGGATACGTCATGCGGTCGGGCGAAGAATTAAAAGGGTTGGGCGTGAACTTACTGGTGAGGGTACGTTGATCGCGCGCGTAGTGGCGCACGGTGGTGGTGGGCGGATGCTCGAGTTGCACGGTGAGTGCTTGGCGAATCGCGTAGTCGGCGGCGGCCATGTAGCGAGCGAGATGGACGTGAGACACGTCGAGCGCGTCACCGATTTTATTGTAGCGGTTAGATTCCCCGTCGTCGGGAAATTGGCCGCGGATCTGCAGCCAGGGAGCGTGGAGGAGATCGCGCAGGGCATTTTCGTATTCGTAGCCGTTGAGGCGGCGTTGCGTGGCGCGACCTTCGCGGGCGATTAACTCGCGGTCGTGGGTGCCGAGCGTTTCACGGAGCGCAGCAAGAAAAGCAGCCGTCTCGGCGGCGTCGGGGCGTTTCTTTTCTTTCGGCGGCATTTCGCCGGCGCCGAGGCGATCGTGAACCTTAACCCACGTCGAAAAATCCGTCGTGGCGGTGAGATCGAGGGTCAGCGAGGTGAGATCGAGACGGCCCTTCTTGTCCTCGTCGTTGTGGCAGGAGGAGCAATATTTGTCCGTGTAATCGAGGAGCGCGGGCGGGAGGGCGGCGGCGTGCAGGGCGGCCGGCAAAGCGACGGCGAAAAAAAATCCGGCGCTCAGACGCTCGCAGCGGTCGCGCCCCACTTTCAAGGCTAGGGCGAGCAGGCTCATGCCAGCTCCAATCCGCGCATCGTGCCGGTGGACGAAGCGAATTTGTCGGTTTCGATGCCCATGCGCTGCAGCATGGAAACGTAGAGGTTCGGCAGGGGGTAATTATTGGTCGTGCTGAAGGCGTGATGTTGACCGTGCCGGAAACCGCCGCCCGCGAGGATCGTGGGCATATTGAAACACGTGT
>CAIQKQ010000228.1 GCA_903872425.1 uncultured Opitutia bacterium | reverse complement strand
GGCCTTAATCGCGCGGCCGCGCGCCCCGTCGAGAATGCGAGGGTTTTTTGGCAGCGACTTGATGTCCTCCCACTCGAAATAACCCTCGGGGTTGTCGGCATCGGCGGCCCGCTCGCCGTCCGTCTGCAACGGCACGCCGCCGGCCTGCAGCATCTGCATCATGAGCGACGTGCCGGAACGTGGCAGGCCGGAGACGAGGATGAATTCTCCGGGCTCGACTGGCGGTGCGGGTGGATCAGATGGTCGACCGGCAACCTCAGTCGGATGCTCGCTGGGGGATTTTGGCGTGGTTTCGGTGGCGGCACGCTCGACGGCTGGCTCCGGCTCAGGGGCGGGCGGCGGCACGAGGGCACGGGCGGCGGCGCGTTCGCGGGCTTGCGCGCGGATGTGCTCCACGCGGGCGGCGGACTGCGCGAAATGCTGGCGGAGGGCGACGAGCGCCTGACGTTGCGTGGCAATCTCGGTTTCGTTGCCCGACTCGCGGGCGAGCAGCGCGATGAGCGCGCGGCGCGCGGCGATGAAACCAGGCGCGTACGTGATGGCGGTGCGGAGCGCGTCGGTCGCGATAGCGCGGTGGCCGAGGCGCTCGACCGCGAATGCGAAATGGAAATGCGCCAACGGCAGGTTGTGCTGAAGGCCGATGGCTTTGAGCGCAGTGGCAGCCGCCATTTCCCATTGCCGCTGGCGCAGGAGGACATGCGCTAGGCCCTGACAAGCGTGTGCGTTTTCGGGGTCGGCCTGTAGGACCGTTTCAAACTCGCGCTGCGCCTCTGCCTGGCGGCCGAGACCGACGTAGGTGCGCGCGAGGCGCAGGTGCAGGCCGCTCTGCTTGGGGTCGAGTGTGGCCAGCTCTTGCAGCAGCCGGAGGCCGGTGGCGTAGTCCCGTTTCTCCAGCGCGAGCTCGGCGCGGAGCAACCGGAGTTGTGGGCCAGGCTGTAGGCGCTCAAAAAGTTTCGCGAGCGTTGCGTCCGCCTCGGCACTGAGTCCGAGCTGCTTTTGCGCGCCGGCGAGCGTTTGGGTGAAGGCGGGATTCTGCGGGTGCGCGTAGTGAAGCTGCTCAAGGATGGGTAGCGCCCCGCCGGGCTGGCCGGCGTCGAGTAGATCGCGGGCGAGGTTCCATTGGTTGCACTCGCGGGTCTGGGCCGCCGCCTTGGCTTTATCCTGATCCGGTGCCTCGATGTAGCCGAGGTCTACGAACTGTTGGATGAGCCCGGCCGCGTCGGCCGCGTCGAACTCCGTGCCCGGTGGATGTTGGCCGGTGTCGCCCGCCACCGTTTCCCACGAATCAATGTGATCGGGTTTAGGCTCCTCCGTAAACACCTCCGCGAGCACCCGTCCGTCCATGTCGCGCGCGACGGCGAGGCCGTGGAGCGTGAGGATCGTGGGAGTGACATCGAGCAGCCGTGCGCCGTGCACCTCTGCACCGGTTTTCAGTTGCGGGCCTTTCGCGAGAAAGACGCCCTGCGGGCGGTGCCATGCCTCGGGATTGGCGAAGGGGTTGGCGTTGAACGCTGGCCGCAACGCAGCCGACTGGAAACCGTGGTCGGAGACGACGATGACGTTGGCGTCGGGTCCGGCCAGTTGCAGGTAGGTGCCGAGAAAACGGTCATAGAGACGGCACACGCTATTCACGACATCGGCGTAGATTTCGCCGGCTGGTTGGTCCACGCCCTCGATGGCAGGCGGGTGATACGGCATGAACGTGTGAAACAGCAGGTCGGGCGTGCGCCAATAGACGGCGAGAAAATCCACCGGCTCGTTTTGCAGCAGCCAGGTGGCGGCGTGGTGGATCGAGAGCGCCTTCGCCAGCTCGCGCGCCAGGACGAAGAGCCGTTTATCCTTTGACTGGTCCACCTCCGCGCCGCGCGGGACGAAGAGACCGAGCACTTCGCCGTCGAGCTCATCGGGACTCATGCGCAGCTCAGCGAGCGCGGGGCCGAGTCGTTCGGGGTGGACGAGGCCGCGCCGCAGCGGCCATGGCTGATCGAGTGGCGGCGCGCCCTCGGCGAAAAGGTCCGACACCGCGCTGCCGGAAAGCGGCTCAGCCGGGTGGCTGGCAAACCAGTTGAGTAGATGGCAACGCGCGCCGTTTTGCTGGAGGATGTTCCACACCGCTTTGCAGGAGCGCGAAAGACTGGAGACGGGTCGCACCAATTCCGTCGCCGGGTCCACCTCGGTGAAACCGTGGATGCCGTGCTTGGCCGCACGCTTACCGGTGGCGATGCTGTTCCAAAGCATCGGAGAAAGCGTGGGCTCCAGCGTGTGGAGATTGCCGGTGACGCCCCGCTCAACGAGATGCTGAAACGCCGGCAGTTCACCCCGCGCGATGAGTGGACGCAGGAGCTGCCAGTCGAGACCGTCGAGACCGAGGAGAATGGTTTTGGGCACGAACATTCAGCATGAGTGACGCCGCACAGGAGGGAAATAAAAAACCCTGCGAGCCCGAGGCCGCAGGGTCAGAGAAGAAACACCCGCACCCGCGCACTCACGCCCCGCGGCGGAGTTGCTTACGCTTACGATAAATCGCGAGACCAGCGGCCCCTAACCCGAGTAGCGCGGCAGACGAGGCCGGCTCAGGCACCACAGCCGAGCCCGCCAGAATGCCCGCGCCTGGGACGGTGTTGAAGCCGATCGCGAGAAGCGTGAGCGACGAGGCGTCGGCGTTAGTGGTGATCTTGGCCCAGCCGTAATGGTTGCCGTCGCCCAGTACCGTCCGGAAGCCCAAGTAACCAGTGGTGGAAATCCAGCTCGACACCACGCCAGTGTACCGGCCGTTGAGATATTCCCTGCCGCCAAAGTTGGACGATGAGTCAATCAAGGCGCCGGCGCTAAAATTTTTGGCATCGTCGGTGTTGACGAAAGCCCAGCTGTATTTGCCGCCGGAATTATTGAAGCCACCGGCATAGGTTCAGACGCCGTCGGAGGCGCTCGACCGCGCCCCAAGGTAAGGTAAGCCGCTCGCGCTTCCGACCGGAAAGGTCGCCGACTGGAGGTTGAGGAACAGATAGTGCGTGCCGGTGGTGCTGATGGTGACCGGGCTGGAGTTGGACGAGGAAACCGTGATCTGCGCGCTGGCCTCAGATGGCAGCGCCGCGAGCGCGGTGGCCCCGAGGGCGAGCGCGCCGGCGGATTTGGCACGGACGGCGCGGGCGCCGACTTGATAGGATTCGAATGAGGCGGATGGGCGAGATTTCACAGGATACACAGAAGGTTTTAAATTGAGCAGAAAATGATGGCGGAAAGGAAGATGGTGAAGAGCCCTAGCGACCCACCAAGGAAAAAAAGAAAATATAAATTTTGCCCCACTGGGGAGACCCGCTCCCGCAGCCGTTGCCTGAGCTCGCAGGTAGCAGCCCACGGGCCAACGGCGGCCACGCACCGGGAGGGGCAAGATATTTTGCCTTAGGCCCTTGCGGGTCGGGCGGTGCGCCTGAAGCGGCGGGGACAACGCCCGGCCATAGTATTCAAGCTTGGTCATCTTCCTGACTCCTCCCCGCTTGACTACTGCCTCCTCCCATCCTGACTCCTTTTCGCCCCACCCCTCACCCCAAAACCGCCCATGAAAACGACCCTGTCCTCCGCCTCCGCCCTGCGTGGCTTGAACTTACTCTGCGCGCTCGCCCTCGCCGGCGGATCCCTCCTCGCGGCCGACGCCCCGGTGCCCGCGCCGGTCGCGGCCCCCGCTGGCCAGCCCGCTGCGCCGGCCCCTGCGCCCGGCCCCGGCCTGGCCGCCCGTGGTGGTCGCGGCGGCCGTGGTGGCGGCCCGGCGATTCCGCCCGGTCCGCCCGCACCGGTGCCGGCGGAAGTCGCCATCCCGCGCCCATCCCCCGCCGAGCTGACGCAGCTCAACGACGCGTTGAAAAAATTCGTCGCCACCGACACCTCCCCCGCCAAGCCGCTGCTGCTAAAATATCAGTCGATGCTCACGGTCCAGGCCCCGCGTGCCAATACCGCTATCGCGCCCTCGCTCAACCCAGGCTACATGGCGAAACACACCCGCAACCTAGAGGAGGCCAAGCAGGGCGATGTGGACATCCTCTTCATGGGCGATTCCATCACCGACAACCTGCACGGCGGGGAGCATAAGCCCGTCTTCGACCAATATTTCGGCACCCTGAAAACGGCCAACTTCGGCATCGGCGGCGACACCACCCAAGGCGTCCTCTGGCGGCTGATGAACGGCGAAGGCCAGGGTTTTCAACCCAAGGTCATCCAGCTCATGATCGGAACCAACAACAGCGGCAGCAACACCTCCGCCGAGATCGCCGAGGGCGTCGGGGCCATCGTGCTGGAAATGCGCAAGGATTTCCCGGCGGCGAAGATTCTGCTGCTCGGCATTTTCCCGCGCGCCACACCCGGCAGCGCGGCCCGCAACACCGTTCTCGGGGCCAACGCCATCATCGCCAAACTCGACGACCGGCAACACGTGTTCTACTTGGACATCGGCGCAAAATTTCTCGACGCCAATGGCATGATCCCCTCCGACGTCATGGCCGACTCGCCTCCGCTGCACCCCACCGCCAAAGGCGACACCCTCTGGTTTGAGGCGGTGAAAGAGCCACTGGCCAACCTACTCAAAGGCGTCGCCCCGTGAGCGGAAGGGGGTGTGAGGTGTCAGGAGTTAGGAGTTAGGAGTTAGGAGTTAGAATTTAGAAGTTAGGAGGAATTCTAGCAACTGCGTTCTCCTTCCGCACGCCGCCCCTTCCGCCTCCTAGCTCCTGGCTTCTAGCTTCTAGCTCTTGGCTCCTTCCATCTTGACTCCCCTGCCCCTCCCTCCCCCTTCTGCTTTGCTCCTCCCATGACCGAGACCACTACCGATTACGGCCGCCTCATCGTCGGCTCGAAAGACCAATTGTTCGCCCGTGCTGCGACGCTCGTCGGGGAGGCCCACACCGCCGCCGCCGGCCGCGATTACACGGTCGCATTCAGTGGTGGCTCGACGCCGCAGGACTGGTATCGCTGGTGCACCGCGCAGCACGCCCTACCCGCCGCAGCGGCGGCGAGCGCGCATTTTACCGTAAGCGACGAACGCCACGTGCCGCTCACGGATAACATGAGCAATTTCGGCCATGCCGACCGCCTGCTGCTCACGCCGTTGAACGTTCCCGCCGCGCACCGCCACCCGTGGCCCGTCGCGCTCGCGCCGGCCACCGCTGCCGAAAATTATCGTGCGACCATCCGCGCGCTCGCTGGCGCGGGCCGCGCCTATGATTTGTGCTTCCTCGGCATGGGCGACGACGGCCACACCGCCTCGATCTTTCCGGGCAGCCCGCTCTTGCGCAACGACGGGGGCGAGCTGTTCGCCGCCGTAGAGGTTCCCGACAAAGGCTGGCGGCTCACGATCACCCCCACCGGCCTGCGCGCCTGCGGCCTCATCGTGGTGGTCGCGCTTGGCGCGAACAAAGCCACCATGCTCCCGCGCGTCCTGCGCGGCCAACACGAGCCCAACACTCTACCCATTCAGATTCTGAAAACCTGCGCGGCTCGCACCCTCTGGCTCGTGGACGAGCCGGCAGCGGTAAATCTCTGAGAAATTGGTGCATCGACGATCCCGCCTCCAACTGCACCATAAATATACCCATAATCGGCAAAACCCCTTCGGTTGGCGGTGCGGGAAAGGGGCTAAGCTAAAGGGACGCGTTTAGGCGGGATGAGGGGCGTAGGTGGCGTTGCTGCCGGAACAGGTTTCTCTAATTCGATGGCGCGCTTCAGGTCCAAGTCTGATCCAGCCTTATCATTATTTAGAAATCGGGCTTCACTACGATCGTGGTAAATTGCAGCAAGACGGCTGCGAAAGTCACTGGGGTCATTCGGATCAATCTCGAGTGCCTTTTCCATATCGGATATCGCACCATCAGTATCCCCTATGATATTTTTTGTGAATCCACGACAGGCATAGGCTCGATACGATTTCGAGGAGAGCGCAATGGCACGATCATAGTCTATAAGCGCCTCGGAATATTTCTCTAAACGGCGCTTAACATTGCCGCGGCTGGTAAAGGCCGGTTCATAACTTGAATCGTTCTTAATTGATTGATCGTAATCTTCGAGGGCTCCAGCGTAATCTCCCTGCATTTTTTTCATTCTGCCTAAATTGTAGAATGGCATGCCAGCATGCGGATTAAGCATGATTGCGTGATTATAATCTGCCAAGGCACCTTCACGATCACCTGATTCCAACTTCGGATTACCCCGATCATTATAAAACGCTCCATTGAGCGGATCTAACGTGATGGCAATATTATGATCGGCGATTGCACCGCTATAATCATGCAAACGGCCCTTCGCATTTCCTCTGTTATCGTATGCATACGAATCGCTAGGGTCGAATGCTATGGCCTTGTTCAGGTCGAGAATAGCTCCGATATAATCGCCTTTTTTATTCTTTAATACGCCACGACTGTTATACGTAACGCTATCTTTTGGGTTCATTTCAATGGATTTTTTGTACTCTGCAAGCGCCCCATCGAAATCGCCGAGTGCTACTTTGATGTTACCGCGATTGTTGTATACCAACTGGAAATTCGGATCAAGGGCGATAACTTTGTCGTAGTCAGCCATAGCACCAGATAGATCACCCATTTCTTGCTTCGCTCCGCCTCGATTCTTCCAGGCACTGGGGCTTTTCGGATCCAGTTGTATAGCACGCTCGGCGTCGGCCAACGCTCCCGGCAGGTCTTTTAATCGCCGTTTGGCAAGGCTTCGGCCATCATATGCTGCGGCATAATTAAAAGCCAACTTAATGGCTTGATCGAAATCAGCCATGGCCCCCCTGTAGTCTTGCTGTGTGATTTTGGCGTTGCCGCTAATAGTTAGAATTCTCGCCGTTTTCGCGTTGCGCATCGACTGACATCCAGGGGCGAGCACCAGGCAAACAAGGAAAACAATAAAACGACCAAATTTATTGTAGAGCATTTGGAACAAATATTTTAGAAATCCATTACTCCCATTTGAGCGGACAGGGACTTTTCACCTTCAGTCTGCTCATGGCAGGGTGGCGCGCATTTCCTCCAGCTTGGCTTTGATCGCGGCCGAGACTCCCGCCTCGTCGATGTTCTTTTGGTTACTTTTGTCGGTGACGAGGTAGTCCAAACGGCTAATCGCTCGATCCAGGGACGTTTCCAGGCTCAGGGTTTTTGCACTCAATTCCTCGGGGGTGGCTCCACTGGCAATCATTTCCTGGAGCTGCCGAGCGTTGCCCTCAATCCCGTCCAAATATCCCTTCAACGTGCCGCGATTACTGAAATAGGCCGTGGTGTAATACTGGTCATGCAAAGCCCGCGCCACGTTGTAAGCGTTCTCAGCCGTGCTGCCGATGATTGCGAGGGGGGTAGCGTCGGCTACAACGGGAGCCTGAATCAACTCCACCGCCACGCCCTCCTGCGGCGGAACGACCACCTGCTCCTTCATCGGCGGGGCGTTCCGAGGAGTGGGCGTTTCCGTCGCGACCACGAAAACGGGTTTGGGTTTGGCGACGTAATAATGCATGACAGCCCATGTCACCGTAGCCGAGAAGATCGCCGAGCAAACCGAGGCAAACGCGACCATTTTCCAGACAGAGCTTTCGCTGCGCTGGGGGCGGGCTTTGGACAGCGGGGTCATGGGGTGAGCGGTCGGGTTCCAGTTTCTGCGATGCCGAAATAATCACAAGGATAAACGGCCAAGCCGGGAGTGCTTGAAGGGGGAAGCCGGGAAGCCTCGAAAGAGGAAGGGCGAACTCTGGGTGGACTGGCTAATGCAGCTAATTTATCCTTCGTTGCCATCGGCAGATAACGGACTGCGATTTCATTGTTTCTGCGCTAAAACATAAATTTCAAGCCTCGAGGCATCAGCTACCAGACTTACTTTCGCGTCGGATTCGCCGACAACAAAAGAATATTGATCGTAACCTGTTTGCAGCATGATATTCGATATAGAATGATAATCTCTCGTTGGATACCCCGCGTCCGAAATTTTCATCAGCTCACACGCGCTGATCATCACATAGTCAGAATAATATGTTTCGAAGTAATTGTATAAGCCGGCATGGACTTTGGCTACTTCGTCCGGCGCAGGATATCGGGCCATGAATACGGCAGATCGCCAACCTGATATCAGTTTCTTTGCTAAAGCCTCATCTATTTTTCGGCTTTTATAGATAGTATTATTTTTATATCTTTATTTTTAAGATCGATCGGTGTGTCTGTTTTCCTGCAATACACATAGTAGCCGCTTGCATCTAGGG
>CAIQKQ010000227.1 GCA_903872425.1 uncultured Opitutia bacterium | reverse complement strand
TCAGAGCCTAGGCTCACTCCGGTTTTCGATTTAACCTATGGTTAATGCGCTTTTAAATTTAACCGGACACATCTTTCACTTCAGTTCGTATGCGCTGATGATTGCGGCTCTTGCCGGACTCGTTGTTCGTCCCGCTTCGGCGGGGCTAGTGGGTTGGCTTACTTGGATGTCATGGGTGTTGCTCGTGATTTCACTCGTGATTTGAAGCACCTAAGCAATAGAAGTATTCGCGGTGTTTTCATCTTCGAATCCAAATGAGCAATTTGCCTTTGAAAATCGGCTCTTTGGGCGCTTCGCTTGGGCTTATTGGCTGCAGCTCGGCGCGATTCTTGGTCCACAACTTTTCTGGTTTAACTGCCTTCGCGGTCGTGCAGCTCCGGCTTTTCTCATCGCATTTTTTGCGGTCCTTCCCCAAGCTATCGAACATATCGTAACGGTGTTTTTATATTAAACTATTGGCCTGTTTTGGACGAGACGGGTTACGCGCGATACTCAGGTGGCACTCACCCGCCAGACCTCGAACGCCTCGTCTCCAAAGCCTTTCAGCATCGTCTTTTCTGACGCGAGGGTGAGGTGCGCGGCAGATTCGGCGAGGTGCGCGACAACCTCGTGGTCGGCGTGGGTGGCGGCGGACAAGATCAGATCTGTTCCCGTGCAGAGACCGCAAAGGCGGGCAGTGAGGTTGACCGTCGAGCCGAAATAGTCGAGGCGGTCGTTTTGGTTGATGGCTAGACACGGGCCACAGTAAATGCCGGCCTTGAGCGCGAGGGGCTTGAGCGATGACGGCGGTACAGTCACATTCACCGGCAGCATGAAGTCCGCTGGGTGCGCGAGCCAGCGTTGCGCACGCAGCATCGCACGCAGCGCCGCGACCGGGCGCGGGAATACGGCCATGATCGCGTCGCCCATCGTCTTCACGATGCCGCCGCCCTCGGCGGCGACGGCGGCCTTCAGGATCTCGAAATGCGTGAGCACACGACCGAAGGCGGGCGCGTCGCCGATGTCGCGGTAGAGCTGCGTGGAGTTTTTCAGGTCGGTAAACACGACCGTCATCGTACCCACGCTGATCTGCTCGCCTGGGCGTAACACCTCGCGCGAGAACAGGTCGCGGAACAATTGGAGCGACGTGACCTCGGCGGCGGTTGTCGCCTGGTCGCTCCACGCGATGTGCTCAATAATGGCTAGGCGCGGGGCGTCGGTGGCGTTGACTACCGTGAGTTCGCCGTCGGGCGCGACCGCAGGCTCGCCAAACGGCGGGCCGGACAAACCCACTGCCGACATTACGCCGAGATCGAGTCGGAGTGCGCACGGAGCACCGGGCGCGACGCGGAAGGCATGTTGCGCGGCCACGCCGGCGGCGCGTACACGGTAGCGGCCGGGCACGAGCGCGAGCGGCAGCGCGCGCCGCCCGCCCGACCCGAGCGCCTGCTGCGCGACGATGTGCGGCGTGACCTGCGGGCCGCCGACGCAGTAGTCCACCCGCAGCACGGCGCGCACGGCGGCGTTGGGCGTGAAGGTGAGCTCGACCGACTGGTCAAAGTTGGCTGTGAAATCCACGTCGCACGACTCACAGTGAGCGAGGGCAGTCAGTCCGGCGAGTGAGTCCTGTGGTTTTTGCGCGCCCCGGCAGTGCGGACAGATCACATCCCAACTGAAGTCGAGCAGGCCGGCGCGTGTGGCGTGGAGCAATAGATGTAGAGTGTCGCGGCGCGCCGCGCACCAGTCGTCGGCGAGCGCGTAAGGGCGGATACGGGCGAGCGCTAGGTCGTCGGCGGTGGCGAGGTGGCCCGTGAGTTTTTCCACTAGCGACGCGGGCTGCGCCGCGGTCGTGATGAGCGCGTGGGCGGCGGTGGCTAGACGGGCGGTCGCGCCGGCCGCGAGCCGGGGTTTCTGCGCCAGCTGCGAGGCACGCAGTCCAGCGAGGGCGAACTCGTCGTATTTCTTAAAAACGCGCTCGGTGGTCGCACGCGCTTGTTGGCCGATGGAAAATGGCAGTGCGAGCCGACCGAATAGTGACGACGGCGTGAGCCGCATGTCATAGGTGAGTGATGTGCCGCCGTCGTCGCGTGGCGTCAGCTCGCAGAACATCTGCATGCGTGCGACCGGGCCACTGTGGTAGGTGCGCTCGACGCCGTAACGAACGGGCGCGAGCCATTCGAATGCTAGCTCGTCCCACTCGATGACCAGGCCCGCCAGCCGGGCACGGAGCCGGCGGGCGTTGGTGATTTTTTGGTCGGTGTCGTGCCGCGTAGGCACGAGGGTGACGGACGGGTAGCCGCAGTCGCGGTTGAAGCGGTCGGTATTGGAGACAAGCGGCCATAGCGCGGCAGGCGGCGCGCGAAGCTGGAAGATCCAGGGGAAATGTTGCTCGGGATGCGGCACGGCGAGGAAGACTCTATTTTCAACCTTCAACTAGGAACATTCAACTTCCAAGGCTCAAGGGCATGGGGTCCATGCCGTTTGGCTTTTCGGCCGCAAACCAGCTCGCGCTTGAAAAGCCAGCACCTGCGAGACGGAAGCCTAAAACCCGATGCGGGGCTTCGACCAGCAGCGGCCTTAACGCGGACTGAGATCAGCAACTTCGGCTACATTCGCAACAGCTGCTTCGCGAGGAACGTGGTTTGGAGCGACGCGAGTTCCTTGAGCCCGCCCTGTGCGAGGGCGAGCAGCGCAGCAAGCTGTTCGGGCGTGAATGTCGCTTCCTCGCCACTGCTCTGTACTTCGACGAAGCGACCCTGGCCGGTGAGCACGATGTTGGCGTCCACCTCGGCGTCTTTGTCCTCGAAATAATTTAGATCCAACAGCGGTTGGCCGTCCACTAGTCCGGCGCTTACGGCGGCCACGGAGTCGGCAAACGGGTTTTCCGCGATTTTTTTCGCATCGAGGAGCTTTTGCACGGCAAGGCGGGCGGCGAGAAAGGCGCCGGTAATGCTCGCAGTGCGCGTGCCGCCGTCGGCCTGAAGCACGTCGCAATCCATCCAGAGCGTGTTTGGGCCGAGCTTGCGGAGGTCAATAACCGCGCGGAGTGAGCGTCCAATCAGGCGTTGAATCTCGACGGTTCTGCCTTCCTGCTTTCCCTTGATGACCTCACGCTGCTTTCGCTCGTGGGTCGCGTAGGGTAGCATGGAGTATTCGGCGGTCAGCCATCCGCCGGGGACTTTTTGCTGCTTCATCCAGAGTGGGACATTGTTTTCGATGGTGGCGGCACAGATGACACGCGTCGCGCCGAAGGAAACGAGTACTGACCCGGTGGCATGCGGCGCGATGCCGGCCTCGAAGCTGATGGGGCGGAGCTGGTCGGGACGGCGGCCGTCGGCACGGGGAGTGGGCATGATGCGCTGAGTCAGCGCGCGTCGGTGACGGGCGCAAGCCTCAAGGCAAACTGACCACCGACATTCGACCCATGAAGTGAACGGTATGCGGCCAGAGTCTTTGCCAACATGTGGCCTACTTAGCGAATAAACGTGATTGCGAAAATGCGTTAAGGTGACGTCGCACGTGCAGTTTCACGTTCCCGGCCAGTGTGCTGCCAATACTGGTGTCGTTAGGATCTTCTGCGTTATGAGCTCGATAGCCGCTAGGGTGGTTGGCCGCGATTGCAAGTAGGCGGCAGCTGAAAAAGACCAGCGCAGATCAAAATTTGACCAACGTCGGTTGGAATCGTGCGTCGGCCAGATCAATATTGGTCAATGTAAGCGTAAGCCGACCCTCGTTGAGCGCGGCGGTGAGCGTCCAGCCCATCGCGGTGGCGAAGGTGCGGGCGAGCGCGAGGCCGAGGCCCGTGTGCTGGCCGCCGCTGCGCGCAGTCTCTTTGCGCCAGAAGCGGTCGAACAATTTCTCTAGGTCGGCGGGGGCGAGGTCGGGAGCGACGTTGGTGACGCGAATCGTCGCGCCTCGCGCGCCATCCTCGATCGCGATGCCGATTTCGCCGCCGGGCGGCGCGTGGTCCACGGCGTTGTCGAAAAGGTTGGCGAGGATGGAGCGCAGCAAAGCGGGGTCAGCGTTGGACGCGACTGATGCGAGGGAAAATTTCGCGCGCAGCCCGCGTGTCTCGGCTCGGACGGCGAAGGGTCGCCACGCTTCGTGCAAAAGCGGTTCGAGCGCCACTGTCTCGCGGTTCGCAGCGAGCGCGCCGTGCTCGCCGCGCGCGAGCGCGAGCATCTGCGTGACGAGCGACTCCATCTGGCGCGCGATGGCGAGGGTGTCGCGATCGGTGGCAGCGTCGCGCGTTTCGGGCCACTTGAGCGCGCACTCGGCGAGACTACGCAGCTCGGCGAGCGGAGTGCGCAGCTCGTGTGCGAGGTCGGCGCTGAAACGGCGCTCGCGCTCGAACGATGTCTCCAGTCGCGCAAGCAGCTCGTTGAGGCGCGCGCAAATCGGTTGAAGTTCAATCGGCAGTCCGGCGGCGGGGAAACGCGCCGCGAGCGAGCCGGCGTCGATCGCCGCGACCTGCCCGCCGAGTTTGTCGAGCGGCGCCAGGCCGCGCCGCAGCACGCGCGGTACGGCGACGAAGATCGCCGCCAGCAGCAGCCCACAGCACGTGCCACCGAGGCCGAGCAGCTCGGCGAGGGCCTCGTCAAGGCGCTCGCGGTTACTGGCGACCACCAGTTCGACATTGTCGGCGGGTCGGCGGTGCTCGCGTCCGGCCTCGTTTTCCTCTACGCGAACTTTGAACACCACCCCGATGGCGCGGCCAGCATGGCCGTTCGGTAGCGTGAGGTTCCAAAGTTTGGGCCGGGCCAGCGTGCCGGTTTGCCTCGGCAGGTTGGCCGCACCGAGCGACCGCGAGCGCGCGAGAAGCGAGCCGTGGGAGTCCCAGAGTTCAAAAAAATCCTCGGTCGGTTTATCCTCTCGGCCAGACAGAAAACCATCCGCAAAGTCGAGCCGATCTCTGCCCTCACCTTCACCGGCGACGGCGCTGAAGGCGAGTGCCTTGGCGCGCAATGCGACGTCAAACTGTTCGACCAGCACCGTGCGCGCGACGAACCAGAGCGCCAGAAGGCTGCCGCCCAGGAGCAAGGCGGAGATGGCGAGCACGTCCCGCGTAAGCCGGCGGCGAATAGAGTTCATGGCGCAGGGACGGTGGCGGGCTCCGCGTCGATAACATAGCCGAGGCCACGGCGGGTATGGATCAGTGGGGCGTCGTTCGCAGCGGCAAGTTTTTTGCGGAGACTGCATACGGCGGAGTCCACGACATTGCTCAATGGATCAACGTGCTCGTCATAGATGTGCTCCTCGATTTCCGCGCGTGAGATGACCTGGCCGCGACGGCGCGTCAGATATACGAGCAAGAGGTATTCGCGAGCCGTGAGATCGAGCGCCCGGCCTGCGCGCGACGCACGGCGGGCGGCGGGATCAATTTCCAAATCGCCGACAGCGAGGCGCGGCTGCTTTGTGCCGTAGGCCCGGCGGCAGAGCGCGGCGACGCGCGCAAGCAGTTCTTCCAGTGCGAATGGTTTCACGAGATAGTCGTCAGCGCCTGCACCGAGGCCGGCCACGCGGTCGGCGACGGTGTCGCGTGCGGTAAGGAGCAGGACGTGCGTGGCGCGGTTTTTGCGGCGCAGCTCGGCCAGCAGTGAGAGGCCGTCGCGATTCGGCAGCATCACGTCGAGCACGATCACGTCATAATCGTGAGACTCGGCGAGCCAGAGGCCCTCTTCGCCGTCGGTGGCGGCGTCGACGGCATAGCCGGACTTGCGGAGCGCGAGGCCGAGAGTGCGCTGAAGGCGCGAGGAATCTTCGACGACGAGGACGCGCATGGTTTAATGAAAGTATGGGCTCCGGAAATTTTTCCCGGAGCCGTGGACCAACTCTTCGCCCGGCGCGGGGCTGGCGGCGGCGGGTGATTATTTTTTCGCTGGGGCCTCGTAGCCGTAG
>CAIQKQ010000226.1 GCA_903872425.1 uncultured Opitutia bacterium | reverse complement strand
CTCCTATCCTATCGTGGTGGTCGCTCTGCCGCTGCTGCTCGGGCTGGAGCCGCGCTGGCGTTACCTGGCAATGGCGGAGACCTTTGCGCCGCTGTCGGAGTGCGTGCTGTTTGCGCTGGCGTTTCACCGCGCTGGCGGCTTCACCCGCCGCGAGCGAACGCAGGACATGGTCGCCGTCGTCTTGGCGAACCTCGCTTCGTTTCTGCTCGGCGAATGGCTACAAGGCCTCGGCGACCACGGCTGGCCGGAGTGGCTATGGGGTGGTTGAGGCGACGCGACGCTGAGGCAGGAACCTGGAGGCAGAAAATTCTGTTCCTTGTTTCAGGGCTTCCAGGTTGAGTTTTTCCTCTTCATACGGCTATGCCATAGTTGGCGTATCCAGTGCCACTAGCTGGTGCAAAATTCAGCCGGTTTATGTCAAAAATGCGGGACGGCGTTGCCTGACCTCGTGAGATAGAAAACGGATAGGTGAGGAACGAAAGATGAACGGAACGGCCAATTTCGCAAACGCGATGAAACATCAAACGGCTTGAATAACAGCCGCGGGTGGTTTGCGCTCGGAGTAGTTTGTTTGTGATCTGGCTCATTCTTTCAGCCTTCCTGCCATAAAGCAGCTCCGCGCCATCGCCAGCATCGCACCCCGGAACCGCTGGCAGGTGCTCGTGCTTGCAGCCGGTCTCTCCCTCGTTGTACTGCGCTAACGCCCAAGCCAAGCATTGCTAATATTCCGCGTAAATGTGAGCGTAACATGCGCTAACCCGCGCTTTGCGTCTACGTTCTCCTCCCGACCATTCCGTACTCCATACTCGCCACTCCGCATTTTTATCCCACCCCCGATGCCCACTCCGCCCTTCACTTACCAAGACCCTCTCCCCCTCGGTGACGATGCCACTGAGTATCGCTTGCTCTCGCGCGACGGCGTCAGCGCGACGACGTTTGAAGGCCGCGAGATTCTCAAAGTCGAGCCGTCGGCGCTCGCTTTTCTTTCGCGGGCGGCGTTTCGCGACAGCGCGTTCCTGCTGCGCACCACCCACCTCAAGCAAGTCGCCGCCATTCTCACCGACCCCGAGGCTAGCGCCAACGACCGTTACGTCGCGCTCACGCTGCTCAAGAACGCCGAGATCGCTGCCGAGGGCATCCTGCCGATGTGCCAAGACACCGGCACCGCCGCTGTCTTCGCCAAAAAAGGCCAGCAGGTATGGACAGGCGCGAACGACGCCGAGTGGCTCGCGCGCGGCGTCTATGAATGTTTCACGCAGGAAAACCTCCGCTACTCGCAGGTCGCGCCGCTGGATATGTGGCGCGAGGTCAACACAGGCACCAACCTGCCAGCGCAGATTGACGTGCTTGCCACCGAGGGCGCGAAATTTGAGTTCCTCTTCGTAGCCAAGGGCGGCGGATCGGCCAATAAGCAGTTTTTCTTTCAGGAGACGAAGGCTCTGCTCAACCCCAAGAGCTTGGAGAAATTCGTTGCCGACAAACTGCCGCTGCTCGGCACGAGCGCCTGCCCGCCGTATCACCTCGTGTTTGTCGTCGGCGGCACGAGCGCCGAGGCGTGCATGAAAACGCTGAAACTCGCTACGACCAAATACCTCGACGCGCTCCCCACCACTGGCAACGAACACGGCCGCGCTTTCCGCGACGTCGCGATGGAGGCCAAAGTCATGGAGATTGCGCGCGCAACCGGTATCGGCGCGCAGTTTGGCGGAAAATATTTCGCGCTTGATGCGCGTGTCATCCGTCTGCCGCGTCACGGCGCGAGCTGCCCGGTCGGCATGGGCGTGTCATGCAGCGCCGACCGCAACATCAAGGCCAAGATCACCAAGGATGGCATTTTCCTCGAAAAGCTGGAGACAAATCCCAGCCAATTCATCCCCGCCGCATCGCGTACGCTTAAGGACGACAAGATTGTCAAAATTGACCTCAACCGCCCGATGGCAGAGATCCGCGCCGAACTGACGAAGCATCCCGTCACCACCCGTGTCTCGCTCACCGGCCCGATGGTTGTCGCGCGCGACAGCGCGCACGCCAAGCTCAAGGAGCGCGTGGACGCCGGCCTCGGCCTACCCGACTATTTCAAAAACCACCCGGTCTATTACGCTGGCCCGGCCAAGACGCCCACCGGTTATGCCTCGGGCAGCTTCGGCCCAACGACCGCGGGGCGCATGGACAGTTACGTTGATCTTTTTCAGTCTCACGGCGGCTCGATGGTGATGCTCGCCAAGGGCAACCGCTCCAAGGCTGTGACCGTCACCTGCAAAAAGCACGGCGGCTTTTACCTCGGCAGCATCGGCGGCCCGGCGGCGATCCTGGCGAAGGAGAACATCAAAAAAGTCGAAGTGCTAGAATACGCCGAGCTCGGCATGGAGGCCGTCTGGAAAATCGAGGTGGAGAACTTCCCCGCATTCATCGTCGTGGACGACAAGGGCAACGATTTCTTCGTCAACACCTGCGGTCTCTGCGTGACGGAGAAGTGAGCGGGCAATTTCACCTTAAGGAACTAATATCCTTAACGCACCCGTTGATTCCATAGCACAAGCGTGACATCGAGACGGCCCGACGCGCGATCGAAGCAGGATTCCCTGCAATCGAGCCGGTGCTCTTCGAGCTGCTCGTCTGGTTGCAGGACTGCAACTGGCCGGTTGCTCATGAACTGCTTCCCTTTCTTCGGACAATCGGCGTGCCTTTGGCGCCCCACATTCAGCGAATTTTTGCCACCGACGACTACGTCTGGCAGTATTGGATTTGCGCCCTTTTCTGGGACTCGCCCGAGCTGTATGCGATCTTCCGAGAGGACATCAGAAGGATTGCCCGCACCCCAACAGCCGACGAACGCCTTCAGGAAGTCGATGAGCAATGTGCCAGAGTGATCGCCCATTATGAGCCAGCATCACCGCAATAGCTGCATGTTGGCGGTATACTTTTCACAGCCGGACTAACTCCGCCGTCGGCGGCACGTCCTTGATGATCTGCGAGGGAAGCGGGCCCACGCCGAGATAGCGCAGGTTCGGGAGCGTGGCGGGCATTTCTTCGCCGGCGTAGGCTACGGCGAGGATGGCGCGCAGCATCGCGGCTACGTATCGTTGCGCGTTGGTCGGCAAGTCGGCAAAGCGGCGAACAGCGGAGATGTCCTCAGCCCAGCCTGGGTGTTTTTCGTAAATTGGGCGGAGTGTTTTACGGACCGCCTCGTTGCGCGGGACATGCGAGAAGCGTCTACCGGCGGCGTCCTCGTAGGCGGTGCAAAGGAGGAGGTCGCCGCGCCAATCGCCTGCATGAGTGAGCGCGTCGAGCTTGTTGATCATCACGTCTTGATAACCTCCGTAACGGAGGGCGTCACCTTTCTCCACGGCGTCGAACCAGCCGACCATACGCTGCCGACCCGTGCTGGTGCCAAACTCGAGGAGCTTGAGCAGCGCGGCAAGCGGGTGCGCGTCATCCATCTGCGTGAGGAAGGTGTGCGTGCCGACCTTAGTATCGTAGGCCTTGGCGACACCGATGGTGTGGATGGGTTGTACGGGTATGCCCGCGCTCTCAAAAAACTCGGGCGTGAACGTGTGCGAGGCGGTGACGTTGGGCGAGTAGCCGTGGCGCTTGTCGAGCCAGTAGGCCTGACCGAACTCGCCGATGATAGTGCGGCCGGCGCGCAGCTCGCGAAGGACGAGCTCCCGCACCTCGCCGATATTTTTCGCCAGTGCGGTGCCGGCCGCCCAGTAGACGGCAGTGAGTTTCTCGAGGTTGAGTGTGTAGGGCGTGGCGCCGCGAAACGCAGTGAAGTCAAACTCCTCGGCAGTGAACACGCCGAGCTCGATGGCCTCGGCATTGGCGCGGCGCTCGGCGGCGGTGAGCCGGTCAAAGAACGCGGCAAAATTTTCCGGCGAGACGCGGCAGACGTGTTGGATGACGCGGAGGGCACGGTCGGCGCGCTGGGCGAGCTTACGGGCGAAAAAATTTGGCCCGGCAAGAAAATCGGAGTACGTGATCTGCCACTGGCCGACCTCGTCGAGGTAAGCGGGCGTGATGCCCCGGCCGGTCGAGCCGCGTGGTTCCTCGGCGAGGACATTGACGCGGTAATCCTCCCACGCGAGGTCGAGCAGGCGGTGCGTGAGGTCAGAGACGAGCGTGCGCTCGTCAATTAGCAGGCGAGAGAGGATGGCGTGGCCCTTTTTCTCTAGTGGTTTGGTTTCCCACCAAATTTTGCGCGGGTCGGCAACGACGCCTGCGCCGATGCAGAGATGCGCGGCTTCCTGCACGACGACGCCGGCGGGGAGAAGGTTGAGTTTGAGGCCGCCGGCGGTGTGGCCGGAATTCGCGCCGCCGTTGACCTTGAGAACGACCGAGACGGAGTGCGGCGTGCCGGCCAACTCGGCCGCGACCTCAGGGATGAGGCGGCCCTTGCCCTCGTCGCCGAGGGAGATGCCGACATCGGCGATGAGGCGGCTGGAAAACGGGAGGAGGGACATAGTCGCCGCCAAGTGGATAAAATTTGCCGACGACGTGCAACGCCCAACATTATGCTGCACGTCGCCGCCGCGTTATTGTCGGGCTGCTCCACGCCCCTGGGCATATTCGCTGAGATACTGAAGCGGCCACAGTTGGCAGGACAGTACGCACCGGTCATCACGCGCTGGCGCCCGGTGCACGCGACAAGGTTTCCGCCAAGTTTGAGGTCCGCAGTCGCATACCCCATAAATCTGATTTGAAATCGAATATCAAAACTCCAGATTCGACCCCACGACCCCAGCAGACAACCCTCCACCACCCCGCTGCATGACCTACGAGCGCTTTGAAGATCTCCCAGTATGGCAGGTAGCCGCCGAGCTTTACGAGCGTGTGGACGACTTTCTCACCGCCGCTCCGCCCCGACTCTCCCGCTCATTCCGCGATCAGCTTGAGCGCGCCGCGCTCTCCGTCTCCAACAACATCGCCGAGGGCTTCGAGCGTGGCACGACCAATGAGTTACTCGCCTTCATCTATATCGCGCGAGGCTCTGCGGGCGAAGTCCGCTCCATGCTCATCCTCCTCGACCGCCGCCCGTGGCTGCCCGCCGATCTTAAATCTCAAATTTCTAAGTTGAGATATCTCGCTGAATCCTGCTCGCGCCAGCTCCGCGGGTGGGCCGACGCACTCCAGAACTCGACTATCGCCGGCCCGCGCCACCTTAACGAGCACACTCGCACCCAGTTTCAGAAGCGGAAGGCCCGCGAATCTGGCGCGGCAGCGTTTCAGGCCATGCTCCACCAGCACTTTCCGCCCGGCCACCCACTACATCCTTCCCAAACGCCCGCGCCGGTGCCGCCCGCGCCCAAGCCGCGCAATTAGTTGCTCGCTCGTACTCCTGCTCAAATCGAAAAATAGATACTTTAGACTGTGCTTCTATTTTCACTCTTGATCAGCGCCCCGCTAGAACTGGCGCGTATTCGCCATCCCTCAAATTATCGTCATCAAAGGCCTCCACCATGAGAGCCGCACGGAAGGTTGAGCCCGAGGAAGCAACAGAGTCTACGACCAACCAAGTCAGCGACCTCGGCTACAATTATGCCTTCGTCCCGACAGAGTGGAACGTCGCGTCCTTTGGCAACACGGCGCGGTCGCACCAGTCGCCGAAGCCTTCACCGGGGCTGCGCTCGAGGGCGTAACGTTGGATAATGGGCGTGAGTAGCACGACAGCGTCGTCGGGCGTAACGCTCGGCGAGTAGAGGCGATTGAGACGCGTACCGTTGTAGGACGCGCCGAGATAGAGCGCGTATTTGTTGGGCGCCTTGGCGACGAGGCCGATCTCGGCGAGGTAGGGGCGGGCGCAGCCGTTGGGGCAGCCGGTCACGCGGAGGCTGATGGCGTCGGCCCCGAGGCCAGCGGCGGCGAGCACGGGGTCGAGCTTGGCAATGAGGTCGGGCAGCATGCGCTCGCTCTCTCCGAGGGCGAGGCCGCAGGTGGGCAACGCGACGCAGGAGAGCGCGTTGAGGCGTAGGCCAGAGCGGGCGTTCTCATTGGCGAGGCCGTGCTTGGCGAGAATCGCGTGGATGGCAGGCCTCGACGCGTCGGTCACGCCGGAGATACTGAGGTTCTGCGAGGGTGTGAGGCGGAAATCGCCAAGGTGGATCGCGGCGATCTCGCGGAGCGCGGTCTTCATTGGCCAACCGGGCACGTCCTTGATGCGACCACTGAGGATATGCAGGCCGTAAAACCAGGTGCCGTCGGCACAGCGCTGCCAGCCGTGCGGATCCTCGATGGTGGTGAACGAGAAACGCCGGGGCGCGGTGAGTGTGATCCCAGAGCGCCGCTCCACCTCGCCACGAAACCACGCCAGGCCGCGGTCGGCGATGGTGTATTTCAGCCGAGCGTGCTTGCGGTCAGTGCGGTCGCCAAAGTCGCGCTGTGTAGTAAGCACGGCGTGGCCGATGGCGTTGACCTGCTCGGGTGCGATGAAGCCAAGCACGTCGGCGAGGCGGGGGAAGGTTTTCTCATTACCATGGCTCATGCCGAGGCCGCCGCCAACAGTGACGTTGTAGCCGGCGAGGCGGCCGTCATCGCCGACGATGGCGATGAAGCCGAGATCCTGCGAAAAGATGTCCACGTCATTCGACGGCGGGAGGGCGAACGCGGTCTTGAACTTCCGCGGCAAATAAGTCGGTCCATACATCGGCTCGCTCTCGGGCTCGCCGCCGGCAACGAGGGTATCGTCGAGCCAGATCTCGTGGTAGGCGCGGGTCTTGGGCAGGGCAAACTCGCTCCACGCGCGGGCGTGCTCATAGACCCGCTGGAGCAGTGCGCTGCGTTCGGGGTTGGGTGCGGCCATGACGTTGCGGTTCACGTCACCGCAGGCGGCGATCGAGTCGAGCAACACGGCGTGCATCCCACGTACAAGCGGCTTAAGGTTGGCTTTAAGGACGCCGTGAAACTGAAACGTCTGCCGCGTCGTGAGACGCAACGAGGGCGCAGCGACTTGCTCGGCGAGGCGGTCGAGCACCATCCATTGTTGCGGCGTGCAGCGCCCGCCGGGCAGACGCACGCGGAGCATGAACGAGAACGCCTTCTCCTTCCCGGCCTTCTTGAGGGCGTTGCGTTGGTCACGGTCGTCCTGCATGTACAGGCCGTGGAATTTCGTGAGTTGACCACCCTCTTCGGAGATCGCGCCCGTCGAGGAGTCGGCGATCTCCTGTGCGAGATTTCCGCGCAGGAAGTTGGACGCGGCCTTGATGCTCTCGTTGGCCACGAGAGGCTTGGGGGCAGGCGTGATGGCAGATGCGCTGGCGGGAGCGGCGGCGGACTCGGTGCTCATGGAGGGAGGGAAGGTTGGGCGGCGTGCGGCGTAAGGCAAGCGTGGGCGCACTTGGATTTTATTCTTCAGCCGCAACCGCCGAGGGCCCGCGCTCGTCATGGGGCGTTCCCCGCCTCGCCTTTGAGCCTTGCCTCACCCCTCCACACCCCGCCAATCTGCCCAATTCACCTCCTATGTCCGCCCCTGCCTCCCCCTCCTCCGCCTCCCATAATTCCGCCCCCGCCGCGAGCCGGCTGCTGCCTTTGCTGCTGCTGCTTTTTGTCGGTAGCGGTTGCGCCGCGTTGATCTACGAGGTGGTCTGGCTCCAGATGCTCTCGCTCGTGGTTGGCGCGTCGGGCGTCTCGCTTGGCGTAGTACTAGGGACATTCATGGGTGGGATGTGCCTAGGCAGCTTGCTCCTGCCGCGCATCATTGCCAAGTCGGCGCATCCGCTGCGCGTGTACGCCGCGCTGGAGTTGGGTATTGGACTCTATGCGCTGCTCGTGTTGGCAGGCCTGCCATGGTTGGAGAAACTGTACACTCATTTTGGCACGCCAGGTAACTCCGATCTCCCACTACGCGCCACCATCGCCGGCCTCTGCTTGCTGCCGCCCACGATGATGATGGGGGCAACGCTTCCCGCGATGGCACGCTGGATCAAGACCACACCGAGCGGCGTGTCGTGGCTTGGATTTTTCTACGGGGGCAACACCCTCGGCGCTGTCTTCGGCTGCCTGCTCGCTGGCTTTTATCTGTTGCCAAATTTCGACATGCCGGTCGCGACCTACGTGGCCGTAGCGATCAATGTCGTCGTTGCGCTGGTCGCGTTTGCATTGTCCGCCTTCGCCCCCGCCACGGCGAGCGATGAGCCGACGCCGGCCAACGAGTCCGCCGTCGCGTCCGACGATTCCGCACAATCCGTCAAATCCATCTACATCGCCATCGCGCTGTCGGGCCTAACGGCGCTCGGGGCCGAGGTGGTCTGGACGCGCCAGCTCTCACTGCTGTTCGGCGCGTCGGTCTATAATTTCTCCATCATTCTCGCGGTGTTTCTCACCGGACTGGGCTTCGGCAGCAGCGTGGGCGCAATGATTGGGCGCAACTCCCGCTCGCCGCGGCTCGCACTCGGGGTGACGCAGATGCTCCTCGCCCTCGCGATGGCGTGGACGGCATGGACGACCATGCACTCGCTACCCTACTGGCCGATTAAGGCCGACCTCTATCCTGTCCCGAAGCCGTGGTTTAACTTCCAAATGGATCTCGCACGCGCTGCGTGGACGATCTTGCCGGCGGCATTGCTCTGGGGCGCGAGCTTCCCTCTCGCGCTCGCGGCCGTCGCCACGCGTCGCTCTGAGTCTGGCCAACTGGTCGGCGGGGTCTATGCCGCCAACACCGTCGGCGCCATCATCGGCGCGCTCGGCTTTAGTCTGTGGCTGATGCCGGCGCTCGGCTCGCAGGGCGCGCAACGCGTACTCATCGCGCTGACCGGTGTCGCCGCCGTCGTCACCCTCGCCCCGATGATCATGCCCTCGCGTGAGGAACGCACCGCCAGCGGCGGGCCGCGTTTGGGGCTCGCCTTCACGCTAGCGGTTTCCCTCGGCGTCTCCGCGTGGTGCGCCAGCACCGTCACACCGCCCAACTGGGTGCTGATCGCCTATGGGCGGTTCGCTCCAACGTATGCCGATTCTGTCGTGGTCAACGAGAAGCGAGCCGACGGCGTTACCGAAGAGAAGGATGTGCCGCAGAACGGTGATGGGAAAATTTATGCCGAATACGTCGGCGAAGGCATGAACGTCTCCGTCGTCGTCTCCATGACCACGCAGGGTGTCCGCAGCTTCCACGGCGCGGGCAAGGTGCAGGCCTCGAACCAGTCGCAAGACATGCACCTCCAACGCATGCTCGGCCACCTCTCGGTGCTCGCCCACAAGGAACCCGACAAGGTCAAGAAAGTGCTCGTCATCGCCTGTGGTGCGGGCGTGACCGCTGGCTCCTTTATTCCTTATCCCGACGTCGAGGAAATCACCATCGTGGATATCGAGCCGTTCGTGCCGAAATACGTTACGCCGCGTTTTACGAAGGAAAATTACGGTATTACCGACGGTCTCGTGCAGCAAAACCCCCGGATCATCAAAAGCCTCACACCGGGCGGGAAGGACAAGAAAGTCACCGTGATCTTCGACGACGGCCGCCACTTCTTGCACACGACCAAAGAAAAATTCGACGTGATCACCTCCGACCCGATCGACCCGTGGGTCAAGGGCTGCGCTGCGCTCAACACTGTCGAGTACTACCAGATGGCGAAAGACCATCTCAACCCCGGCGGGGTGATGAGCCTCTGGATTCCAATTTACGAGAGCAACCTCGCCACGACCAAAAGCGTGCTCGGGACCTTCTTCGAGGTCTACAAGAACGGTATCTTCTGGAGCAACGACATCAAGGGCGAAGGGTATGACGCCGTACTCTTCGGCCGCCAGGACGATGACGCCGTACCGAAGTTCAACATTGATGAAATGCAGGCCCGCATTGACCGCCCGTCCTATGCCGCTGTGAAACAGTCGCTCGCTGACTACGACTTCCCCAACGCCGTAGCCCTGCTCGCCACCTATGCCGGCCACGCCCCTGCCCTCAAAACCTGGATGAGCGACGCGCAGATTAATACCGATCGCAACCTGCGCCTCCAATATCTCGCTGGCATGTGGCTTAACTCCTACATTGGCCGCGAGATTCTCTCCGACATTCTCATGCACTACCGCTTCCCGACCGAGATGTTCGTCGGTTCGCCCGAAAACGTGTCGGCGCTGCAGTCGCAACTCGCCAACGAAGGCCGCGCCCGCTTCGCTGCCGGCGGCAACGGCAACTTCGACGTCGCCGCGCTGCAACGTATCATTGACTCCGCCCGGCAAACGCCCCCGCCTGCCGCCGCGCCTACGCCTTAACCGCGCGCCGCATGGTCCCGGGTAAGACCACGGGGCATATGCTGGAAAATCGCGAACTCACGCTTCGCCCTCGACGGCGAGGACTACCTGCGCGCCATCCATGAGATGCTCGGCCTCGCTAACATCTCGACCAGGCAGATCTACACCGCCGTCGAGGAGACGCGCCTCGTCGAGCAACACGCGAAGTACTACCCGAGCAACCGGGAGTATTAACCGGATAAGTAGGCTGCTTCTAAGTCGAATAGCCATTACAGCCGTTTGATTTTTTGGGGCCCCCATCCATCCCTGAGCCCATGCCACTTCTGACTATTGTCCCACCGATGCCTGGCGCTGAGCGCCGCTTCAAGCCGTTTGTGGATTTTGTGCACGCCAGCGGCTGGGAAACGGAATTTGTCCGACTCGAATTGACGGGCGACCATCCGCCCTTCGGCTCGACCGCTCACTTCCCTCAGGTTGACGCGCAAACCGAGGGCAAGGTCGTGATGGGGTTCTCCCTCGGCGCGCTCTACTCGCACTTGGGCGCGCTGCGCGCCCGGCACCTCATTCTTGGCTCGATTTCGCCGTTTTTCCTCGAGGACGACGACGAGCCGCAGCGCTGGATGGTCTCTTACCGCGCCGGCAACCCCCACACACCCGCCGACGTCCTGGTGGGCGAAAAGGAGGATGCGCAGATGCACCGCCGTGCCACTGCCGTGCGCGACTTTTACTGCCAGCAAACCTACGTCGTCGTCCCCGACGCCGAGCACGAACTCTGGCACCCGAACTACCTTCAGGCGATCAAAACCGCCTTAGACCGGCTCGAGGCCAAGTATACCAAGGCAGGCTAAACCATGTGCTCCCTCTGCTATTCCATCAATGTCACCTTGGACGGGTGTTGCGCTCATCAGGCTGGTATTCCGAACGAGGAAACGCATCAATACGCGGCGAAAACCATAGTCGGGGCCGATGCGCTGCTATTTGGCCGCGTGATTTACCAAATGATGGAGTCGGCTTTCCGTGAACCGGGGCAGACGGGCGTGAAGCCGGAGTGGATGGACCCATGGATGATGCCCTTTGCTAAGACGATCCATGGGGCAAAAAAGTATGTCGTGTCGAGCACGCTGAACAAAGTGGACTGGAATGCTGAGCTCTTGCACGGAAATCTCAAACAAGCCGTACAGCAGTTAAAACAGCAACCGGGCGGAAAACTGTTCGTGGGCGGTGTGACGCTCCCGCTGGCGTTGGCGGAACTGGGTTTGATTGATGAATACGAATTCATCGTGCAGCCCCGGCTGGCGGGTCACGGGCCGACGCTATTCGTGGGGCTGTCGAAATATGTCGACCTGAAGCTGGTCGGTAGGAAGGAATTCAAATCCGGGGCGGTGGCGCTGCGGTATGAGGCACGCAGTTGAGTGAAGAATGAAGGCAGCGGAACGGGGAGGGATTGGCGGTCACGGATAACGCGTAGCGTTCCGCGGGCAAGCGCTTTCGTTTGCGCTGGATCGAAGGTGGAGTGCGGCGTCCCCGACGCGCTCTGAACGCGCCGGGACGTCGCGTTCCACCACGGAGGCTTCGTCAGGTTCAAATAGCCGCTTTGCGCCCTTGCTCGGTTTGAAGACGGAGCTGGCCGCAGGCGGCGTCGATGTCGTGGCCTTTTTCGCGGCGGAGTGTCACCGAAATCCGCGCGCGGCGCAGCACCTCGGCGAACCGTTCTTGGCGCGTAATGCTCGGGCGCTGCCACGGGAGACCGGCGACGGTGTTGTAGGGGATAAGATTCACATGCGCGTGCAGGTCGCGCGCGAGATCACGGAGTTTCTCGGCCTGCTCTAAGGCATCGTTAACCTCGGCGATAAGGATAAATTCCAGCGTGACCATGCGGCCGTGTTTTTCGGCAAACGCCTTCACCGCCGGGATGAGCTTGGCGAGCGGATAGGCCTTGTTTACCGGCATAATCTTCTCGCGCACTTCGTCGGTCGCGCCGTGGAGCGAGATGGCGAGGCGGAAACCGAGGGGCTCGTCAGCGAGCCGCAATATTTTTGGCACGAGGCCGCTGGTCGAGATAGTGATACGGCGCGCGCCGAAGCCAAGGCCCCACTCAGCGTTGACGATCGTGAGGGCACAGATGAGTGCATCGTAATTGGCGAGTGGCTCACCCATGCCCATAACGACGATGTTATCGAACGAAGCCAGCTCGGTGCGCGCACGTGGCGTGCGGGCGTCCTCGAGGTGACAGACGTGGAGTAGCTGCGCCACAATCTCGCCAGCGGAGAGGTCGCGCTTGAGGCCGGCAAGACCGCTGGCGCAGAAGACACAGCCCATGGCACAGCCAACCTGCGTGGAGATACAGATCGTCTTACGCGAATGATCGAGGCCAACGCCTTCTTGTGGCACGCGGATGATAACGGTTTCAATGAGCGCCTGATCGGCGAGTTGGAGCAAGAGTTTGTCGGTCACGTCGGCAGACTGCTTGTTGAGTACAAGTGAAGCAGGCAGGAGATCGAAGGTCTCGTCGAGCCAAGCGCGGAGGGGCTTCGAGAGGCTGGTCATTTCCGACCAGTTACGGGCACGTTTTTTGTAGAGCCAGTCGAGGATCTGCTTTGCGCGAAATGCCGGCTCGCCGCGCAACGCGAGGCGGGCGGTGAGCGTTTCGAGCGTCTCGCCAGTGAGCGGCGCACGTGCAGGAGTGAATTTCATGGTGACGGCAACCACAGTCAGACGTGAGCCGCGCCGAGTCGAGCGTGCACACCGCCGGGTAAATTTGGGATTGAACGCCTGCCCGCCGGAGCGCATTTTCCCCTCCCTTCCCCCCACCCTATGCAAACCCACCGCCTTCTTCCCGCCCTGCTCATTGTGCCGCTCGTCGGCCTCGTCGCGCCCGCGGCGTTCGCTTTCGACGAAAAGCCCCATCCCTTCGTCGGCAGTGTTGAGAGCCTTGATCCTGCCTTTGACAAGCTCGTCGCGTCCGGCACCAAGCCGGAAAAAATCGCCGAGGGCTTCCGCTGGTCCGAAGGACCGGTGTGGTATGACGGCGGCATCCTGTTCTCCGACGTACTCGCCAACACCGCCTACCAATGGAAGCCTGGTATGTCGAACGCCGTTCCCTATCTGCGCCCGAGCGGTCTGTTCACCACCAACCCCGGCATCCGCGAATCCGGCAGCAACGGCATGACGCGCGACGCGCAAGGCCGCCTCCTCCTCTGTCAGCATGGCGAACGCCGCGTCGTACGCTGGGAAAACGGCACATTCACCGTCCTCGCCGACAAGTACGACGGCAAACGCTTCAACAGCCCGAACGACCTCATCGTGAAGAAAAACGGCGATGTCTATTTTACCGACCCACCCTATGGTCTGACCGACATCGCCAATTCAAAACTGCGCGAGGTAAATTTTGCCGGCATCTACCGCATCGCTCCCGATGGCAAGGTCACGCTGCTGTCGAAGAGCCTGCCTTATCCCAATGGCTTGGCTCTCTCGCCGGACGAAAAGATTCTTTACGTCGGCTCCACCGAGGACAACGCCGCGCGTATTTACGCCTACGACGTTAAGTCCGATGGCACGCTGACTAACGAGCGGATTTTCTTCAACGCCCAACCGATGGTGAACGACCAGAATAAAGGCGGTTGCGACGGCCTTAAAGTCGACCGCGATGGTAACCTCTGGAGCAGCGGTGCCGGCGGGGTCCTCGTGATCTCTCCCGCGGCCAAACTGCTCGGCCGGATCCATACCGGCGAACAATCGAGCAACTGCAACTGGGGTGACGACGGCTCGATGCTCTACATTACCTCCGACTATTTCGTGGTCCGCGTGAAGACGCTGACGAAGGGTGCGGGCTGGTAATTGTTCGGGGCAGAGCGATCGTTGCCATTTAGTTTTTTCACCGGCCGCACCTAAGGTGCGGCCGGTTTTTTTGTGTCACAACGGCTCGACACGCGGCGGAACCTGGCAACGCTTTGTCTGCGCCGATGCACACCCTCCACCGCCATATTTTCCTCAGCGTCCTGCTGACGTGCGCGGCGGCAACCAGCCTGTTCGCCTTTGTGCTGCTCTCGGCTAACGCGTTCAAGGATCTGCTCGGCTACGCGCTGAGCGGTCAGTTACCCATCGGCGTTGTGCTCGGCCTGCTGCCATTACTGCTCCCCTATGTGCTCGTCTACGCACTGCCCCTTGGCGTGCTCACCGGCGTGCTGCTGGTGCTGGGGCGGATGTCGGCGCAACTGGAGATCACCGCGATGCGCGCTGCCGGACTGGGCCTCGGCTACATCGCCCGGCCCGTGTTGCTGCTCGGCGTGCTGGGCGCGGCGCTCGCGCTTTATCTCAATTTTCACCTGATGCCCGTCGCGCGCACGGCCTATCGCACCACCCTCGCTGATGCGGTGAGGCAAAACCCGCTCGGCCTCATCGTACCGAAAACTTTCGTGAATAAATTTCCCGGCTACATTTTTTATGTCGGCGAAAAGAACGGCGGCGCGCTACAGGATGTGTGGGTGCAGCGGCTCGATAAGTCCAAGCGCACCTCGGAGTTAGTCCACGCCCTCCGCGGTCAGGTGGATTACGACGAGCGGGCCAACACGCTCCAACTCACGTTGCTCGGACTCACCATCCTAGACCGCCGCAACCCGGCCAACCCGGAGATTTTTTCCAACACGGATTTTCAAGGCAAGTCTGACCCGCCGCCCGCGCTCCCGCCGTGGCAGCTTGACGAGGTTCTCGGCCCGCGCACGATTTTTCAACCCCGGCCCAATCAGCTCACGCTGGAACAGCTTCTCGCCGAACGCCACCGGCTCGCCTCCGCGCCACCCGCCGCCGATGCGGCCACTACGCGAACCCATGAGCAAGAACGCATGAAGGTCGAGGTCGCCTTGCAAGAGAAGGCGGCCGGCGCGTTCACTGTGCTCACGTTTGCGCTGTTCGGCGTTCCGCTCGGCATCCGCGTCTCGCGCCGCGAGACCTCAGCCAACCTCGCGGTCGCCATCGCGGTCGCACTTGGTTTCTATTTGTTGACCGAATGCCTTCACTGGCTCGACCAATACCCCGCGCGCCGCCCAGACCTGCTCCAATGGGCGCCGCCGGCGCTACTCCTCCTGCTCTGCGCTTGGCTATACCGTCGCGCCGCTCGAGTGTGAGCGGAAATAGAACGCATTAAACGGTTATGCGCATAGTGTAACCCACCCGGAAGGAATTAAATTGATCAGCCCTCGGTTTTGCCCCTTTGCCGCTCAGCGACTTGACGTTTAAGCAGAATGCCCGCGCTCACTTTTTCGCGAGCGCGCGGTTGAGGGCGCTTACAACGGCCTTGATGCTGGCGAGCTCGATGTTCGTGTCTGTGCCCGCGCCATAGAGAGTGCGGCCGCCGGCGAGTTTGATTTGAATATAACTTACCGCGCGCGCCTCGGCGCCCGTACCCAGCGAGTGCTCGGAATAGGAGAGCACGTCGAACTTCGGCAAGTTGGTCGCGCCAAGCGCGCGCACAAAGGCGTCAATCGGGCCGTTACCGTCGGCGGCGAGCGCGTGCGTGGCACCGTCCATCGTGAGCGCGGCCTCACACTTCACGGCGCTGTCGCGTTCGACGGTCTTGAAGCGCGTGAGGGTGACCGGCGCGGTGCGGTCGAGATATTCGCGACGAAAGAGGTCGTGGACCTCGTCGGGCGTGAGCTCAGTACCTTTGGCGTCGGCGAGGTCGTTAATCAGGCGTCCGATCTCCTTGTGCATGAGTTTGGGCAACGAGTAGCCAAACTCGTTTTCCAGCACATAAGCGACACCGCCTTTACCTGACTGGCTGTTAATGCGGATGATGGCCTTGTAGCTGCGGCCGATATCGGCGGGGTCGATGGGAATGTAGATCACATCCCATGGCGCGCCGGGCTTTTGCGCGGCCCAGGATTTTTTGATCGCATCCTGGTGCGAACCACTGAAGGCGGTGAACACCAGCTCGCCGGCGTAGGGGGAGCGCGGCGGCACCTCGAGGCGCGTGCAACGCTCGTAGACTTCGCGGATGTGGTTGATGTCGGAAAAATCGAGGCCGGGGTGGATGCCGTGCGTGTAGAGATTGAGCGCGACGGTGACGAGGTCCACGTTGCCGGTGCGCTCGCCATTGCCGAAGAGTGTGCCCTCGACGCGGTCGGCCCCGGCCAGGAGCGCCAGTTCGGTCGCGGCGACGCCGGTGCCGCGGTCGTGATGGGTGTGGAGCGAGACGATGGTGACGGCGCGGCGGGTGAGGTGGCGGCACATCCACTCGATCTGGTCGGCGTGGACGTTAGGCGTGCCGTATTCGACGGTCGCAGGGAGGTTGAGGATGATCTGGTCGGTGGCCGTCGGCGACCACCTGTCGGTCACAGCTTCGCAAATTTCCAGCGCAAACGGCAACTCGGTACTAGTAAAGCTCTCCGGCGAGTATTCGAGGCGCAACCGCGTGCCAGCGGTAACGAGCGGGACCATCTCGCGCTTCAGGAAGCCGACGGCATGCGTGGCGATGCGAACGATCTCGGCCTTGGACGCGTTAAAGACGTATTCGCGCTGCTTGGGCGAGGTGGAGTTGTACAAGTGGAAGATGACGTTCTTCGCGCCGCGCAATGCTTCCAACGAGCGCGTGATGAGATCCTCGCGGCACTGACAGAGGATTTGGATCGTGACATCGGCAGGGATGCGGTTTCCTTCGATGAGGCGGCGGCAAAAATCGAACTCGATTTGCGAGGCAGACGGGAAACCAATTTCGATTTCCTTGAAACCGATTTTCACCAGCAAGTCGAAAAACTCCAATTTCTCCTCGACGCTCATGGGTTGTGCGAGGGCCTGATTGCCATCGCGCAGGTCCACACTGCACCAGACGGGCGTATGGGTGAGGGTGCGGTTAGGCCATTGCCGGTCGGGCAAGGTGACGGGCGGAAAGGGGACGTATTTGGTAACGGGCGGAGATTGCATTGCGAAACGGAATAAAATTGCGGGCGAACGAGCAGAAAGGCGAGCACACACACGCATCCGGCGGACACGTGAAAACCAAGAATCAAGAACGGACGCACGACCAGCCGCTACGCGGCCCGAGTGGGGAATCGTGCGTCTAAGTAAGTCGGAGCGCCGTGGCGGTGGTTCGCATCTACATAACTGGATGAGCAATTCCTACCTCCACGTCAAGGCACCATCCATGATTTCCCCCATCCGCGGCATCTGGAAGCAAGCGTGCAGCACCTTGTTTTCACGTCCTCGGGAGTCTGGGCATAAAAAAACCCGATGTCCGCCACACAGTGGACAGAACATCGGGTTGAAAATTAAAAACCGCTCGCGTTCAGGCGCCACCGCCACCTGAAGGGGCTGAGGGGGCTTTTTTCGAATCAGCCCACCTGGTCAGCTCTCTTGCATCAAGACTGTTGCTATGATCGTCATCGAATTTCATCAATTCGGTAAAGAGAGCTTTGTCTGAGGAATAGATCGCCTTGAGTTCATCTGTGTCCAGCTTACCATTGTGATTTTTATCCCAACGATCTTTTAACTGACTATCGGCTGAAGGCTGGGGCTTCTGCCCGCCGCCGCCACCAACGCCGCCGCCACCGCCGCCGCCGCCACCGCCGCCACCGCCGCCCATTCCGGCGAACAAAACAGGGGTGGAGAGGGCGATTGCCGCAGCTAGAGTCGAAACCGATTTAAAGAAGTGCGAAGAGGTTGTTTTAAGGGTGTTCATTGTAAAGCAGTGAGAAATATACCCCATTCTGCTGTCGGTGCAAGCGTTTTTTAAAGATAATAACCTGAGGATTGCACTCGTCGGTCGAGAGTGGCCAGCTTGGATTGCGGAGCAACGACACGAACCATGCAGACTCCCGCCCACTCTATTCCTCTGTGTAATTCCAGCCGTAATTCCACGTTCGCCTACCGGCGACAACAGGGATGGCTGGCGGCTGTACTTGTCGTACAACTGGTCGGCGGGCTAGCGGTGTTGGGCGCACCGGGGCAGGAGGTATTCCCCCTTTATTCTTGGTTTCTTTTTGCCCTGACGCCGGAGCAGGTGCGCACGAGGGCAGAGGTTCGGTTGCTGGAACTGGACGGCAGGGCGCCTGGGCCAGCCGTGGCCTTGGAAACTGACCGCGAGTTGGTGTCGGTGGTGCAGGCGCCGACAGTCGTGCGCTTGGCCCGCGACTTAGGCCGGGCCTGCGCCGCGGGCAACGAGGTAGAGGTACGGCGATTGCGCCAGACATTGGAGGACAACTTCATCCACCGACCGGCGCGCTACGAGTTAGTGGAAGTGAGCTACCATCCGATCGAGCGGCTGCATGGCGGGACAGAGCAAACACGCTCCGTGCGCCAGTTCGACACCAAGGTACCATGAATACCCCATTGTGGAAACAGGTGCGAAGTCGGCTCGCCTGCCGACAGCTTCCCGGGCGACCTGACGCGCTGGCTCGGCAGACACACGCATGGCTGGAGGCGCGCATGCTGGTGAGCGCGTTTTATGCCGGACTTCTGTATTTTGCTTTAACCGATGCCCCCAGTTGGGCCGAACTGTCAGAGATGGGCCAAGCCGGCCTACTGTGGCCGGTGGCATGGGCGCACGTGACCGGCTTGCCGGTGGCAGCGGCCGTTGTGACTGTACTGTATCTGACCGGCGCACTCGCTGCCGCCATCGCGCCGGGTCACCGACTGGGCCGCGCTTTAGCAGCTTTCGGGATGCTGGAGTTCACCGCACTGCATTACTCAGCCGGGAAAATCGGCCACGGCACCCATCTATGGTTGCTTGCAGCCATCGTCCTGATTTTCCTACCAGACGTGGGCCGATCTCCTGGCCGTCGCGAACGACAATCATATCTCAATGTTTTTTGGACCGCCCACGCCCTTATCCTGCTCACCTACTCTATGTCCGGGTTGGGCAAGTTACTCGGGGCACTGCGGCAAGCATCGCAGGGCCAAATAACGGCGTTTCACCCGCAGGCAATGGCCCTGCATATTGCCGACCGACTGACTGAAACCGGCTCCAGAAGCCCAGTCGGTCTGTGGCTTGTGGATCATGTTGCGGTGAGCTGGCCGCTAATGTTGGGAACAATCTATCTCCAAATTTTCACATTTTGGTCCATTTTCCGGCCAAGTTTGTTACGACTTTGGACTGGTGGTTTGATCGCATTCCATGTGGCAACCTACTGGGTGTTAGGCATTCGTTTTGCCCCGCCGATCCTGCTGCTCGCCATGTGGGGCTTAGCCTCGCCATTTTTGCCATCGCAAACTCCGCTTAAAGTGATGTTGACCGACCTGCCGATAGCCGGATTTGTGATCAAAAAATGGCTCAAATCTCCTTCAGTTAGCCATTCTATGCCTTAAAAATAGCCCAATTTTTGGCCTAAAAACGCGATTTTTTGTTTATTTTAACCAGTTTTTTGGCAAAAATAATAAAAATGGCGTTTTTCTTTGTTTTTCTTTTTGAACGCTTGACCCAAAATAGGCTCTAACTCGTCATTCAACCAATTTCCGACTCAACCCTTACATCCTTTGGACCTAAAACAAATCAAACAGATCATTGACCTGATGCGACGCTCCGAGCTCACGGAGTTCGCTGTCGAAGAGGAAGGATTTAAGCTTAAAATCCGCCGCGGAGCCAACGGCCTACCCGTTGTGACCAGTGGCCGCGGGTCGGCCTCGCCCTTCGCGATCGTGACAGATTCGGTGGCCTTGCCCGTCGCTTCGGCCGCACCCGGCACGGCGGCCCCATTTCCGCCGGCCGCCGCATCGACTCCTATCACCGTTGCCGATCCCGCCGTGGCTGAGGAAGATTCAGGTGTCTCCTACATCAAATCCCCGATGGTCGGCACCTTTTATCGTTCGCCATCGCCTGAGAGTAAGCCGTTTGTCGATCCCGGGGCCAAAGTCGTCGAGAACACCGTCGTCTGTATCATCGAGGCCATGAAAATCATGAACGAGATTCAGGCTGAGGCCAAGGGCACCATCATCGAGGCCCTCGTCGAGAGCGGCCAGGCTGTCGAATACGGCCAGAAACTATTCAAAATCAAACAAGGCTGACCCCGCCTCCGCCTGAACCGCCACTGGCCTGCCGCGCTCCCGCCAAATTGTTGCTTGGCCCCGCGCGGCATCCAGTCGGCGGTTCGCCTGTTTCCAAGCCCTTCCCCACCCCTGACTTACACTTCTTTTCCTTTCGATGATCCAAAAAGTCCTGATCGCCAACCGCGGTGAAATCGCCCTCCGCATCATCCGCGCCTGCCGCGAGCTCGGCATCAAGACTCTCGCCGTCTATTCGGAGGCGGACGTCCAATCCCTCCATGTCCAACTTGCCGACGAGGCCATCTGCATCGGTGGCCCGCGTAGCGCGGACAGCTACCTGAAGGCGGACCGTATCATTGCCGCCGCCGAGGTCGCCGACGTAGATGCCATCCACCCCGGTTACGGCTTTCTTTCCGAAAACGCCCGTTTCGCCGAACAGTGCGAGAAGTGTAACATCAAGTTCATCGGCCCCAAGTCCAAGTCCATCGAGATGATGGGCAACAAATCGGTCGCGAAAGACACCGTGCGCAAGGCCGGTGTCCCCATTGTCCCCGGGTCCGACGGCCCCGTGACTTCCGAGGCTGAAGCCATAAAGGCTGCCCGCAAAGCTGGCTATCCCGTTATCATCAAGGCCGTCGCCGGCGGCGGCGGGCGCGGGATGCGGATTGCCCACAACGACATCTCCTTCGCCAAGGAATTCCATGTCGCCAGCAACGAGGCCGAGAAGGCCTTCGGCAATGGTGCCGTCTACATCGAGAAATACATTGAGAAGCCGCGCCACATCGAGTTCCAGATCCTCGCCGATTCGCACGGCCATGTCATCCACCTCGGCGAGCGCGACTGCTCGGTGCAACGCCGCCACCAAAAGCTCATCGAGGAGTCGCCCTCCCCCTTCCTCACCCCCTCGCTCCGGAAGGCCATGGGTAAAGCGGCCGTCCGCGCCGCCTCCGCCGCCGCGTACGAAAACGCCGGAACCATCGAGTTCCTAGTGGATGCCAAAGGGAATTTTTATTTCATCGAGATGAACACCCGCATCCAGGTGGAACATCCCGTAACTGAGGAAGTTACCGGCATCGACCTCGTGAAACAGCAAATTCACGTCGCCAACGGCGAAAAGCTCGCCTTCAGCCAAGGCGACATCGTGACCAAAGGTCATGCCATCGAGTGCCGTATCAATGCTGAGGATCCCGCACGCAACTTCGCCCCCTCGCCCGGCACTATTGGCCTCTACTACGCGCCTGGCGGCCACGGCATCCGGGTGGATAGTCACGTCTATTCCGGCTATACCATCCCGCCCTATTACGATTCGATGATCGGCAAACTCATCAGTTACGGACAAACCCGCCAAGAAGCCCTTCGCACCGCTTCCCGCGCCCTTAACGAGTATCTCGTCCGTGGAATCAAGACCACCATCCCGCTGCACCGTGCCATCATGACTGATCCCATCTTCATGGAAGGCAAAGCCACGACGGCCTATATGGAAGACTTTTTTGCCCGCACCCCGCCCGACGTGTTTGTATAATCGGCGGCCGCCGCCCTGTTGCTCGTACTCAATTTCTTTCGCCCGATGGTTGTGGCTATTCCCAGCCACAAAGACTATCAAGCAGCATGACGACCCTTGGTATCGCTGAACTGGAGGAACTGCTGCGCGTGGCCAACGAGTCTGTGGCACGCCTGACACTGGCCAACAACACGCTGGCCGGCGATTTGAACCACCTCCAGCGGGTGGCCAAAAAGCTCAAGCGCAAATCCCGGAGCAGCGAGCGGGAATTCAAAGACCAACTCGCCGTGGCGCTGCGGGGGCGTTGAGGGTTACAATTGGTGCGGGAGGATTTGGCTGGCAGCGATGTGCTCTTGCTGAAAGTCGCCCATCATTTCGCCCACGCCCCTACATCTGACTGGGTTCGAATTCAGCCACCACCACCGTATTCGCTTGAGTAACACGACATCGAACGAAGAACCAAAGTTACCCTAGCGCCTCAGCGAGGGAGGCGATGATATCATCAGGGGGCTCGGTGCCGATACAGAGACGCAGCAAATCCGGGTCGAGTTTGCTGGCAGCGAGCTCGGCAAGGCCGGCGGGAGTCGTCACGAGGTCGTAATGCGCGAGATACATGAAGGGGCAGATGAGCGTCGTCGTCATGCCGAAGCTCGGGCCTTTGGGCAGGCGCAGCCGGTCGTAAAACTTTTCCAACGCGCCGATGCCCCGTAGCGTGAAGGTGATCATGCCGCCAGTGGCATCGGGCGCGCGGGCAAGGCGCTGGTAGTTGGCGCGCGAAGCGGGCGAAATCGCCCAGAATACGTTTTCGACGGCGGGATGCGTCTCCAAAAATGCGGCGACGCGCGCGGTGCCCGCATGAATTTGCGTGAGCACAGTGTCGGTGCGGCCGATTTGTGCGGCGAGGCGGGCAAGGTCGCGTGGGTAGGGCGGCTCGACGCCGGCGGCGAGCCGAGGCCGAAGGGCGGCGGCGTCGGGGCCAGCCGGATTGACGGCGGCGAGGCCGGCGGTGAGATCCCCTTCGCTGGCGGTGTATTTGGTCAAGCTAGACACCACGACGTCGGCATGCGGAAGCACATCGAGGTTCCAAACGGAAGAAATCGAAGGGTCCACCAGTAGGCGCGCGCCGTGACGGCGGCACAAGGCAGCGAGCGCAGGGAGGTCGGGCGTCTGAATGAGCGGGTTGGTCGGCACCTCGGCGATGACACCGGCGATACGCGCGCCATGCATGGCAAAGATGCGCTCCAGTGCGGCGAAATCGAAGACGTCGCGGATGTAGACGTAGTCGGCCGTGGGCGTGCCGGTAAATTTTTGCAGAATGCAAATGGTGTCGAGATAGAGCCAGCCAAGTTGGAGCCAGACCGTGCGGCCGCGGGCGGCCTGGAGTTCGGAGACGGCGCGAAAGGCGGCCCAGATGGCGTTCATGCCGCAGTTGGCGAGCACGAGATCGGAATCCGCGCAAGCGGGCAACGCGCGGCGCAGGTGGCGGCGTACCTCAGCAGCGGCATCGCCGGAAAAGGTTTCCTCGGTATACGGCGCGGCGAGCAGGCCGAGACGCACGAGGTGGTCCTCGGCCTCGCGCGAGGAGAGGAAGCCGCCAAGGTTTTGGAGAAAGAGCTTGGAGTGGCGGAAGGCATCGGAGTCGGCGGCCAGATGCGAGACGCCGTGGAGGCCGTCACAGGAGAAAAATTGCGCACCGCAGGTTTCGCCAAGAATTGAGATGAGGCCACGGGCCATTTTTTCGGATGAAGTCAGCCAGAGCGTACGGCTCTTCATTTCAGGCTGGGTGGCGATGAAGTGCTCCGCCAACCGACGCGTGAATGGGTGCACCACGAAACGCGGGTAGCCTGAAGTGAGGTGCTTCGTGACCGCCGGATCCTTCTCCTCATAGCCGCGCACATCCCGCATCGTGGGCAGGCTGCACGAGACGGAGTGCGGGCTGCCGGGGATGCGTTGGCCGAGCGGGAGATGGCGGAAGGCAGACATGGAGGTTAAATGACTGAAAGTTTGAAATATTGAAAGCGCGGAAACGGTTTGCGCCGCACGGCATCGGTGCGTTGAACGGGCGCGCATGAAACTAGTTTCTTGGAACGTCAACGGCCTCCGTGCCGCACTCAAAAAAGGCGCGATGGATTATTTTACCTCAGTCGAGGCCGAGGTAATTTGCCTGCAGGAAACGAAGGCGCATCCCGGCGATGTGCAGCACGTCGCCTGGCCGCGCGGCTACGAAGTATTCTGGAACAGTGCTGACAAAAAAGGCTATAGCGGCACCGCAGTCATCACCCGGACAAAACCCCTCGCCGTGACCAATGG
>CAIQKQ010000225.1 GCA_903872425.1 uncultured Opitutia bacterium | reverse complement strand
GCCATCCACGCTGCGTCGCAAAAAATCATTGATCAGCTCGACCCGCGCCAGGCTATCCGTGATGAGGCCACGCTGCGGACTAGTATCCAGCAATTGGCCCGCGAGGCCGGCGTGACCAATCTGAACTTCACCACGCCCAGTATTTCGCCCCCGTCCTCGCAGCTTAAGATCATCACCATGGATGTGACGTTCCGCGACCTCAGTCCGGACATGTCCGAGCTTATTCCCCTTTATCGCAAGCTCTCCGACAAAGAGCCCTACATCAATATCGTGCGCAGCAGCCTTACTGTCACCGGCAACAACGGTCGCGGCGGTCGCGGCGGACAAGGCGGACAGGGCGGGCCTGGCGGATTTGCCGGACAGCAAGGCGGACAGGGTGGATTTGCCGGGCAGGGTGGAGCCGGAGCCCAGCGCGGCGGTCGCGGCGGCGCCCAACTCGGCACCGGCACCATCGGCCAGCTGGATGTAGGGGCGGCGGCCACCAACGTGCGGGGCCAGCGCGGCGCTGGCAGTCCCCAACAAACCGGCCCACGCCTAAACGCGACCTTTAGCGTCTCAGCAATTTCGATTAACCGCCCCGCTGCCGCCGCCCCGGCCCGCAGTGGCGCGCCCGCAGCCCCGACAGCGCCCGCCGCACGGCCAGCCCCCCAGCCCGCCGCGTAAACGCGGAAGTAGCTTTTCATTGCCAGTGCAAAACCCGCTCCATGGGGCGGGTTTTTTTGCGCTCACCTCCGCCGACCGCTCCCGGCCGACGCCGCCCATCGCCAACCAATTGGGGATTGCCTACTCCGCGCTCGCTTTCCGAGTCTCCCGCCGTTGGCTCAACCTTTTCGTCCGTCCCTCCCTGTACCCATGCATACTTGGAAATTTTTCCGCACCGGCGGTCTCGATCAAGTCACCCTCGCCACCGGCGCCGACCTTCTCGCACTCGACCAGCTCGACCAAAAACTTTGGGTCGCGTTGAGCTGCCCCGTCAAAGGCCTGGAGCTCGACGAAAAAACGCTCGCCCTCATTGATACCGACGGCGACGGCCGCATCCGCGTGCCCGAACTGCTCGCCGCCGTGCGGTGGGCCGCTGCGCATCTCAAGGACGCCGGCGAACTGCTCAAAGACTCTGACGCGCTACCCCTCGCCGCGCTCAACCCCGCCACCCCCGAGGGCCAGGCCGTCCTCGCCTCAGCGAAACAAATTCTCGCCAACCTCGGCCGCCCCACGGATCCCGCTATCACTCTCGCCGACGCCGCCGACACCGCAAAAATCTTTGCGGGCACCAAGCTTAACGGCGACGGCATCATCACGGCCGCCTCGGCCGCCGACGCCGGCACCGCCCAACTCATCACCGACATTATTGCCACCCAAGGCTCCGTCCCCGACCGCAGTGGCGGACCGGGTGTGGACCAGGCACGCGTGGATGCGTTTTTCGCTAATTGTGCCGCTTACTCGGCGTGGTGCGCCGCCGGCACGACGGCCGAGGCCGCACCGCTCGGGACCGGCACCGCCGCCGCGCTCGCCGCCGTGCAGTCCGTCCGCGCCAAAGCCGACGATTTTTTCGCCCGTGGCCGCCTCGCCGCGTTTGACGGCCGCGCCGCCGCCGCCGTCAACCGTGCCGAAGGCGAATTCGCCGCGCTCGCCACCAAAGACCTTGCCGCCAGCCTCGCCGAGATCGCGCACTTTCCCCTGGCGCATGTCGAAGCCGGCCGCGCGCTGCCACTCACCGACGGCGTTAACCCCGCGTGGGCCGCCGCGGCCACCACCCTCCACGCCGTCGCTATCACGCCGGTGTTCGGCGAGGGAAAAACCACGCTCACCGCCGCCGAGTGGAGTGCCCTCAACGCCCGGCTGGCCGCCCACGAGGCGTGGGCCGCCGCCAAAGCCGGCGCGGCGGTTGAGCCCCTCGGCCTCACTCGCGTCAACGCCATCCTGGCCGGCCAAGGCCGGGCAACGCTCACCACGCTTATCGCGCAGGATGCCGCGCTCGCGCCCGAGGCCGCCGCCATCGCTAACCTCGAAAAACTGCTCCGCCTTTCGCGCGACCTCCGCTCCCTGCTCCACAATTTCATCAACTTCGCCGACTTCTACTCGCGCGACCGCTGG